>JAEYYP010000236.1 GCA_023428425.1 Pseudomonadota bacterium
GAATTCGGCAGCACAAGAGGACACGGCATCGCCGTGAACGACCATGACCCTGAACTACCAATCGGCCCACGAAGAAGTTCACTTCCTCAACCGCGCCGGCTGGCTCCGCGCCGCCGTTCTCGGAGCCAACGACGGCATCGTCTCCGTCTCCTCGCTCATAGTCGGCGTGGCTGCTGCCAATCCTGGTCCCGGCGCCATCCTGATCGCCGGCGTGGCCGGTTTAGCAGCCGGTGCCATGTCGATGGCTGCGGGCGAATATGTCTCGGTCAGCTCGCAGTCCGATGTCGAACGCGCCGACATCTCGCGTGAGAAGCAGGCGCTGCTCGACACTCCCGCCGAGGAGGAACGGGAGCTTGCCTCCATCTATGAGGCGCGCGGCCTGTCACCTGCAACGGCGGCGCTGGTGGCCCGGGAGCTATCCGAGAAGGATGCCCTTGGCGCCCACGTCCGGGACGAGCTGGGGCTGTCTGAGGTCCACACCGCAAATCCGCTCCAGGCCGCCCTTGCGTCCGGCCTGACATTTACTGTCGCAGCCGCATTGCCCCTGATAGCGGCAGTGGTGGCGCCCGCGGGCACGACCATTTCGGCCGTGGTGATCACGACACTCGTGTGCCTTGCCGCGCTCGGTGCGCTTGGCGCCAAGGCCGGTGGAGCCCCCCTCCTTCGCCCGACCATCCGGGTGCTGTTCTGGGGCGCGGCGGCAATGGCGATCAGCGCAGGTGTTGGACATCTCTTCGGCATCAGCGTCTAGTCTAGCGCCGGCCGTGTCCTGAAGAGGCTATCCCGAGTTTGTCGTGCCGAACCGCCTGACCAGATCGGCTGCGAAGTCGCGTATGCGCATGTGATGGAAAGCAGCAACGACTTGGCAGGCAAGCGGTTGCCCACTGCTATCCCATCCATCGGGCACGGGACGCGGCTCGTTTGTCGGGACAGGACGGAGCCTTCCGATCATCGAATTTACTGAACGCCCCGACCAGCCCAGTGACCAATGCAGTCGCAGCCGCCAGCCATATCCTTCCCGTCACCACGCCACCGCTCCGTTTCGCATGCACGAAAAAATATCATGCATGCGAAATCCTAGCGCAAGTTCTTCGCGTAGCTGAAACGGCATTACCGATGCACGAAATCGCGTTGACGACTCCCCTGCCCCCGTGCACAGCTTCGCCATGGGCAGACCGAAACAGTTCGACGAGCGAATCCAGCTGACGCTGGTCGAGGGCACCACCGGCCGGATCGACGCTTTGCTGGAGGACGGCGAGTACCGCCTCGACTTCATCCGAACGGCGATCGAGGTCGAGATCGCCAAGCGGTCGCAGGAAAAGCCGGCGAGGAAGCGCGGCAAGCCATCGCTGGCCGGCATGCTGTCGGGCCCCACCCCCAAGAAACGCTGATCCCTTCCGCACTCATCCGGGGATCCGTGGCAGCGCCTACTCTTCCGCCCCCTGAAGCACAGATACGCTCTCCCCGAGGAATCGGTGATGGCGATGCGACTGCCCGACTGGACGTGGCGATGGGCGTGGACGGCGTTCCTGAGGTGGAGCCTAGATCCAGCGTTGCCCAGCAACCTCACCGCCCGCCAGCGATGGCAGGTGGTGCTGTGGTCGCTTCAACCCGGCATCAAGCACCACTATGTGGAGCCAGTGACGGAGTGGCTTCATCGCCATCTGCCGACAGCCATCCTGCTCGCCCGCCTGCAGCACCATGGCGCCGGCTGGTATCGGGTGCCTTCCATGCCAGCAGCGAGTTCTCCCGGATCTTCTTGGCGATCAGCTCCGGCTCGGTCGGACGAAAACTGCGAATGGCGATGTCCGCCTCGCGTCGCCTCAAGTCGGCCGCGACGTTGGATCCGACGACTTCGACCTCGATGCCCGGCGCTTCCCGCCGCAACCTTGCGATGATCGGCGGCAGCAGTGTCAGCGCCTCGATCTCGCTGGCGCTGATGCGGATATTGCCGGCGATGGTCTGCGCCTGCCCCGACGCGGTGAGCGACACGCCGCTCGCCGCCTCGCCCATGCGACGGACCTGGTCGAGCAGTTCGAGCCCGGACGGCGTGAGCACCAGCCCACGCCCGGCCCGCTCGAACAGCACGACGCCGAGCTCTTCTTCCAGCGCATCGACCTGACGCCCCAGCGTCGGCTGGGTCATGCCGAGCGCCCGCGCCGCCGCCGAGAGCGAGCCCTCCTCCGCGGTGACGAGAAACGCCCGCGCCCGGTTCCAGTCAAATCTGACACTGCGCCAATCCATGCGAAAACGCATATCAAAAGAAGAAATCCAGTCAATTTCCTATGGCACGCGCAACGCCTAGAACGCCGCTGTCAACAAGCAGCAAGCGCAGAACGAAGAAACAGACGTCATGAAAGCCGCAGTCAACACCGTATACGGACCGGCCGACGAAGTCGTGCGCATCGAGGACGTCGCGCGCCCCGAGATCAGGGAAAATGAGGTCCTCGTGAAGGTCTACGCCACCTCGGTTTCGACCGGAGCCTGGCGGATGGTCGAAATGAATGCCCGCGGCACGCTACAGATTGTAGCCCGGATGATCTTCGGCTTCTTCCGGCCCCGCAACCCGATCCAGGGCGGAAGCTTCTCAGGCCGCGTCGTGGCGATCGGCGCATCGGTCACCCGCTTCCGGCTGGGCGACGAGGTGTTCGGCGTCGTCGGGGCCGGGGCACACGCCGAGTATGTCGCTGTCCCCGACGAGAAGACCATCATCGCCAAGCCCGCCGCCCTGGGCTACGACGAGGCGGCGGCCATGCCCTTTGGCGGACTGACGGCCCTGGTCTTCCTTCGCGACTTCGCCAAGGTCCAGCCCGGCCAGAAGGTGCTGGTCACGGGCGCATCGGGTGGCGTCGGCGTCTTCGCCGTGCAGATCGCCGAGCATCTCGGCGCCGAGGTTACCGGGCTGACGAGCACCGGCAACGTCGCGTTCGTGAAGTCGCTCGGGGCAGATCGCGTCATCGACTACAAACGGGCCGATTTCACCCGCAGTGGCGAGACCCATGACGTCATCCTTGATACCGCCGGCGTGTCGAGCTTCCGGCAGGTGGCCAGCCTACTCGCCCCCGGCGGCAGGTTCGTGCCGCCGGAGTTCGGAGTGCCCGAAATCCTGGCCTCGATGCGTTCCGGCCGGCAGGGCCGCAGGATCGTTATCGGCGTCAACGGCGACACTGCCGCCGACCTCGAAATCCTCGCCGACCTTGCGGCCCGCGGCGTGGTCCGCCCGGTGATCGACAGCATCGAGCCGCTGGCGAACATCGTCGACGCCTACCGGCGCGTTGCAGGGCGTCACAAGGTTGGTGCCGTCGTGATCGACGTCGACATGCCGGCCGCCTCCCGCGCTGCCGCCTAGCTCCATCACCCACCACCGCAACCCGCGCCGGCCGCGACCGCGCCGCGCTACCGCACGTCCTTGGTCGTGGAGCCCTGCCCCTAGCGCAACCGCGCTGCGCCACGGTGCAGCGCGGCGCCGATTCAAGCTGGGCCTACAGGATCGTCAGCAGCGCACCTCCGGCTGCGAGCGCGACAACGACGATCCAGGGCGGTGCTCGCCACAGCGTCAGCAGCAGGAACCCCGTGAGTGCGAGGGCAAAGTCCGCCGGACTGAGGATCGCGCTGGTCCAGACCGGGCTGTAAAGCGCCGCTCCCAGCACGCCGACGACGGCCGCGTTGGCGCCGCGCATCGCCGCCTGGGCCAGCGGCTTAGTGCGGAAGGCGTCCCAGAACGGCAGTGCGCCGACCACCAGCAGCAGTCCCGGCAGGAAAACCGCGACCAGCGCAATCGTCGCGCCCAGCAATCCGGATGGCGCGGGCCCCATCACCGCGCCGAGATAGGCGGCGAAGGTGAATAGCGGCCCGGGCACCGCCTGCGCCGCCCCATAGCCGGCCAGGAAGGTATCGGCAGGGACCCACCCAGGCCGGACCACCTCGGTCTCCAGCAGCGGCAGGACCACGTGGCCGCCTCCGAACACCAGCGCGCCGGCGCGATAGAAGGCGTCGAAGAGGGAGATCGACTGCAGCGAAGCGACGCCCTCGAGGATCGGCAATCCGATGAGCAGCACGCCGAACAGCAGCAGCGCGAGCCAGCCGACGCGCCTCGGTACGCCGAACACGAGGTGCCCCATCTGGGTCACCGGCAACCCGCGGCAGAGCCACAGCCCCAGCAGGCCGCCGACCGCAATGGCGGAAACCTGGCCGATCGAGCCTCCGACGAACACCACGAGGAACACGGCCAGCAGCGCGATGCCGGCGCGCTCGCGGTCGGGGGTGAGGGCCTTGGCCATACCCCACACGGCTTGCGCCACCACCGCAACTGCGACAAGCTTCAGCCCGTGCAGGATGCCGGAGCCGATGCCTTCGCCGAACCAGCTCGGGCCGAAGGCGAAAAGCACGAGCAGCAGCGCCGAAGGCAACGTGAACGCCGCCCAGGCAGCCAGCGCGCCAAGCGGCCCGCCGCGCAACAGGCCCAGCGAGAAGCCGACCTGGCTCGAGGCTGGCCCTGGCAGAAACTGGCAGAGGGCGACGAGGTCGGCATAACCCGCCTCGTCGATCCATTTGCGGCGCACGACCAGCTCGTCGCGAAAGTAGCCCAGATGCGCGATCGGGCCGCCGAAGGAGGTCAGCCCAAGCTTGAGAAAAGCCAGGAAAACCTCTCCGGCCGAACCTCTGGCGGGCCGGATCTCCTGGTTGCCGGTCGGTGCATCAGTCATCGCGTCATGGCCTCGGCTAACGCATGGATACGCTGGTCAGGGGGCCAAGAGTGCCTCAGAGCTTCGCCAGTTCCGTGATCGTCTTCCGGATCACCGCCTCGACGCGCACCCTCTCCTCGCCCTCGATCGACAGCCGCGGCGGCCGCACGAACTCGGGCGCCCCATACACGAGGTGCTCCGCCAGCTTGATGTACTGCACCAGCTTCACATCGGTATCGAGGTGGAATGCCGGCGTCAGCAGCCGGTAGAGCGGCAGCGCAGCCTTGAAGTCCCCGGCCTTCGCCGCGTTGAACAGCTTCACGCACTCTGTCGGCCAGGCATTGGTGATGCCCGACACCCAGCCGACCACGCCCAGGGCGAGGCTCTCGAGGATCAGATCATCGACGCCGCAGAAGATGTCGAAACGGTCGCCGAACGCGTTGAACAGGTCCGTGACGCGACGGACGTCCCCGGTCTCCTCCTTCACCGCCACGATCTCCGGCACCCCGGCCAGCCCCTCCAGCGTCGCCACGTCGACATCGACCTTGTAGGCAATGGGGTTGTTGTAGATCATGATCGGCAACCCGCCCGTCGCCACCGCCTTGTACCACTCGATGGTCTCGCGCCGGTCGGTCCGATAGGCCAGGCTGGGGAACACCATAAGTCCCTCGGCCCCGAGCTTGCGGTAGTTCTTCGCCGCCGCGATCGCATCCGCAGTCGACAGTTCGGCCAGCCCCGACAGCAGCGGCACGCGACCGCCGACCGCCTCTTTCGCGGCCGGCACGACCATGTCCCTTTCGGCCTGGGTCAGCGCGGCGTTCTCGCCAAGCATCGGCAGCACGATGACGCCGCTGACACCGCTCTTCACCAGCCGGTCGATGCTGTGCTGCATCGACTTGAGGTCGAGCTCGCCGCTCGCCGTCATCTTGGTGGTAGCCGCCGGAAATACGCCGCTGAACGTCATCAATCGCCTCGAATCAAGCTGCTGGTTATTCGGCTCTCTCGAGGGCCGTCAGACGAATGTATGCATTCCACATTTCCGCGTTGCAAGCGAACCACTGCCCCGGCAGCAGCGCCCCTGATCGATCAGCTCTACCCGAGGCTGCTGCGCCGCTTGGGTTTTGCTCAGTAGCCGCTACACTATCGATGTGACGGCGATGCGAAACGGCCCGGCGCCTGGTTCAAAGAAGAAGGACGAACAAATGGTCAAAGCAGCATTCCTCGGACTCGGTGTGATGGGCTACCCGATGGCGCGCCACCTGAAGGCCAAGGGCCACGACGTGACCGTCTACAACCGCACCACCGCCAAGGCGGAAAAGTGGGTGTCCGAACATGGCGGACGCCTCGCCGTGACCCCTCTCGACGCTGCCCGGAACCAGGACATCGTCTTCGCCTGCGTCGGCAACGACAACGACCTCCGCGAGGTGACGATGGGCGAGAGCGGCGCCTTCAAGGGCATGAGCAAGGGCTCCATCTTCGTCGACCACACTACGGCATCGGCGGGCATCGCACGTGAGCTCCACTCTGCAGCCACTGCAGCCGGCTTCGGATTCCTCGACGCACCGGTGTCTGGTGGGCAGGCGGGAGCAGAAAATGGCCAACTCACGGTCATGGTGGGTGGCGAGCAGTCCGTGTTCGATGCCGCACAGCCGACCATCATGAGCTTTGCCAAGGCCGCGCGTCTGCTGGGAGAGCCCGGGGCCGGCCAGCTGGCCAAGATGATGAACCAGATCTGCATTGCCGGCGTGGTGCAGGGCCTCGCCGAGGCAATCCACTTCGGCAAGCAGTCGGGCATGGATATCGAGGCGGTGATCGACGTCATCTCGAAGGGCGCAGCGCAGTCCTGGCAGATGGAGAACCGCTACAAGACCATGAACGCCGGCAAGTTCGACTTCGGCTTTGCCGTGGACTGGATGCGCAAGGACCTGGGCATCGTGCTCGAGGAGGGCCGCAGCAATGGCGCCAAGCTCCCCCTGACAGCACTGGTCGACCAGTTCTATGCCGAGGTGCAGTCGATGGGCGGCAATCGCTGGGACACATCCAGCCTCCTCGCCCGCCTCGAACGCTGAGATACAGGGCGCTGGAACGGTCTCCACCAGCGCCCGACAATCGCCGTTGCCATCTGCTCATGCTCGCCGCCCCGACACTAGGGTTTCCGAGGCATTGCTCTCGCGGCCCCGATAGGGTCTGCTGCCCGAGCCGACGCGGGAGGGGACATGACCGTTATCGCCATACGCAGCGCCGATTTCGATGAGCGGCACCGGGTGGCCGAGTTCCAGAGCGTGGCGGCCAACATCTGCGGGCTGCACATCAGCCCCCGCGCCGATGCCGAGTATCGCTCCGAAACCGTCATCGGGGTGCTGCCAGGCGCGGTCATGGCCAGCACCCATCACTCCTCATGCATCACCGAGCGCGATCAGGGACTGGCCGCGGCGACGGGTGACAACGTGCTTGTGCACATCCCCCTCGCCGGTGGCTTCGTCATCCGCCAGCAGGGGGGCGAGGCGATCGCGTGCCGTCCCGGCCAGATCTATCTCGACCCGACCGAAGTCCCAGGCATCGCCGAGTTCACCGAACCGGAGAGCCACGTATTCTACATCTCGCTGCCCCGCAGCGAACTGCGCGCCGGCACCATCGGCCTCAACCGCTCGCTGCGCGATGGCGCGACCCTCACGCCGCAGTGGCGCATGCTGCTCGCCTATGCCCGCTCGCTGCATGCGGAACTGCCGAACCTCCCGGCAACCGACCGGGCACTCTACGCCGGCCATGTCCGCGACCTCGCGCTGATTGCGCTCGAGGCCGACGGGGACGAGAGGCGGCGCTCCGAGACCGGCGGCCTGCGGGCGGCTCGCCTTGCCGCCATCAAGGCGGACGTCGAGCAGCACCTCCACAGCGAGGACCTCAGCATCGGCTGGATCGCTCGCCGCCATGAGATCTCGGAGCGCTATGTTCGCGCCCTTTTCGCAGCGGAGCACACTTCGTTCCGCGACTTCGTCGCCAATCGCCGCCTGCTCGCGGCGCATCGCCTTCTCGGCGACCCCAGCCACCGGAACCTCTCGATCCACGCCATCGCACTGGCCGTGGGCTTCGGCGACCTCTCGGCTTTCAATACCCGCTTCAAGCGACTGTTCAACGCAACGCCCAGTGACGTTCGCCGGCTTGCTTTCGGCCGACCCTAGTTCCGTTTCACCCCGGCCGTAGTTCCGCCCGACCCGAGATTGCGCGCGCCGCTGCCTGTAGTCTGCCGCCCACCAGATTCGGGAGAACGTCGCATGAGGGCCGTCGCAGTCGTACTCGCCATCATTCTTGCCCTGCTCGCGGCGCCGGTCATGGCGCAGCCGGCAACCACGATGATCGTCATGGATGGGTCGGGCTCTATGTGGGGGCGGATCGACGGACGGCCCAAGCTCGAGATCGCGCGAGAGACGGCCGCCAGTGTCCTCGCCGGCATTCCCGACCAGCAAAGCCTCGGCCTGATGGCTTACGGGCATCGCGCCCGCGGCGACTGTGCCGACATCGAGGTGATCGTGGCGCCCGGCCCCGGCAGCGCCGACGCCATCGCCGATGCGGTCGACGCCATGCGTTTCCAGGGCAAGACTCCGATCACCGAGGCAGTGCGGCAGGCCGCTGAAGCCCTGCGCTTCACCGAGGCACCGGCGACCATCGTGCTCGTCACCGACGGTATCGAGACTTGCTCGGCCGATCCATGCGCCGTCGCAACTGAACTCGAGGCCGCGGGTGTCGATTTCACGGCCCACGTCATCGGCTTCGGCCTCACCGAGGATGATGGCCGGCAGGTCGCCTGCATCGCGGAGAACACCGGCGGGCGCTACATCCAGGCCATTGATGCCGATGGCCTCGCCGAGGCCCTTGGAGCTGCCGTCGGTGGCGATGTCGCGGCCGCGCCGGAAGCCGAGCCGCTGCCGAAGAGCCGGCATTTCCCCGGCGAAGCCATGATGGCTGACGTCGCCTTGGTGCCGACCGGCCGCAGTTTCGGCGAGCCGGTTGCGTCTCCGGTCGAACCAGCCTTTGCCGAGGATGGCACCATCGCGCAATGCCAGGCGCTGTGCACAGCCGACGGTGCGTGTGGCTCGTGGCGCTACGAGCCACAGGGCAGCTACTTTGTCGACCATGCGCGCTGCTTCCTCTACAGCCCCGCCACCGAGTTCACCGCGAGTTTCCAGCCGGAGGGTGAAGACTGGGCGTCCGGCATGAAGGAAGGCGTCATCGGTCTCACCCGCCCGTACGTGGCAATCGGGGCCACCGGCATCGCGGCCACTCTCAGCGTGCCCGAACCGATCGTTCCGCGCAGCGAGTTCACGGTGCTCTGGGCGGGCCCGGCCGGGGAGAGCGACTGGGTCGATATTGTGCCGGTCGGTTACACGGAACTGTCGGGCGAACTCTCCTACTTCTATGTCAACGACACCATCGAGGATGGCGACCCGCCGGAGGGTGCCGGAACGCTGACCGCGCCCGCCGAGCCGGGGCGCTACGAGCTCCGCTATGTGCTCGGCCGCGAGCTCGATCGCCGGGTGATCCACACCGTTCAGGTCACGGTAGGTGGGGACGTTGCCGACAGCGACGAGACGCCCGCCGGGCAGCCGGTGGAAGCAACCTTCAGCGTCGATGATGGCGGGCTCGAGCTCGCGGTGACCTGGTCGGCCGTTCCCGTGGAGGGTCAGGACCTGCCGCCCGAAGCTTGGGCCATGCAGGAGGGGATTGCCGGCCCCGTCACCGAGCTTTTCCTTCCCGGAGAGTACGACGTGCTCGGCGAAGCGGGGGATACCGTCTACGCCGGCCGGGTTCGCATCACCCCGGAGGGACCGAACGCCTTCGTCATCCCCTACTCGCCGACACTCAGCCCGGCCGGTGAAGACCAGATCGCGGAAGCTCCGGCGCCGGCCGACTATGTCTGCGACTCCGCCGATCCCTGTGCCCACGACGACCCCACCGGCCTGTCGTTCACTTTACCCGCGGGATGGCGAGCCGAGGCACCGTTCTTCTACGAGACAGCGGCTGGGGTGCGGTCGGAGCGCCCGACCGTCGCCTTCACGGATGCCGGCGGAGAGCGCACCATCGTCCTCAACCCGATCCGCTGGTCCGAAGGGAACGGCACCTGCTCGCTGAGTGCGGCCGGGGAGCTTTGCGTGGTGGGACAGCCGGATGGGGAGGCGCTTCTCGCCTATTCCACCATCCTGCCCAGCCTCCGCTTCGCGCCTTAGCTAACGGCCTGCAAGCCGGTTGCCCGCTCGGTCAGTTGATTTCGCTGGCGGGCCAGCAGGCGAACAGGCCCAGTCCAACGGAGTTGTTGCCCCAGCCGATGTAGCGCCGGTGTTCGTCCCTGTAGCCGCCGACCACCTCATAGACGTCAAGCAAGGGACCGGAGACCGGCGTCAGTACGTGGCCGTCGATGGCCAGTTGGCCCGTCCCGTTGCCCGGATCGCCATCTTTACGCGCCCACAACGAGTTGGCAGCCACTACCATCTCGTAGCTGCCGTCAGCTGCGATGCTGAGCGTGCCGAGCGGAATGTTGTCATTCAGCTTGCACCGCCAGCTGTCGACATATCCCTGGGCCATGGCGGGGGTTGCAAGCAACACGAGAGCGGCGGCGGAAATGAGCGTACGAATGACTGTCTCCCTCAAGACGTTCGAAATCACCGGGCGCCGAGACGCCCAGATCACAGGTAAGGAGGCGCGCGAGCTATTGTCAACGCGCCACCATGTGGCAAATATCGGATGGGTGTGGGGGTGGAGATGGCCGAGCCGGTGGTGTTGTCTCAGAACCGCATGGGGGCGACGAACTGGGGCTTCATGGCCCTCGCCTTCGTTCTCGCGGCAGTACTTCTCCTCTTTCAGGGCGCCGAGTTGTGGCTGACGCTGTTGATCTGCGGCGGCCTCGCAATTGTAGCCATAGGCTTCGCCCTGCTGCTGATTACCCTCCTCGGTCGCCGCAATATCGCGACTCTCACGCTGGATGGAGCAACGCTCAGGGCCGAAATGCTCAGCCCCTTCGGCAACGGCAGGATTGTTGATATCCCGCTCAGCGAAGCCACTGAATGGCGGCGAACCCGCACCTGGCCCTCGGTCCGCTTCCGTCACGGCAGCCGCGAGTTCGTGCTGCCGTTGCACGGTGCAAGGGTTGACTGGCCCCGCCTGCTTCAGGTGGCACCGGAAATGCGAGAGACACTGCGGTAGCGCCGCATCGCCCTCGCCCGGCTTGATCAAGGTCAAGATCGTCGGCTCGGTCGCGGCCCATGCTTTCCCGGCAAGAAGCCAAGGAAAGCGTTCAATGTCCAACACCCCTCACACGCTCGGAGAAGAGTTCCCCGGCAGCCTCGATGCCATTCACGCACTCAAGGCGAAGGACCCGAAGTTCGCCAAGCTGCTGCGCGACTACGACGAGGTCAACGACCGCGTCCACCGGGCCGAGACCCGTCTCGACGCAATCTCCGACGAGTCTGAACAGTCGCTGCGCCGCCAGCGTCTCGCTATCAAGGACGCAATAGCGTCCGCCCTCGCCGCCGCCAGTTGAAACCTATCCATCGTTTCTGGAGGAGACCGGTGTGACACCAACGCCTGACGAAGACCACACCCTGCCGCCCGCCGCGCAGACGAGCCTTGCCGACGAGCGTTCGGTTGCGGCGCAGGAGGCGGAGCTCGCGGCACTCAGGAACCTCTCCGGCGCAACCGATCTGTCGGTGGCCGAGGGGGTCCAGGCGATCATCGAGGGTGCGTCGCCGGACGACGCCAGCCGCATGCGGCATGCCCTCGGCCTGCCGAAACCGCAGGGCAAGCTCCGTCGGAGCTCCGATGAACTGGCCGAGGACTGGCGGGCCGGCGGCTATCCCTATCGCTACAAGATGCTCCGCCGCGACTACGAGCGCGAGAAATTCGCGCTGCAGACCGAAATGCTGAAGCTGCAGTCGTGGGTGAAGGAATCCCGCCAACGCATCATCATCCTCTTCGAGGGACGAGACGCTGCCGGCAAGGGTGGCGCCATCAAACGCTTCACGGAACACCTGAACCCGCGTGGCGCCCGGGTTGTCGCGCTGGAGAAGCCAAGCGAAGTCGAACGCGGCCAATGGTACTTCCAGCGCTATGTCCAGCACCTTCCGACCATGGGCGAGATCGTGCTGTTCGACCGCAGTTGGTACAACCGTGCGGGCGTCGAGCGTGTCATGGGCTTCTGCTCGGACGAGGAGTATAGGGAGTTCCTCCGCCAGGTGCCGGAGTTCGAGCGCAACCTGGTCCGCAGCGGCGTGCATCTGGTGAAATTCTGGTTCTCGGTCAGCCGGGAGGAACAGGCCCGTCGCTTCAAGGAGCGCCGCGTCCATCCGCTGAAACAGTGGAAGCTCTCGCCGATCGATCTCGCGTCGCTCGACAAGTGGGATGACTACACGGCCGCCAAGGAAGCGATGTTCTTCCATACCGACACCGCGGACTCGCCATGGACCGTGATCAAGTCCGATGACAAGAAGCGCGCCCGGCTCAACGCCATGCGGTACATTCTTCACACCATGCCTTATGTCGGCAAGGACACCTCGACCATCGGCCGGATCGACGACCTGTTGGTCGGCCGCGCGAACGTCATCCACGAACGTGGCGAGTATAGTTCCGTCGGTGGCTGGGCGACCGCGGAGTGATCCTCAGAGGTCGGGCTCCTTCGGTGCCCGGCCAACCTGCATCACAACCGTCACGACGTCGCCGACCGTCGCACCGATCTGGCGCCGCACCGTGTCCTTCAGTGGCAGCAGGTAGGTGCCCTCCCGTGGAAACAGCGATGTGGTGAAGCGCACACCATCTATCTCCGCATGCACCGGGATCGCGCCCCAGCCGTAGGTGACCAGCTTCTTGACGCGCGTAATCTCCGCCGCGGCGTCGGGCGGCAGCCTCGCGTAGAAGAACGGCGCCGGGCCACGCCATTCGATCACGACCGCTTCGAACTCCAGTTGCACCCGGCCCTCCTCGCTTCAGCGCAGAAACCGCTCGGCCCGGTAGGGAGTCGGGTCGATGAAGGGAGTTTCGCCGCTCATCATCTCCGCGACAAGCCGGCCGGTGACCGGGCCGAGTGTCATGCCGTGGTGCGCGTGTCCGAAGGCGAACCACAGCCCCCCGTCCCGTGGCGCCCGCCCGATCACCGGCATCATGTCCGGCGTACACGGCCGCGCCCCGCGCCACGGCGTCTTCTCCAGCCTCGCCCCGAGGCCGGGCAGCACCTCGCGGGCCGCCGCCTCAGCCCTGTTGAGCTGCACGGGGGTCGAAGGCGCATCGCGCAGCCCGAACTCCGCGCCGGTGGTCAGCCGCACTCCCATCGCCATCGGGGCCAGCATGTAGCCGCGCTCGGCGTCCTGCACCCAGTTGGTCAGCGGTCGGTTACCGGCCTGACCGTAGTGCATATGGTAGCCGCGCTTCACCCCCAGCGGCAGGTTGTAGCCGAGCCGGCGCGTCAGGTCGCCGGCCCAGGGGCCGAGGGCCACCACCGCCTTGGCTGCCTCGATACCGCCGGGCAGCGCCCAACCCGCGCCCTTTCGGCTCAGTTCCACTGCGTCGGCACGCACCACCGTGCCGCCCAACCGCTCGAACAGCGCGCGATAGGCCTTCACCAGCGCACCGGGGTCGCGGATGTTCCACGGGTCAGTCCAGTGCAGCGCTCCGACGATCACATCCCCGAGTCCCGGCTCGCGTTCCGCCATCGCGCCGCCGTCCAGTTCGGCATGGGCGACGCCGAACTCCTCGGCGAGCTTCCGCGCCTCGGTGAATTGCGCGTCGCGCTTCTGCGCGGTGCGGAACACGCGATACCAGCCCTTCTTCTCGATCAGCGCCGATGCACCGGCCTCGTCGATCAGCGCGCCATGCTCGCTCAGGCAGTGCCGGATCAGCGGTTCGTACTGTCGCTTGATGTGCTGGTAAGTCCCCGGCCGCGAGGCCCGCCAGTAGCGTAACAGGAACGGCGCGACGGCGGGCAAGGCCGTCGGGTGGTAGTGCATGTCGATGCGGTCGTTGAGCCCGTAGCGCAGGATCTCGCCGATATCCTGCGGGAAGGTGTAGGGCGCCACGCCCTCGCGCTGGATGAGCCCGGCATTGCCGTAACTCGTCTCCTCGCCCGCATCCCGGCGATCGACCAGCACCACGGCGCGGCCGCGCTTCGCGAGGTGGATGGCGATGCTCACCCCCACGATGCCCGCCCCCAGCACCAGAACGTCCGCCATCACCAGCCCCAAACCAACCCAGACTCGATCAGCCTGACCCTAGCGCGGCGGCGGGTGCGTGGCATCCGCCAGATCGTCGCTGCCACCTTGCCGCGACGAGTCCTCCGGCCTAGCATCCGCGCATGCCCCAGATCTCCGCCGGGATCATGCTTCATCGCAGCAGCGCCGCCGGCACCGAGGTGCTGCTCGTCCACCCGGGCGGCCCCCTGTGGGCCAGGAGGGACGAGGCGGCCTGGTCCATCCCCAAGGGTCTCATCAATCCCGGCGAGGATCCTGAGGCCGCCGCGCGCCGCGAGTTCGCCGAAGAGGTGGGAACGGTGCTGGCGGGTTCGCTGGCAAGAATGGCGGACCTGAAACTCTCGAGCGGCAAGCGATTGCTAGCCTACGCTCTCGAGGGCGATTTCGACCCGTCCACCCTCGCCACCAACAGTTTCGAGATGGAATGGCCGCCCCGCTCCGGCCGCCTGCAGAGCTTCCCCGAAGTCGACCGCGCGTGCTGGTTCAGTCTCCCGGAGGCCAATATCCGCCTGCATCTTGGTCAGCGTCCACTGGTCGAAGCTTTGCGACGGCACCTCGGCGCATAAGTAGTCGCCACCGTGATTATTCACGACAATTCAATGCTTTTGACATCAGTATCGTCAGTATATTATCTGGCACATTGAAATCATGGCAGCACTGGCAGCAATCGAAACACGCGACGACACCGGGTCGGTCGACGAGCTCGTCCTGGCCCTTTCCATGACGCGCGGGATCGATGAAATCATGTCCATCGTCAGGTCGCGGGTCCGCGCCCTCGTCGGGGCCGACGGCATCACCTTCGTGCTGCGCGACGGCGACCAGTGTTTCTACGCCGAGGAGGATGCCATCACCCCGCTCTGGAAGGGCCAGCGCTTCCCGGCAGAAACCTGCATCTCGGGCTGGGCGATGATGAACCGCGCGGTGGTCACCATCGAAGATATCTACGCCGACGATCGTATCCCGCATGCCGCCTACCGCCCCACCTTCGTGCGCAGCCTCGCCATGGTGCCGGTCCGTCTCGACGACCCCGTTGCAGCCATCGGCGCCTACTGGGCCCGTCGCCACCTGCCCAGCGCCGCCGACGTCGCAATTCTGCAGCGCGTCGCCAACAGCGCTGCCGTGGCGATGACGAACGTGGCCCTCATCGCCGAGTTGATCCGGGCCAAGGAGGATGCGGTTCGCGCCAAGGATGCCATCATCTTCGCCATGGCCTCGCTGGCCGAGGTTCGCGACAACGAAACCGGCAACCACATCCATCGTACGCAGCACTATGTGCGTCACCTGGCGGAGGCCGTCCGGCCGTACTTCCCGGCGGAACTCGACGAGAGGTCGATCGAGCTGCTGTTCAAATGCGCGCCGCTGCACGATGTCGGCAAGATCGGCATCCCCGACAGGATTCTGCTCAAGCCCGGCAAGCTGGATGCCGACGAGTACGCCGTGATGCAGACCCACGCGGAGAAGGGTCGCCTGGCCATCGAGGCAGCCGAAAAGAAGCTCGGCCCCAGCGAATTCCTCAAGCTAGCCCGGGAGATCGCCTGGACGCACCACGAGCGCTGGGACGGCAAGGGCTACCCGCGGGGCATCTCCGGCACCGAGATCCCGCTCGCGGGACGCCTGATGGCCATCGCGGACGTCTATGACGCGCTGGTCTCCAAGCGCTGCTACAAGCAGCCGATCGCGCACGACGAGGCCGTGGGCATCATCGCAGCCGAACGGGGCAAACAGTTCGATCCGGCACTTGTCGATATCTTCCTCACGGTGGCTCCGGCCTTCGATGCCATCCACCGCGAGTTTGTCGACATCTGATCAGGCCGCCGCCGGTGCCGTCGCCAGCATCGCTTCAATCGGCTGGGCAAGGGTCGACGGCTCGACTTCGCTGCCGAACCGCGTGACCTTCTCGCCGTCCGGGCCGATCAGGAACTTCGTGAAATTCCACTTCACCGCCTGAAGCCCGAGCAGGCCCGGCGCCCTGCGCTTCAGCCACTGGTAGAGCGGGTGCGCTCCGCGCCCATTCACCACCACCTTGGCGAACATCGGAAAGCTGACGTTGTAGTTGAGGTCGCAGAAGGCGGCTATCTCGGTCTCGGTGCCCGGCTCCTGCTCACCGAACTGGTTGCAGGGGAAGCCCAGCACGACCAGTCCCTTGTCGCGGTAGTCCTGCCAGAGCTTCTCGAGCCCTGCATATTGCGGGGTGAAACCGCACTTGCTGGCTACATTCACCACCAGCACCGCCTTGCCGCGATAGGCAGACATCGGCTGGTCGGTTCCGTCGATCCGGCGGGCGGAAAAGTCGTAAAGCGTCGTCACGTCAGCAACTCCGGATGCGTGGGGCAATCCCCCTGCCCTATTCCTCACGCTTGAGGTCGTCCAGTCGCTTCTGCGAGATCTCCTGAAGCGCCGCCTCCCGCTCCTTCTCGGCCTTCGTCCGCCCGAACTTCACCCGGTTCTCAGCCGCCGCCTGCTCCTTGGCAACGCGAGCCTTGGCCTTTCGGGCTTTCGAAAGAGAGAGAATATCGGCCATCAGCTTGCCTTCGCGAGGATCAGCGGCAGTTCCAGTTCTACCCTGTCGTGCAGGACCCCGGGCGCAATCCAGTGACTTATACCCATCTCCGAGCCCACGAGACCGGG
>JAEYYP010000272.1 GCA_023428425.1 Pseudomonadota bacterium
CCCCGGATGGTTGCATCCGGGGCGCGCAAGGGTAAACCCGGTAGGCGATCCTTACTGGATAGCGCGGCTCGGGTCAGCGGCCCATTCGGCCATCGAGCCGTCATACATGGCGGTGTTCTGGTTGCCACCGACTTCGTGCAGGGCGAACCAAGCGATCGAGGCCCAGTGCCCGGTGTTGCAGAAGACGATGTTCTTCTCGTCGCTGCCAAGGCCCACGCTCTCGGCCAGCGCCGCAACGGTCTCGGGCTGAGCGAAGCTTGCGTAATCGGCGCTGTAGAACTTGGAGTGCGGCAGGTTCCGCGCACCCGGGATCGTGCCCTCGATGCGCACGACCGGGCTCTTGGACTGGCCGAGGAACTGCTCCTCCGGCCGGCCGTCGACCAGCTTCGTGCCGTCGGCGAGCGCGGCGATCACGTCATCGGTGGTGGCACGCAGCTCGTCACGCACGGTGTAGGGGAACTCGGCGGCAACGGGGGTCACGGCAGTCGCGACACGCTCGCCGCCGACGGCGTCGTACTGGCGCCAGCCGCCATCGAGGATGGAGACGGCGTCGTGACCGAGGTACTTGAAGGTCCAGTACACGCGAGTGGCGCCGCCGAACTCCGACGAATCCGTGCCCCACGGCACGATCACGACATGGTCGTCACCATCGATGCCGAGGCTGCCGATCAGTGCGGCAACCTGCTCGACCGGGGGAATCTGGCCGGGCACACCATCGACTTCGGTGCGCCAGCCGGCGCTGCCGTAGGGAGCGACGACGGCATTGGCGATATAGGGCAGGTCGCCCAGGTCGGTCTCGGCCACCTTGTCGCGAATGTCTACGATAACGACATTCTCGTTGCCGGCATTGGCCTTGACCCAGTCGGCGGTCACCAGCGGCGTGACATCAGCGGCCAGCACGGTGAAGGGGGCCGCGCAGATGAAAAAGGCCGCGGCGGCGAGTGATGCGATGCGCATGCGATTACTCCAGAATGATCCTGCAAGTCATAGCGTCGGCTCGGTCGAAAAGCGACGAAACGCCATCCAATCGTCCGGACTTGCAGGAAACGCCTTGTTCCGACCGAGCCGAAGGGCGGAACGGGTTTCTTCGCGTGCACTCGCCGTCTCTTGCGGGGAGCAGCCCGCGGGTGAACTACCCCCTCCGGCGGTTGTGGACCGGACGCACGGGCGGCGGGGCCGGCAGCAGTTCGCGGATGTCGACGAAGGGATAGCTGGGCTCGAAGCGCCAGGCTTCGGCGTAGCCAGCAGGCGCGTTTGCCTGAGCGGAGCGGAAGCCATTGAGCTGCCGTGCCGATGCGACGAAACGCTCCGGATCCTGCGATGCGTGGGCACGGATCGCGGTGCACTTGGTTTCGAAGTGCGCCGAGACATCGACGACATGCGTCGGCAGAAAGCCGGTGCCCATGAAGGTATCGGCCCAGAGCACTGGCGCAGCGAAGTTCGCCGCGATACGGACGGCATCGCTCAGTGCGCGATGATCGGCATGATAATCGTTGGGCGCATGTGTGAGGATCAGGTCGGCCTCGGCGCCAATGATCAGTCGTCGCAACGCTTCGACCAGCGTCCCGTCCGCGACCAGCGCACCGTCGGGAAAGTCGAGGAATGTAACATCGGCGCCGATCAGGCCCGCCGCGTTCTGCGCCTCCAGCTTGCGGGTGCGGCGAAGCTCCTCGGGCGGCAGTGTGCCGCCACCTGCTCCATCCGTTACCACGACCAGTTGGACGGCATCGCCGCGAGCCATCGCCGCAGCCAGGGTGCCGAACATGTAGATTTCCAGGTCGTCGGGATGCGCCCCGATCGCGAGCAGCTTCATGCTGCCTCCAGGAACTCGATGACCATGGCGGCGGTCCAGGTGAAGCGGCCACCGCCACAGGCCTCTCCCGTCAGTGGATCATAGTATTCGGCGAAGCCGGAGTGGGTGATCAAGTCGAGGCTCGAGCGAACGATATGGTTGGCCACGTCCGACTCGCCGGCGGTCCGCAGTCCGTCCTGGATCATGTAGTTCATCACCAGCCAGGCTGGCGCGCGCCAGTAGCGCTTGGGCTCGAAGCGTGGATCGGAAGGGTCGTGCGAGGGGACGATGAAGCGAACCTTTTCGGCCCAGCGCTCGATGGTGCGGGCAACCTCGTGCGCGCGCGCCGGGGGCACACCGGCGAAGACCGGGAGGATACCGCCGATCGACGCGCTGTCGATCAAGGTGCCGGTGACTCGATCCTGACAGAGATACTGGCCATGCCTGTCGCTCCACAGGCTTTCGAGCGCCGCGAGCCCCCGCTGCGCACGCGCACGATTGGCCTGCGCGATCTCGGTTTCACCGAGTTCGTCCGCCAGGAGGGCAAGGTCTGTCGCCGAGCGGATCAGGATGGCGTTGAAGCCGGGGTCGACAACCTTGAACGGCGACGCCTCGTGCAATCTGGAATTGTCCCAGCCGAGCGAGCGGAACTGCTGGACCAGCCAGAGATAGCGGTCATACTGAGCCTTGGTCGGACGATGCGCGGGGTCGGCGTGCTGTGTGTCGCGCCGCACATAGGGCTCGATACCTTCGGTCGGCACGCGCTCGAACGCCTCGTCCCAGTCGATCGAGTTGTCACGCCCCGATTCCCACGGGTGGAGGATGGCAACGAGCCCTTCACCGGCGGGGTCGCGCATCTGATAGAACCAGCGATGCCATGCGTCGATCTTCGGCAGGAGCGCCCGGGCCCGTGCGGCAGCGGCCGGCTTGTCGGTCGCCCGGTCGAACAGTCGCTTCACCGCGAACCCGGCGACCGGCGGTTGGGTGATACCCGAAGTCGGGGTGGCACGACCGGTGTCCCACACGCCAGGTCCGGGGAAATAGCCATCGGAGTAGACGTGAAAGACGATGTGCGGAACCATGCCGTCGTTCCACTGATGGGCAAACAGCGTCTCGATCTCGGTCCAGGCACGCGCCTCGTCGTAGTGAAACTGGCCCAGCGCGGTCAGGCAGGAATCCCAGTTCCATTGAAATGGATAGAGCCCCTTGGTGGGCACGGTGTAGCTGCCCCGGTCGTTTTCCTTCAGCACCTCGAGCGCGTGGTCGTAAATCTGGTTGGTGTCGAGTGT
>JAEYYP010000273.1 GCA_023428425.1 Pseudomonadota bacterium
TCGGTGGTGCAGACCGGGGTGAAGTTCTTCGGGTGCGAGAACAACACCGCCCACTGGCCATCGATGTAGTCGTGGAAGCGAATGTGACCTTCAGTGGTCTCGGCCTCGAAGTCGGGAGCGGTGTCGCCAATGAGAATTGCCATGATGAACTCCTTTTCGCGGGCGTACCCCGCTTGTTGGCCGACACTATCCGACGGCCGGGACGCCGAAGCGACGGTGCGGGTTGGAATCTTTTTGTGTTTTGCCGTCCAGCGGAAACAAAGCCTGCCTCGCGGGCGCAGCAGTGCGAAAAAGCGAGCGGAGACGGCTACATGAAGGCAGGCAGGATCGCCATATCGAAAGCGAGGACGAACGCCATGGGGGCGAGCGCAAGCGCAAGCGCGCTGGCCTGGCTGACCTTGCCGACGCGGGCGATGAGGAAGATCACCGCGATCAGCACGACTGACGCAAAGAGTGCTCCCGCATAGCTCTGCACTGGTTCGAACCACACCGGCATCGTCGCCTCCCCTGCCCCGTTGACGGAGCAGGGCCATTTCGCGCGCGTGGGTTTTCTTCGGTCTTGCCACGACCGCGCGGCTTTGAAGCGAATTGTGCCTACTGGGCCGCAGAGACACCGCCTGCAGCACCCTGCGGCGCACCGTTGGTCCAGGTTACCTGCGAATCGTTGAGCGGCACCACGGAGAGGCTCATCTTGCCCGAACCCTGCTGCAGTTCCCGGGCGTGGGCCAGATAAACGAGGGAGTTGTTGGTCGCGTCGTAGATGCGGGAGACACGCAGGCTCTTCCAGATCAGCGAGCGATTCTGCTTGAAGATCTCTTCCCCGCCCTTGAGGTTGATATCGCCGACAGTGATAGGGCCGCTGGCGCTGCAATCGACTGCGGAATAGGACGGATCCTCGAACCAGTTGCCCTGCTGGAGCCGGTCGATGAGCGAACGGTTGAAGTAGGCGACGTGGCAGACGACGCCCTGCACCTCCGGGTCGGCGATAGCCTCGACGGCAATGTCATTACCCGTCCAGTCCACCCCGACACTGCCCACATTGGTCGCGTTGTTGTTGCCGCACGCGGCCAGCGCGCCGGTGAGGGCAAGAACGAGACCGATGGCGGCGGCACGCTTCAACATTGGCGAAATCCCTGTGCAGTGCGAAATGACAACGCACAAGCATGTGGGTGCCGTCGCGACCGCACGCAAGCGCAACCGGGCAAGGATTGTGTCGAAGGCGCGCTGGACCGAAGCACCGGTGCGACTTCGAGTTGCTGGAATCAGTCGGCGCGTGTTTTCCGCACCCGAACCACCACGTCGACATGTGTGATGTTCATGCCCTGGGGGGGCTCGGGCAGGTTCTGGATCACGATGGACGATGCCGGAATGTCGACCACCCGCTGCTCGTCCTCGAGGTAGAAGTGGTGATGGTCCGAGGTGTCGGTGTCGAAATAGGAACGGGACGCATCGACAGCCACTTCCCGCAGCAGCCCCGCTTCGCGGAACTGGTGCAGGCTGTTGTAGATGGTCGCCAGCGAGACGTTCACGTTTGCGTCGGTTGCCTCGGCGTGCAGTTGCTCCGCACTGACGTGGCGATGCGCTCCGGCAAACAGGAGTTCGGCCAACGCGACGCGTTGCCGGGTCGGGCGAAGGCCGGCCATGCGAAGCACTGCCGTCAGGCACGGTCTGCGAGACGGCACGGGCCGGGCGATCAAGCTGCGGTCGGGCATTGGGTCCTTGCGGCCGGAAATCCGAATTATCAGCGGAACTTATAGCTTTCGTGACCGCTTCATACAAGCGGCGCTCCGTCGCGGCGGGCTGGCCGCGCTTGATTCCTGCCCTCCCCCCCTCTACACCACACCCCAACACGCGATCCGGAGAAGGCCGCCTATATGGTCGAGCGCAAGAACGCTTACGATTACGACGAGCTTATTCAGAGCGGCAAGGCGGAGCTGTTCGGGCCGGGTTATGCCCAGCTCCCTGCCCCGCCGATGCTGATGTTCAACCGCATCACCCGGATCGACCGCGATGGCGGCACCTTCGGCAAGGGCCAGGTCCGCGCCGAGCTCGACGTGAACCCGGACCTGTGGTTCTTCAAGTGCCACTTCATCGGCGACCCGGTGATGCCGGGCTGCCTCGGCGTCGACGCCGTGTGGCAGATGCTCGGCTTCTACCTCTGCTGGGACGGTTCGCCCGGCAAGGGCCGTGCGCTGGGCTGCGGCGAGGTGAAGTTTTCCGGGCAGATCACCAATGATGTGAAGCTGGTGGAATACGGCATCGACATCAAGCGCGTGATGAAATCCAAGCTCGTGCTGGGCATCGCCGACGGCTGGGTGAAGGCTGACGGCCAGACTATCTACGAAATGGCCGGCCTGCGCGTCGGCCTCTTCACCTGACCACCTGCGCCGGGGGAACCTGAGATGAGACGTGTCGTCGTAACCGGAATGGGGATCGTCTCCTCGATCGGCAACAACCTCGACGAGGGGCTGCTGAGCCTGCGCGAGGCCAAGCCGGGCATCGTGTTCGCCCAGGAATACGCGGACCTGAACTTCCGCTGCCAGGTGCATGGCGCGCCGACGCTCGATCCGTTCGAGGTGCTCGACCGCCGCACCACCCGCTTCATGGGCAAGGGCGCGGCGTGGAACTACATCGCCATGCAGGAGGCGATCAAGAACGCCGGCCTCAGCGAGGCGGACTACCAGGATCCGCGCGTCGGCATCATCATGGGCTCGGGCGGTCCCTCGACCCGCACGGTGGTGGAAGCCGCCGACATCACCCGCGAAAGGGGCCCCAAGCGCATCGGGCCGCTGGCCGTGCCCAAGGCAATGAGCTCGACCGCCTCGGCGACGCTGGCGACGCCGTTCGGCATCAAGGGCGTGAACTACACGATCAGCTCGGCCTGCGCGACGTCCAAGCACTGCATCGGCAATGCCTACGAGCTGATACAGTGGGGCAAGCAGGACATGGTCTTCGCCGGCGGCCACGAGGATCTCGACTGGACGATGAGCGACCTGTTCGACGCCATGGGCGCCATGTCTTCGGACTTCAACGCGACGCCGGAGAAGGCCTCGCGCGCCTATGACGCGAAGCGCGACGGCTTCGTCATCGCGGGCGGCGCCGGCGTGCTGGTGCTCGAGGAGATGGAGCACGCCAAGGCGCGCGGCGCCACGATCTATGCCGAGATCGTCGGCTATGGCGCGACGTCGGACGGCTATGACATGGTGGCGCCCTCGGGCGAAGGCGCCGAGCGCTGCATGCGCATGGCGCTCGAAACGCTGGGCGGCCGCAAGGTCGACTACATCAACCCGCACGCCACCTCGACGCCGGTCGGCGACCTCAAGGAGATGGAGGCGGTGCGCCGCGTCTTCGGGACCGGCGAGGACTGCCCGCCGATCTCGGCGACCAAGTCGCTCACCGGCCACTCGCTGGGCGCCACGGGCGTGCAGGAATCGATCTACTCGATCCTGATGATGCAGAACCGCTTCCTGTGCGAGAGCGCCAATATCGAGGAACTCGACCCGGTCTTTGCCGACATGCCGATCCTGCGGCAGCGGCGCGACAACGTCGATGTGGGCATTGCGCTCTCGAACAGTTTCGGGTTCGGCGGGACGAACGCCACGCTGGTGTTCAAGCACCCGGACGCTTGAGGTTGCAGTTATACCTTTTCAGGTATATGTAGATGACAGGGTCACCGGAGCGGGAGCTTCGTTGGGTGGGCGCGGCCAAGCGCGACTTCCTCGACTTTCCCCCGCCGGTGGTCAGCGACATGGGCTACGCGCTGGGATTGGCGCAACTCGGCGGCAAGCACCCTCGTGCCAAGCCTTGGCACGGCGAAGGTGCAGGTGTCTTCGAGATTGTCGAGAGCTACGACGGCAACGCCTATCGGGCGATCTACATGGTACGGTTCGAGGAAGTCATCTACGTCCTCCACGCGTTCCAGAAGAAGAGTCCCGCCGGGATTCGCACTGCTGCCGTTGATGTGCAACTGGTCGCGGAGCGCCTGAAGCGAGCGCGCCAGGACTATGAGGCGACGAAATGACGGATGACGTTACCTATGGCACCGGCAATGTGTTCGCCGATCTCGGGCTGCCCGATGCTGCCGAAAGGCAGGCCAAGACCCGGCTCGCCATGGAGATCAATGCCATCCTCAAGATGCGTCGGCTGAAGCAGGTCGAGGCGGCGGGCGTGCTCGGAGTGCCACAGCCCAAGGTCTCGGCCCTGGTCAACTATCGGCTTGACGGTTTCTCGCTGGAGAAACTGATGTCCTTCCTGACGGCGCTCGACCAGGACGTCGAAATTCTCATCCGCCCGGCCAAGGTTGGCGAGGCGCAAGTGCGGGTGCACGCCCTGCGCTGAAATCAGTAGCGCATCTCGTCGAAGCGGGCGGCGCGGCCGTCGTAGAGGAGGAGGCGGCCGATCAGGGGGTCGCCGATGCCGGTGATGAGCTTGATGGCTTCCATCGCCATGAGCGTGCCGATGACGCCAGTGACGGCTCCGAGGACGCCGACGACTTCGCAGGCTGGGAGATCGGCTTCGTCGGGGGTGTCGGGGTAGAGGTCGGTGAACCGGGGGCCATCGGGGGCGAATACGGTGACCTGTCCATCGAACATCGAGACTGCCCCTGACACGAGCGTCAGGCGGGCTGCCTCGGCTGCAGCCGCAGTGATGGCGCGGGTGCCGAAATTGTCGGTGCCGTCGAGGACGAGGTGGTAGCCGGCCATCAGGCGCGAGGCATTGTCCGCAGTGATCCGCTCGGGGTGAGAGACGAACGCGACATGGTCGTTGAGGCCGGCGACGAAGGCGCGGGCGCTCTCGGCCTTCGGCAGGCCGACCCCGGCAGACTGGTGAATTACCTGGCGCTGGAGATTGGAGATCGACACAGTGTCGTGGTCGACGACACCGAGCGTCCCGACGCCCGCCGCAGCCAGATAGGCGATAGCGGGGCTGCCGAGGCCGCCGGCGCCGACCACGAGGACGCGGGCTGCCTTGAGGCGCTGCTGGCCGTCGCCACCGACGCCACGCAGCACGATGTGGCGGGCGTAGCGCTTGATCTCGTCGGGGCCGAGCGGGCTCACGGGGCGATCGGCACGGTCACGAAGCGACGATCGGGGCCCTCGAAGCCGAGGCTGTAGACGGAAACCACCGCCACCATCGGAGACGCGGCCATGCCAGGCGGATAGGGGCTGAGCACGGCATGGATGCGGTAGTCCGAGACGCAGCCGCGCGAGGCGGGAACGCTCTGGTCGCGGTAGATTTCCGCGGTGCTGCCGGCTTGATCGGAGAGAGCCAGGGCAAACCCCTGGACAGGCTCTTCCATGCCGTAGCTCGCGCAGGGCTCAGTGCTTGTCGATGCGAACGTCTCGACGCCGAGCGTGAAGGTGTTGCGCGGGGTGTCGAGACCGTTGCCGAACATGCCGAAAGTCACTTCCATACCATCGGAGCCGACTTCGCCGTCGGCGTTCAGCAGTAATGTCGAGACCGGCGTGTCGAGGGCGGCGCCGTCGAGCACCGGGCGCGCCTGGTCCATGGCCTGCCGCCGTGCGGCGGGGAGACCGGCCGACTCGTCGTCGATGCGGACGCGGACGGGCCGACCGACCCATTTGTCGGCAAGCAGGTCGACCAGGAAGACATTGGCATAGGGGAAGCCCGAGCCGTCCTGGATGCCGTATTCCTCGTAGGCGAAATAGCGGCCATCGGCGGAGAAGCCGATGGGGTCGAAGTTCGCGGCATCGCCGGCCATGGCCGGGGCGGCGCAGAGGACGAGCAGGCTAGCGGCCAGTCGACCCGAAGCCGCGGGCACCACGTTCAGTCGCATCGAGGCTCTCCCTGAGCGCGAAATTGACCTGTGAGACGGGGGCGACGACCAGTTGCGCGATGCGCTCGCCGCGCCTGATCTCGAACGGAACGTCGCCGAGATTGATTAGAATGACCCTCAGCTCGCCGCGATAATCCGCGTCGATGGTGCCCGGTGAGTTGAGCACGGTGACGCCGTGCTTCGCCGCGAGGCCGGAGCGGGGTCGGACCTGGCCCTCGTAGCCCGGGGGGATCGACAAGGCGAGGCCGGTGGGAACGAGGGCGCGCTGACCGGGGGCGAGGCTCTGCACTTCGTCGGGCGCAAGCGCCGCGAGGAGATCGACCCCCGCGGCACCGATGGTCTGCTGGCGCGGGGGCTCGAGCCCCCGCCCATGATCGAGCCAGACGAAACCGATATCGACCCGATCAGCCATGGTGCACTCAGTTGGTGTCGACGACGGCGTAGAGCTCGTCGGGCAGGTCGGTCTTGCCTTCAAGCAGCTCGAGGAACGGGATTTCCATGGTGGCACTGGTGCCATCGCCCGATGCCGTCATGTTGGTCTCGGTGATCTTCTTGCCCTTGATGGTGATGGAGACATTGTGGCCCTCGAAATAGGGCTTGATCATCGCCATGGCCTGCTCGGTCTCGGCGTCGCCGCCGGCCGATCCGCCAGCACCCTCGGCGACCGAAGACTTCATGTCCTCGGTCTTGAAGGAGACGCGGATGACCCCGGGGCTGACCTCGGTGAAGCTGGCATCGTCGCTGGGCGCGCCGTCGCCATCGGCCGTGAGGGTGGCGAGATCGCCTTCCTTCACGGTGATGCAGGTGCCGCTGCCGTCGTCGTTCTCGACCAGCTCTTCACCTTCCTTGGCGCAGAATGGCTCGGATTGGGAGCCCTGCCCACCGGCCTCGGTCATCTGCTTGATCATCGGGTAGAATTCGGGGCTGATGGTGATCGAGGAGGTCGCCTTGCCGGTGGTGGCGGACAGCACCTCGATCTCGGCCTCGACATCCATGCAGCCGGCAAGCCCGGCCGTGATGGCGAAGACGCCGGCGAGCCGCCCCAGGATCTTGAAGTTGGGGGTGAATTTCATTGGGTAGTCTCCTCAACAGTCGCCCGCCGCTCTCGCGCCGGCACTCTAGGGAGCGCACCGGCGGGCCGCAAGCTCGCGGACGAACGGCTATCACCAGCCGATGAACGGCGGCTGAACCGGATCAGGGCAAGACCAGCCTGACGATAAAGGCGATGAGCGCCACGGCCACCAGCCAGAAGGTCGCCACCCACATGAAACGGTTGAAGCGGGTGGCCGGAGCGTTCTTCTGCCGGTCGTAGTCGTCGAGCGCCACCTCGGCCTTGTCGACGATGGCGGGCAGGCGGCCGAGCGTTTCGACGGCGGTGTCGAAGTGCTCCTTCAGCGCCTCCAGCCGGCCGAGCGGGCCGGCGGAGCGGCGCACCCACTCCGACACGATCGGCTCCGAAAGGCTCCAGATATCGAGGTCGGGGTCGATATTGCGGGCGACGCCTTCGACCAGCACCATGGACTTCTGCAGCAGGATCAGTTCGGGCCGGGTGCGCATCTCGAACAGCTCGGTGGTGGCGAAGAGCTGGCCGAGCACCTTGGCCATCGAGATGTCGGAAACCTTGCGGCCATGCTGCGGCTCGCCGATGGCGCGCAATGCCAGGGCAAATTCGTCGACAGACTGGTGGCGCGGCACGTAGCCGATCTCGAAGTGACGCTCGGCGATGAGGCGGTAATTGCGGGTGATGAAGCCGTAGAGGATTTCGGCGAGGAAGCGCCGCTCGCGCTTGCCGATGCGCCCCATGATACCGAAATCGACGGCGACGACGCCGTTGGTCCTGGGGTCGGCGAACAGGTTGCCCGGGTGCAGGTCGGCGTGGAAGAAGCCGTCGCGGATGGTGTGGCGGAGGAACGATTGCAGCAGGTTGCCGGCGAGCGCCTTGCGGTCGATGCCGGCGGCATCGAGCGCCGCGAGATCGCGGATCGGGATGCCGTCGACCCAGCTGGTGGTGAGCACGGTGCCCGCGGTCTGGTCCCACATCACCCTGGGGATGGCGAAGCCGGTATCGGCCTTGATGTTGTCGGCCATCTCGGAGATGGCGGCCGCTTCCATGCGGAGGTCGAGCTCGAGCCGGGCCGAGCGATCGAGGATGGCGACGATTTCGATCGGACGCAGCCGCCGCAGCCGCGGCACGAGCGCCTCGGCGAGGCGAGCCCCGGCGTACTGGCTCTCGATATCGGCGCGGAAACGCTCCGTGATGCCGGGGCGCAGCAGCTTCACCGCCACGGTCCAGCGCCCGTCCTCGTTGGTAAGGGTCGCCTTGTGCACCTGGGCGATGGAGGCGGCGGCGATGGGCGGGGAAATCTCGGTGAGCGCGGCCGCCTTGTCGCCGAGCGCTTCGGCAAGGATGCCGGGGACGAGGGCCGGGTCGAACGGCTCCATCTTGTCCTGCAAAACCGCGAGGTCAGCGGCGATCTGGGCGCCGACGATGTCCGGACGGGTGGCGAGGGTCTGCCCGATCTTCACGTAGGTGGGGCCGAGGCGATGCAGCGCCCGGCTCAGCCGCTCAGCGCGGCCGGAATTGCGGACGTCCCCGCGCTCGAACAGTCGGCCGAAGCGGACACCGGCCCGCATCGCCGGCGGCAGGGCATCGTTGTCGGCCAGCGACAGGGCGCCTTCGCGCGCCAGGATGAAGCCCGCGCGGGCAAGGCGGAAATAGGCGCCGAGACCCATGGGCGTCAGATCTTCCAGGCCGCGTGGAGGGCGGCGATGTTGCCGGAATAGGCGGTGTGGGTGACGCGCTTGAACCCGGCCGCCGCGATCATCTGGCTGAAGCGCTCCGGCGTCGGAAACTTGCGGATCGACTCGACCAGGTACTGGTAGGGTTGCGCATCGCCGGTGACGGCCCGGCCAATGGGCGGGATGACGTTGTCAGAGAACAGCTTGTAGACCTCGGACAGGATCGGCTGATCGACCTGGCTGAACTCGAGCACGAGCAGCCGGCCGCCGCGCTTCAGCACGCGGCGCGCCTCCCTGAGCGCCTTGTCGATGCGCGGCACGTTCCTTATGCCGAAGGCGATGGTGTAGGCATCGAAGCTGTCGTCGGCGAAGGGCAGTTCCTCGGCATTGGCGACGACGAACTTCGCCTGCTGGGGGAAACGCCACTTCTTCGCGCGCTCCTCGCCCACCGCCAGCATGTCGGCATTTATGTCGGAGACGGTGACTTCGGCGAAGCCGACGGAGGCGTTGACGATGCGCTCGGCGATGTCGCCGGTGCCGCCGGCCATGTCGAGGACACGGTAGGGGACCGAGCCGGCCTTGGGCGGCGCGAGCTTTGCCACCATGGCGTCCTTCCAGACGCGATGGATGCCGCCGCTCATCAGGTCGTTCATCAGGTCGTAGCGCGAGGCGACCTTGTGGAACACATCGTCCACCATGCCCTGCTTGGCCTCGATGGCGACCGTCTGCTCGCCGAAATGCGTGGTTTCGCCCATGATGCGGGTCTCCGGATTGCGCGGGTTATAACCGAGAGCTCAGGGGGTTGGAATGTGCAATGGCGGCGCAGGTCAGCCCGACACGCGGGCTCAGCCCGAGATCGGCCTGGCCGCCGGGCCGTGCGGGCGGTCTATGTGGCCGAGGTCGCGGTCGGGGTCGATGCGGTCGCGGACCAGCTTCTTGATCTGCTTGGCGTCGGGGAAGCCGCCGTCACGCTTGCGTTCCCATACGAGCTGACCGTCGAGGTGAATCTCGAAGATACCGCCGGTGCCCGGCTTCAACGTCACCTCGCCCATTTCGAGGCTGAAGGTCGAGAGTACCTCCTGCGCCATCCAGGCGGCGCGCAGCAGCCAGTTGCACTGGGTGCAGTAGGTGATGACGAGATGCGGCTTTTTCTCACTCATGGAGCGATCTCCTGGCGCGATCAGATCTGCGGGTCGCCCCAGGTGGAGAAGACATTGGTGGGCAGGACGAGGATGTCGGAATTGTCCTCGTCGTTTTCCTGCTGCTTGAGGGCGACCAACTGCGCGGTGGTGGAATTGACGCGCTGCGCGAGGAGCCGCGCGATCTGGAGCAGCCAGGAGGGATGTTGCTCGAGCACCGACAGCGCGTCGTCGATGACGTAGAGCTGCACGTCGGTCAGGGCCCGCACCGAAGCGGAGGCGGGCCGATCGAGCAGGACCCCCATCTCGCCGAATATGGCGCCGGGCTGGCGGGTTGAGGCGACGAACTTGCCATCGCGCAGCACCTCGATCTCCCCTTCCTTGAGGACGATGAGGCTGCCGGTCTTGCTGCCCTGCCGGATCAGCTCGGCGCCCGAGGGGTAGAAATCGAACTTCAGCCAGCCCTGGGTGTCGTCGGCCACGATACGATGCTCCTGTTGGTGCAACGATGCTACCCGAGCCAGGCCGGGTCGAACAGCAGCAGTGGAGCGATGCAAACGAAAATGACGAGGCCGTCCGGACGGGGGCGGTCCGGACGGCCTGAGCCGGCGTTTCGAGGGCAAGAAAGCCGGCGAGCGTATGGTGCTCGGCCATCCAACGCTTGAGGTGGCCGCGCGTTCCAAATAAATCTCGGCCCGTCGCTGGAGACCTGAGTTTGAGTATCGAGACTGACGGGAGCCGGGGACGCTGGCAGTTGCTGGATCTGGCGCGCGGCATCGCCATCCTCGCCATGGTGGTCTTCCACCTCGCCTGGGACCTCTACTATTTCGGCTACTCCACCACCGACGTCACGCAGGTCGTCGGCTGGGTGGTGTTCCAGAAATCGATCCTCACCAGCTTCCTGCTGCTGGTCGGCATGGGGCTGGTGCTCGGGCACGGCCGCGGTGTGCGCTGGCGCGCCTTCTGGCGCCGCTGGGGGTTGCTTGTCGTCGCCGCGCTGCTGACCACGGCGGGGACCTACTGGATGTTCCCCGACTACTTCGTGTTCTTCGGGGTGCTGCATGCCATCGCGCTGTTCTCGCTGATGGCGCTGCCCTTCCTGCGGCTGCGCTGGTGGATGACGGCCGCGGCAGGCGGCCTCGTGATCGCCGCCAACTTCGCCTGGAACGATGCCGTCTTCGAGCAGCGCTGGCTCGCCTGGATCGGCTTCTGGCCGACCTCCCCGCCAACCAGCGACGTCGTGCCCGTCTTCCCGTGGTTCGGCGTCGTCCTGCTCGGCGTGGCGTTGATGCGCCTGCTCCTCGCCTCGCCGCTCGCGGCGCGGATCGCGGCATGGCGATCCGAAGTGCCGCTGGCGCGGGGGATTGCCTGGCTGGGGCGCTGGAGCCTGCCCTTCTACGTGCTGCACCAACCACTCATCATCGGCGCGCTCTATGGGCTGATGCTGATCCAGCCGCCGGTCCTGGCGCCACCGGTGGTGGGCCACGTGGTCGGCTTCACCCTGAGCTGCAATGCCAGTTGTGGGGCAAACGGCTGGTCGGCCGGCCAGTGCGAAACCTACTGCTCGTGCGCGCTCGAACAGATCGAGGCCGACAACCTGTGGGACAGGCTGACCGATCCCGCCGCACCCGAAGTCGGCCAGTTGCGCGACCTCTGCACTGCCATGCACCTGCGCTAGGCCTGCAACTATTTCCCGAAAGCGCCGGGCGGCGAGCAGTGTTATAGCGGGGCGAATGACGGGCGATGACTGGCCCGCTTGGGAGTGAAGACATGCATGTAGTGGTCACCGGCGCCGCCGGTAATCTCGGCACCAAGGCCATCGCGATGCTGCAGGATGCCGACTGGTGCACCCGCATAACCGGTATCGACGTGGTGCCCTTCGAGGCAACGGGCAAGGCGACGAGCGTCGTGGCCGACCTGGTCGACCCCTATGACGAACGCTGGATCAAGCCGGTGCGGGAAGCGCAGGGCGTTGTCCACTACGCATCGGCAAACCCGGCCCCGACCGGCACCTGGGCCGAGAGCGCCGCATCGTTCGACATGACGGCGAACCTCCTCGAGCAGGCGGGCGGCGACGGCCCCTGCCGCTTCATCTTCGCTTCGTCCAACCATGCCATGGGCGGCTACAAGGACAACCCGCTGCCACCGGACGGCAAGCTGAGAATGTCGACGCCGCAGAACTCCGGCTCGCGCTACTGGGATGGCGAGATGTATCGCTGGGGCGCCGCCTACGGCGCGACCAAGAACCTCGGCGAACGCGTCTGCGCCGCCCGCGCCGCCGCCACGAAGGGTCGGATCACCTCTGTTTCTGCGCGCATCGGCTGGTGCCAGCGCGGCGACAATGTCGCGACCACGCTGATCGGTTCGGGTGGCGGCGACCGTGACGAGCCGAACGCCGCCGCGGCGGCCCGCAACATCAAGTGGTACCGCGACATGTGGCTGTCGAATGCCGACCATGCCCGCCTGATCGCTGCAGCGCTCACCGCCGATGCAGCCGGGTGGCCCGGGCCGCACATCGTCGTCTCCGGCATGTCGAACAACACGGGCATGCCCTGGGACCTGAGCGAGGCGAAGGCCTGGATCGGCTACGAGCCGCAGGACGACGTGTGGGCCGACCTCCGGAAAGCCGGCATGGCCTGACGAAACCCGCGAACGCGCTCGCGGAAACACGGACGGCCCGGCGGTTACGTCTCCCGCCGGGCCGCCTTACGGGGACGGCACCGCTGCCGCCCCTTGTGACTGTCAAAGACCCAGCCTGCTCTCTAGCAGCCTGTCCGCCGCAGGGATTGCCCCCATCGGCGTGCCGGGATGATGCGACGGTCGCGAAGGTGCGGGGATAACTCTACGGCTTCAGATCGGGCGGCACCGGTGGCGGCTTGTAGAGCACGGTGATCTCGACGCGCTCGTTGCCGGCCAGGTAGGGGTCGTTGGGGAACAGCGGATCGGACGCGGCGCGGCCGGTGACCGAGGAGATGTGATCGTCGCCGAGCCCGAACTCGCCGAGGATGGAGCGCACCACATTGGCACGGTCGCTCGAGAGCTCCCAGGCGCCGTAGCGCGGGTTGCGGTAGATGGCGCCGGCCGCGGTATGGCCGGAGATCCGCACCTGGCTCGACAGCCGGGTCAGGATCGGCGCGATCGCGGCGATGGCCTGCCTCGTCGCCTCGAACGGATACTTCGAGCCCTCCGGGAACATCGGCCGCCCGTCATGGTCGAGCAGCTGGATGTTGAGCCCTTCCTCGGTCGCTTCCACCTTGAGGTTGTCGGCGATCTGGGTGATGTCCGGGTTGGCCTGCCAGGCGGTCCGGATGCTAGCGGCCGCGGCGTGGAATTCCTGGTTGTAGTTCGAGTCGAGGTTGACCTGTGACGCCTTGACGGAATCGCTGGAACTGCCGCCGCGTTCGTCGAGGCCACCCTTCGCCTGGAGCTGCGGACCATCCTCGGAGCTTTCCGGGGCCGTCAGCGCATCCTTGGTCGATTCGGCGGCGATCTTGGCGCCCGCCTCGGTGAAGGCGGTGCCGCCCATGACGCCGCCGGCACCCGAGTTGCTCTCGGAGACGTTGGGCGGGGCGAAGTAATCGGCGAGGCCTTTCTTCTGCTCGGGCGTGGTCATCGAGATGAGCCAGAGCAGAAGAAAGAAGGCCATCATGGCGGTCACGAAGTCGGCGTAGGCGATCTTCCAGGCGCCGCCATGGTGACCGTGACCGGCCTTCTTGATCTTCTTGATGATGAAGGGTTGTTCGTTGGAGGCCATCTATCAGCTCGCCGGCAGGTTGGCCGTCGCCTCGTCGACCTCGGCGAAGGTGGGGCGCACGTCGCTCATCAGCGACTTGCGGGCGAACTCGATGGCGATAGAGGGGGCGTAGCCGGAGATGTGCGCCAGCATGCCCACCTTCATCGACAGGAAATACTTGGCCTCAGCCTCGTAGATGTTGCGCAGGCCCTGGGCGAAGGGGCCGAAGAATCCGTAGGCCACGAACACGCCGAGGAAGGTGCCGACCAGCGCGCCGCCGATCATGTGGCCCAGCACCTCGGGCGGCTCGCTGATCGAGCCCATGGTCTTGATGACGCCCAGCACGGCGGCCACGATGCCGAGCGCCGGAGTGCCGTCGGCGAGCGACTGCACGGCGTTGATGACACGCTCGTTTTCCTGGTGGTGGGTCTCGAGTTCCTCGTCCATCAGCGCCTCCATCTCGTGGGGGACGCGGGTGCCGAGGGTGACCATGCGCAGGTAATCGCACAGGAATTCGACGGCGTGATGGTTCTTGGCGAAGGTGGGGAAGCGCTGGAACAGTGCGGATTCGTGCGGGTTCTCGATGTGCTGCTCGAGTGCGAGGACGCCCTTGGACTGCACCAGCTTGAAGATGGTGAACTGTAGCCCGAGCAGCTCGACATAGGCGGCCTTGTTGTAGCGCGGGCCGCGCATCAGGGTTCCGAAGACGCCGGCGGTCTGCTTGATGATGGGGCCGGTATTGCCGATGATGAAGGCGCCGGCCGCGGCGCCGAGGATGATCACGGCCTCGAAGGGCTGCCACAGCACCTCGAGATGGCCGCCCATGGCCATGTAGCCGCCGAGCACTGTGGCGAAAACCGTGACGATGCCGATGATAAGGCGCATTCTGTGCCCCGAAAACCCTAGCGCGGACTGGTTCCGTCCGGCGTGCAGTTTTCTTCGAAGCGCGTGAAGATTCGGTTAGCCGACCACTAACAACCTGCGGGCCGGGTGCGCCGAACTGAAACTCAGTTGCGGGTGTCGGCGCCGGTGACCGCGCCGAACAGGCGTTCGAGGAAGCCGTGCTCGCGGCCCTCGCGGGCATCGCGGCGCAGTTCGACCAGCATGCGGCTCGTCGCATCGAGGCGCTGGCAGGCGATGGTGGCGATGTGGAGCGCCGCGATGGGGCTCGATTCGAGCCAGCGCCAGCCATCCTCGATATGGCGCACCTCGACATCGGTGAGGGCGCTGACATCGGCGGTGTGGTCGGTGCCGAGCAGCACGCTCATCTCGCCCACCAACGTGCCGGGCTCGATCAGTCGGGCGATCTCGACGCCGTCGCGGGTGACCTTGAGGTGGCCATGCACGAGCACGAACATCTCGCCCCGCGCCTCGCCCGTCTCGATCAGCTTCTCGCCGGGGCGGAGGTTGATGAGCGGATAGGACATGGTGAGGGTGAGCAGGTTGGCCATCGAACTTCCCCGGAACTGGCGGCGAAAGGCAGCATGCACGGAATCGCAGACATGCGAAAGCGCCCGGTGGAGCGAACTCCAACGGGTTATAGGGTAGACAGGGCGGTGCCGGCGAGGCTTTGCCT
>JAEYYP010000398.1 GCA_023428425.1 Pseudomonadota bacterium
CCGTTGACCATGGTGGTGTGCGAGTCGGTGCCGCCCAGCGTGTCCGGATAGGCGTAGGTTTCGCCGGTTGCCTCGTCCTGGCGGGTCCAGACAGTCTGGGCCAGGTATTCGAGGTTCACCTGGTGGCAGATGCCGGTGCCGGGCGGCACGACGCGGAAGTTGTCGAAGGCTTTCTGGCCCCAGCGCAGGAACTCGTAGCGCTCGCCGTTGCGTTCGTATTCGAGGTCGACGTTCTGCAGGAACGAAAGCGGCGTGCCGTAGCTGTCGACCATCACCGAGTGGTCGATGACGAGATCGACGGGCACCAGCGGGTTGATCTTCTGCGGATCGGCGCCGAGCTTGGCGGTGGCGTCGCGCATGGCGGCGAGGTCGACAACGGCGGGCACGCCGGTGAAATCCTGCATCAGCACGCGGGCCGGACGGTAGCTGATCTCATGCTCGGACATGCGGGTGACGAGCCAGCCGGCGACGGCCTCGATATCGGCCTTGGTGACGGTGACGCCGTCCTCGAACCGCAGCAGGTTCTCCAGCACCACCTTCATCGAGTGCGGCAGCGCGTTGACGCCCTTCAGCCCGTTCTTCTCGGCCAGCGGAATGGAGAAGTACGTGTACGTCTTGTCCCCGACGGTGATCGTCGTTCTGGACTTGAAGCTGTCGAGGGATTTCGAGGTCACGGGCGAGCCTTCGCGCTTGGTGGTTGCAAGGCGCCGCCTCGGCCCTGACGCGGGACCGGAAAGTCCCGTTGGACCGGGGGGCAATGGAGGTTGACTGGAAGCATTCCAATCTATGAAGGGGCTTATAGAGAAACACGATGACGCTTGCCAGTACGGACTTGGGTTCTTTAGGCATTGCCGTCATGACCGATCCCGTTGCCCAAAGCGCTGCTTCGATCCGTGTCCGCGGTCTTACCGTGCGCCGCGGCGAGCGGTTGCTGTTCGAGGCGCTCGACTTCGACCTCGCTCCCGGCGGAGTGCTGCTGGTGCGGGGGCCGAATGGTGCCGGCAAGTCGACGCTGCTGCTGACGCTCGCCGGCATCGTGCGGGCCGAAGCGGGAGAGGTGGCGGGAATCGAGCCGGCGTCCTTGCACCTCCTCAACTACCAGAGCGGGCTGAAGGGCCGGCTCGGCGTCGCCGAAAACCTGAAGTTCTGGCGGGATATGTATGGGGCGGGCGGGTTGTCGATCGACGAGGCGCTGGCACGCGTCGGCATCGGCACGCTCGGGGGGCTCGAAACGGGCTACCTCAGCTCGGGCCAGCTGCGGCGGCTGTCGCTGGCGCGGCTGCTGGTGTCGCCACGGCCGCTGTGGCTGCTCGACGAGCCGAGTGCCGCGCTCGATGCGGCGGGCGAAGCGCTGCTCGGGCAGTTGATCGACGCGCACCGGGTGGGCGGCGGCATGGCCATCATCGCCACCCACCACGACCTGCCGCTCGCCGATCCCTCGGATATCACCACGCTGGTGCTGCAATGACCGCCTTCTCCGCGCTTCTCGGCCGCGAGCTGAAGCTCGCTTTCCGCGCAGGCGGCGAGGCCATGGTGCTGGTGCTGTTCTTCGTGATGGTCGGGGTGATCGTGCCCTTCGCCATCGGGCCGGACCGGCCGATGCTGACGCGGCTCTCGCCCGGCATCGTGTGGATCGCGGCGTTCCTCTCCACCCTGCTCGGGCTCGACCGGCTGTTCCGCGCCGACGACGAAGACGGGTCGCTGGTCCTGCTGCGCCATTCCACGTTGCCGCTCGAGGCCATCGTCCTGGGCAAGCTCATCGCCCATTGGCTGGTCACAGCGGTGCCCCTGCTGCTGGCGACGCCGATCCTGGCACTGCTGCTCAACATGTCGATGGAGCAGCTGGCCCGCACCGCGCTGGCGCTGCTGATCGGTACCCCGGCGCTCACCGCCTTCGGGGCGCTGGGTGCGGCGGTCACGGTCGGGCTGCGCCGTGGGGGGCTCGTCGCGCCGGTGCTGATCCTGCCGCTCGCCATCCCGGTGATGATCTTCGGGGTCGGCATGATGGACCCGCTGGCGGGTGGTGGCGCGACACTGTTCCTCCTTGCGCTCAGCCTCGTCGTGACGGCCTTCTCACCTTTTCTGGCGGCGCTTGCCTTGCGCGCCGCCGGGGAATAGAGCCGAGTTTCATGAGCGCAACCGCCACCAAACAGCCCAATTGGTTCAGCCGCCTGGCCCATCCGGGGCACTTCCTGAACTGGACCCGCTACATCGTCTGGCCGCTGGCTGTGGCGACGGTGGTCAGCTTTGCGGTGGGGCTGTGGTTCGCCCTCGTCAACTCGCCCGAGGACTACCAGATGGGCGACATGGTGCGCGTCATGTACGTGCATGTGCCCAACGCCTGGCTCAGCCAGTTCGTCTATGGCGTGATGTTCGCGGCGGCCCTCGGCTCGCTGGTCTGGCGGCATCCGCTGGCCGATGTCGCGAACAAGGCCGCCGCGCCGCTCGGTGCCGCCTTCACCGCGCTGGCACTCTATACCGGCGCGCTCTGGGGCCGGCCGACCTGGGGCACGTTCTGGGAGTGGGACGGGCGCATGACCTCGACGCTGGTGCTGCTGCTCATCTACCTCGGCATCATCGCCCTGTGGCGGGCCTTCGACGACCAGATCAAGGCCGGGCGCATCGTCGCCATCGTCACGCTGATCGGCGGTATCAACATCCCGATCATCAAGTTCTCGGTCGACTGGTGGAACACGCTGCACCAGCCGGCCAGCGTGTTCACCGCAGAGGGGCCGCGCATGCCGGCGTCGTTGCTGACGCCACTGCTCGTCATGATGCTGGCCTTCACGCTGCTCGGCGTGCTGCTCGGGCTCATCCGCATGCGCACCGAAATCCTGCGCCGGAGGGCCGACAGCATGAGCCGTCAGGCAGCGATGGGAGCCGGGCGATGACCGACCACCAGCTCTATATCGTCTGGTCCTATCTGGGTGTCGGCGTCGTGACGCTTGGCATGATCGCGCTGGTGGCGTGGGATTCCATGCGGGTGAAGAAGCGCCTGGCCGATCTCGACAAGGCCGGCGTGCGCCGGCGCTCCGATGGAGTGTCGTCGCAGTGAAGCTCCGCATTCTCCTTGCCCTGCTGCCGCTGGTCGTGCTGGCGGGCTTGATCGCCGTGTTCGCTACCCAGATGGGGCGCGACACCTCGCTGGTGCGCTCGGTGCTGATCGACAAGCCGGCGCCGGCCTTCACGCTTCCTGCCGTCGCAGGCACGGGCGTCGAAGGGTTCGACACCGCCTCCCTTGCGGGCGCGGTGACGGTGGTGAACGTCTTCGCCAGCTGGTGCGTGCCCTGCCGCGACGAACATCCGCTGCTGGAGGTGCTGAAGCGGGAGGCCGGCGTTCGCCTCTATGGCATCAACCAGCGCGACCAGGCCGACAATGCGGTGAAGTTCCTCACCGAGCTCGGCAACCCCTATGACCGCATCGGCGGGGATACCGACAACCGCGTCTCGATCGACTGGGGCGTCTATGGCGTGCCCGAGACCTTCGTGGTGAACGCCGCCGGGGTCATCACCTACAAGCATGTGGGCCCGATGACCCCCGAAACGCTGCGCGACGACGTGCTGCCGGCAATCGAGCGGGCGAAAGCGTCCTGAGCGCCGGAACCGGCCGAGCCCGATGCTCATTCCTCCCTCAGAGCCGCACCGGCGGCGGAAACAGAGGAGATGAGCCATGCAGACCGCAACCAGCCTTCGCTCCATCGAAGAGGGCATGAAAGTCTACGACCGCGAGCGTCACGAGATCGGCAAGGTCGAGTACGTCCGCTTCGGCGACGACGATCCGGCCACCCCCGAGGTCGAAGCGGCTTCGCCCAACACGCTCGACGACAGTCCGCGCACCCTGGTCGATGCCATCGCTGACGCGTTCGGCGACGACGACCTGCCCGAGGAAATCCGCGAGAAGCTGCTGATGCAGGGCTTTGTCCGCATCGACGCCAACGGCCTGTTCGCCGCCGACCGCTACGTCACGCCCGAGCAGATCGCGTCGGTATCGGGCGAGGGGCTCATGCTCAACGTAACCAAGGACGAACTGGTCAAGCACTGAGGCACGCGGGGCTGACCAGCTAGGTCGGCCCCCACCACTGAGGTGTCATCCCTGCGAAAGCAGGGACCCACCTTATCATCGGCGCAGGTTCAGAAC
>JAEYYP010000416.1 GCA_023428425.1 Pseudomonadota bacterium
CCGGTGGCACCGGCGCTGGAACTCAAGAACCTCGCCAAGGTCTACAAGCTAAAGCGGCGGGGGCGGGTCTTTTCGACCTACACGGATTTCTCGGCCGTGCGGGGCGTCGACCTGGTGCTGCCGCGTAACAAGATCGTCGGGCTCGTCGGCGAGAGCGGTTCGGGCAAAAGCACGACCGGCATGATGGCGATGCGGCTGCTCGAGCCGACGACCGGCCGGATCGTTGTCGACGGCACCGATATTTCCGACATGGGGATCGAGGCGCTCAAGCCCTATCGCAAGAGCATGCAGGTGATCTTCCAGGACAGCTACTCGGCGCTCGACCCGATGATGACGCTGAGCCAGATCATCGCCGAGCCGCTCGACATCCATCACATCGGCACCTCGCGCGAGCGGCGGGAGCAGGCGCTGGCCTGGCTGGAACGCGTCGGGCTCGACCGGTCCTACGGCACGCGCTATCCACACGAGCTGTCGGGCGGACAGCGGCAGCGCGTCGCCATCGCGCGGGCGCTGATCCTCGGGCCGAAGGTGCTGGTGGCGGACGAGCCGACCTCTGCGCTCGATGTGTCGGTGAAGGCGCAGATCATCGGGCTGTTGAAGAATCTGCAGACGCAGATGGGGCTTTCCATGCTGTTCATCAGCCACGACCTGAGCGTCGTGCGCTCGCTGACCGATACGGTGGTGGTGATGTACAAGGGCCGCGTGGTGGAGCAGGCGCCTACGGCGGCGATCTTCGCCAGCCCGCGTCACCCCTATACGCGCTCGCTGCTCGATGCCATTCCGGTGACCAACCCGCGCGACCGCCGGCAGCGCACGTTCCTGCAGCAGGCCGAGATCGACAAGGCGACGCCGCACTTCGTGGTGGCCGAACTGCCGGGGCATGCACAGCCGCGGCCGGAGCCGCAACTGGTCGCCGTCGCACCGGGACACCTAGTGGAAGCAGTGGTGACGCGATGACGGGGGCCCAGTCATGATCGTCTATCTCATCAAGCGCCTGCTCTCGATCGCGCTGACCTTCTTCATCGTCTCGCTCGTCGTCTTCCTGATGATGCACGCGGTGCCGGGCGGACCGTTCGACGGCAACGACATGCCGGTGTCGGCGGCGGTGCGCGACAAGCTGATGGCGCGACTGGGCCTCGACCAGCCGCTATGGGTGCAATACGTCAACTACATGTCGGGCGTGCTGCAGGGCGATTTCGGCGTGCCCTACCAGAGCCCGGGCGAGACGGTGATCAGCCTGCTGCGGCAGGCCTGGATTCCGAGCCTCATCCTCGGCGGCTCGGGCGTGATCATCGGCGCCGTCCTCGGCATCCTGATCGGCATGGCCGCGGCTCTGCGGCGCAACAGCTGGATCGACTACCTGGCCTCGACGCTGTCGGTGCTGGGCCTGACGATCCCGGTGTTCGTCATCTCGATGCTGCTGATCCTGATCTTTGCCGTATGGCTCGGCTGGCTGCCGGCAAGCGGCTGGGGCAAGCCGGAGCGCTGGATACTGCCGATCGCCGCCTACGCCGCGATCCCGCTCGCGACCTATGCGCGCTACACCCGCTCGGCCATGCTCGATACGCTCAACCGGCCGTTCGTGACGGCGCTGAGGGCCAAGGGGCTGAGCGAGGGGCGGATCATCTTCCAGCACGTGCTGCGCAACTCGGCGATCCCGATGGTGACGGTGTTCCTGCCGATGTTCATCGGCACGGCGACCGGCTCGATCTTCGTTGAGGCGATGTTCCGCATTCCGGGACTCGGCAGCTACTTCGTCTCCTCGATCACCAACCGTGACTATCCGCTCGAGATGGCGCTGGTGCTGATGGTGACGGTGGGCATCTGCTTCGCCTACCTGATTTCCGACATTGCCTATGCGTGGCTCAACCCGCGTATCCGACTGGGAGACGACGTCCAATGAGCACACAGATCGAGACCGGCGTGACGGAACTCGCTGTCCCGCCGACCACCAAGCAGCGCAGCCCCGCCTATTTCGCCTGGCGGCGCTTTACTGCCAACAAGGCGGCGGTGGTCGGTGGCGTCGTCCTTGCCATCATCGTGCTGATGGCGATCCTCGCGCCGCTGTTCACCAAGACCGATCCGACGCAGCAGGCGTTCCTCACCCAGGCCCTGGCTTTCCCGTCCGCCGAGTTCTGGTTCGGCGTTGACGATCTAGGCCGCGACTTCTTTACCCGCGTGGTCTACGGCGCCCGGGTATCGCTCTCGATCGGGTTTGCGGCCGCAACCTTCAGCCTGCTGATCGGCATTCCGATCGGCGCCATCGCCGGCTATTTCGGCGGCCGCATCGACTGGTTCATCATGCGCGTCATCGAGATATTCTCGGTGGTGCCGCCGCTGCTCGCCGCCATGCTGCTCGGGGCGCTGACTGGCGGCGGCTACGTCACGATCATCGTCATCGCGGCCGCCTTCGGCTGGTTCGGCGTGTGCCTCCTGGTGCGGGCGCAGGTGAAATCGTTCCGCGAGAAGGATTTCGTGCGTGCCGCCCAGGCGCTGGGCGCGTCGCCCTGGTACATCCTGCGCCGGCATGTGATCCCCAACTCGCTGTCGCCGATCATCGTCGGCTTCGTGCTGGCCATGCCGGGCGCCATGATGCTCGAAGCGTCGCTCAGCTTCCTCGGCATCGGCGTTGCGCCGCCGACCCCGAGCTGGGGGCAGATGATCAATGTCGGCATCAACTTCATGTTCTTCTACTGGCACATGGCCGTGTTCCCCACGGCCGCGCTTGCCATCACGGTGCTCGCGACCACGCTGTTCGGCGATGGCCTGCGCGATGCGCTCGATCCCACGCTGAAAGGCCGCTAAGTGTCTTCCAATCTCGCCAAGCACTTCCTCCTCCGCGAGGACGTGACGTTCCTCAATCACGGTTCGTTCGGCGCGTGCCCGCGACCGGTGTTCGAAACTTACCAGCGTTTCCAGCGCGAGCTGGAAGGCGAGCCGGTGGATTTCCTCGGCCGCCGCCTCACCGAACTGATGAAGCCGCCGCGCGAGGCGCTGGGGAAATTCCTCGGCACGACCGCGGACAACGTGGTGGGCGTCATCAACGCGACCGGCGGCCTCAACATCGTCGCCCAGTCGCTGCCGCTCAAGGAAGGCGACGAGATCCTCACCACCGACCACGAGTACTCGGCGCTGGAGAAGACCTGGGCCTATGTGTGCCGCAAGACCGGCGCCAAGGTGGTGGTGGTGAAGGTGCCGATGCCGTTCGTTTCCGAACAGGCGTTCACCGACACTCTCGTCGCCGGGATGACGGAGCGCACCAAGGTGCTGTTCCTCTCGCACATCACTTCGCCGACCGCGCTGGTGTTCCCGATCGAGCGGCCGATCGCCGAGGCAAAGAAGCGCGGCATCTGGACGGTTATCGACGGGGCGCACACCCCCGGCCACATCCCGCTCGACCTGCCCAAGTTGGACGTCGATTTCTACTCGGGCAACTGCCACAAGTGGATGATGACGCCGAAGGGCTCGGCGTTCCTCTACGCCCGGCCGGAGCTGCAGGGCATGCTCGATCCGCTGGTGATCAGCCACGGCTGGACGGCCGACAACAAGGAACCGGGGGTGCAGGGCCCATTCGGCAACCCGGTGTTCATCGACCAACTCGAAATGATGGGAACCCGCGACCCTTCGGCGATGCTGGCGATACCCTCGGCGATCGCGTTCCGCGAGGAGCACGACTGGGCCTCCGTGCAGCGCGCCTGCACCGCACTGGCGCAGGAGACTGCGGGACGCCTGCGCGAGCTGACCGGGCTCGATCCGCTGTCGTCGCCGGAGTTCTCGGCGCCCCAGATGGTGGCGATGCCGATCCCCGAATGCGATCCGCTCGAAATCCACAAGCAGTTGTGGGAGCGCTACAAGATCGAGATTCCGGTGTTCAAGTGGCAGGACCATCACATCGCCCGGCTCTCGGTGCAGGGCTATAACAGCAAGCCGCAGATGGACTACCTGATCGAGGCGTTGAGCGAGCTGCTCGGCCTGGGAATGGAGCGCAAACGTCAGCACGGCTGACAAATCCGGCGAACTATGGTGAAACCTACGGGCCACAGAGATAAGCCGGAAGGGCTCGAGGGTACCGGGTTGGACCAGGACGGAGCATTGAGCTACCTCGAGCCGCTCGAGAACCGCACCCGCAACGTAGCGGTGCTCGACGCGCTCGCCGACATGATCCAGCGCGCCGGCCTCAAGGGCGGCGACCGGCTGCCGCCGGAAATCTCGCTGGCTTCAACGCTGGGCGTGGGGCGATCGACCATCCGCGAGGCGCTGAACCGCTGGGAAGGGCTGGGCATCATCCGGCGCCGACGCGGTGACGGGACTTACCTTTCTGCCAGGGTCACCACCTCGCGCGGGCTGGTGCCGACGATGATCCGGCTCGAGGGCGAGGCCCTGATGCGGATGATCGAAGTGCGTCGGGCGCTGGAGCAGGAAGTGGTGCGGAAGGCCACCATCAACGCCACGCCCAAGCAGCGGGCGGAGATATCGCGGCTGTGCGACGTGCTGATCGAGGAGGTCAATTCCGGCGGCAACTGGCATGCCGCGGACGCGGCGTTCCATGGCGCGATCTACCTGGCGTCGGGGAACCCGATGTTCGGGCAGATCCTGCATCGGCTCGACGATGCCCTGGAGCGGGCGCCGGATTCGGTCTTCGGTTCAGCGGCGTTCGGCCTCGCGTCGTTTCCGCCGCACCGGACGCTGGCGGATGCGATCGTCGCCGCCGATGTGGAAGGGGCGGTCGCAGCCATCCACCAGATTCTCGATATCGTCTCGGACGAAGTGCGCGACATCATCGCGCGCTGATCACTTGCCCAGGCGCGGCTCACCGGGCAGCCAGGTGGTCTGCAGCGACACGGAGAGCCGGACCGGGCCATCCGCGCCATCGTGGATGACGATGTGGATGCCTTCGGCGCCTGCGTCGATCAGCATTTCCTTGGTCATGTCGGCGAGGGCCCGGCGGGCCTCGGCGATGGCGGCATCCATGTCGGGCAGCTCCAGCCCCACCTCGTCGTGAAAGTTGCCATCCTTGTCGTGCACATCGAAATAGTAGTGCGGCATTTCATTCTCTGGGTTCAGCGGGGCTCGGGGTCGAGGTGCAGGTAGGTCGGGTCGAACTCGGCAATTTTCGCCAACCGGTCCCAGTCGAGGATGCGGACGGCCTGGCCCTGCCAGCTGATCAGCTGCTCGGCCCGCAGTTGCTGGAGGGTGCGGTTGACGTGGACGGTGGACAGGCCGAGCGTGTCGCCGAGCTCGGTCTGGTTGATCGGCAGCATGAGTTCACGATCGCGATTGCCCAATCCGACAACGGCGAGCCGGGTGAATATCTCGCACAGCAGATGCGCCATCTGCTCCATCGCCGAGCGGCGGCCCATGGCCACGATCCATTCGCGGTGGATGGCGCTGTCGAGCAGGGTCATCAGCCAGAGCAGACGGGTGAGATGCGGATGGCGCTCGGTGATGGCCTTGAGGTTGGCGTGCGGGAAGGTCACCACCCGGCACGCCGACAGAGCCCCGACCGAGTGGTCCATGGTCTTGAGCAGGAACGAGTGGAGATCGACGAAATCGCCGGGCAGGTGGATCGCAGTGATCTGCCGCGTGCCGTCGCCGAGCAGGCGATAGCGGGTGGTGAAGCCGGATGCGACCAGCATCGAGCGGTCCGGCCGATCGCCCTCGAGGACGAGGTCAGAGCCCGCGGGGAATGTTTCGACGGCCCCCGCCGCGGATAGCAGCGCTGACTTCTCATCGTCGGAGAGCGAGTCCCGGCGTTCGAGTTTGCTGATGAAGGCGGCGATGTCTTCGGCGGCAGCCAAGCGTCCACTCCACGGCAGGTTCGACCGAGGGAACGCCCGCCGGTCGGGAGCTGTTCCAAAAAGGGGCATCCCGAGCGGAGCCGTAAGATGACGGCGAAGGGGGATGGAACGAAGTGCGACCTCGCAAGCTAACCCTTGTTAGTGCGAGCCGGAGGAAGGTCGGGCAGATGACATTCATGACCGATGACAGAGAAGAGACACCGCGTCGCCGCCAGGCATCGGCCGAGGCACTGGCAGGCCGGGAAGCCGCCTCGCTGGTGCGTGACCTCAATCGACGCCTCGGCTCGTGGCAGGCCGCCTCGGTAAAGGTGCACACGATAGCGCAGCGACTGAAGGCGGCAGGTCGAGGAGATCCGTCGGTGGTAGAGGAGGCGCAGGCGCTGCGGCGCTCGCTATCGGTGGAGAAGCAGCGATTCGAGGCGATGATTCCGGAGCAATCGGAACGCGTCGCCAATCATGGCCGAGTAAACGATACGCGGCGCTCGTTCGAGATGATCGCCGAGCGGCTGAGCGATGCGCTCAGGCTGATGGGGCACGAACCCGAGGCGGAGTGAGCGCAGCAGCGCCCACTCCAGGCCAGCGTCAGGCTGCCTTGCGATTGACGTCGCCGGCGGCGACCTGGCTCAGCTTCTTGTCGGTCGCTTCTTCTTCCTTGAGGGTGGCATCGAGCAGGCTGGCGGCTTCCTTCATGCCGAGCTGGGTGGCCCAGGTCTTGAGCGTGCCGTAGCGGGCGATCTCGTAGTGCTCGACGGCCTGCGCCGCGGAGACGAGGCCGGCATCGAGCGCCACCGTGCCCTTGAACTCGTCCATGATCGACTTGCCTTCCTCGATGATGCCGAGGATCGCGTCGCAGGTCTTGCCGCGGGCGGGCTTGCCGAGGAGCTCGAAGATCTGCTCCAGGCGCTCGATCTGGCCTTCGGTCTCCTCGAGATGCTGCTCGAAGCCGGCCTTGAGCTGGGGCGAGGTGGCCGCCTTGGCCATCTTGGGCAGGGCTTTCACGATCTGCTTTTCAGCGTAGTAGATGTCCTTGAGAGTATCGAGGAACAGGTCGTCGAGGGTTTTTTCTTCCGCCATTTCGGATCTCCGGTTCTGCTGCGGGGGAAGGCGCCATTGGCACCGGTCGGGGAGTCCAATCCTGTCGAGCGCGGTTGGTTCCCGCTTCATGCGGCCTGATGCCGCCAGACGACCAAGTGGCGACTTGACGAAGTAACCAGCCGGTGAATTAGTGCGTCGCGGGCGGTGTGAGGATGCCGCCCAGCTTTCCAGCGACGAGGATTTACCCAAGGTGAAATACGCGATCGTCGGCGTCGGTGGACGCCATGCCATGTTCCGCAAAGCGATCACCGAAACGCATGCCGCCGGCAACGACCTGGTGGCCCTGTGCGACGTGAACCAGACCCGCCTCGCGCTCTCGGCCTCGAAGATCGCGAACCAGCGCGGCAACGGCATCGCCACCTACGAAGCCGCGGATTTCGACCGGATGATCGCCGAGCAGCAGCCCGACACGGTGATTGTCACGACACCCGACTACATCCACCACGACTACATCGTCGCGGCGCTCAAGGCGGGGCGCAACGTGATGACCGAAAAGCCGATGACGGTCGACCTCGAGAAGCTCAAGGCGGTACTCGATGCGCAAAAGCAGAGCGGCAAGAAGCTCACGGTCACCTTCAACTACCGCTACACCCCGGCTCGCACGCAGCTGAAGGACATGCTGATGAGCGGCGCCATCGGCGAGATCGAGGCGGTGGACTTCCGCTGGTATCTCGACCGGGTGCACGGAGCCGACTATTTCCGTCGCTGGCACCGCTACAAGGAGAAGTCCGGCGGGCTGCTGGTGCACAAGTCCACGCACCATTTCGACCTGATGAACTGGTGGGTCGGCTCGACGCCGAAGACGGTGAGCGCCAACGGCAAGCGCGTGTTCTATACCCCGCAGATGGCCGCCGAGCTGGGGCTCGCGGACCATTCGGACCGCTGCCACACCTGTCCGGCGTTCGAGCGGTGTGACTACCGGCTCGACCTCGCCAATGACGACGCGCTGCGCCCGCTCTACCTCGAGGCCGAGGGCGACGATGGATATTTCCGCGACCGCTGCGTGTTCGCCGACGACATCACCATCGAGGACACCATGCAGGTGCAGGTGAAGTACGCCAACGACGTGATGCTGAACTACACGCTGTGCGCCTACTCACCCTGGGAGGGGCTGGAGATCAAGTTCCACGGCACCAAGGGCGAGCTGACGCACCGGCATGTCGAAGTGCACGGCGTGTTCGGCGGCGAGCGCGACAAGGCGCACGAGGACAACATGACCACGACGCTCCACCTGCATGGCGGGCTGCCCGAGACCATCGACGTGTGGGCCGGGCAGGGCGACCATGGCGGCGCCGATCCGGTGATGCTCGGCTATCTGTTCGACCCCGAGGGGACGCCGCCCGACCTCTACAACCGCGCTTCGACTCACAAGGAAGGCGCGTGGTCGATCCTCACCGGGATTGCCGCCAACCAGTCGATCGCGACGGGGCAGACCGTGGATGTCGACGCGATGCTGGCGGCGGCGGGGATTGCGCTCGAGCGATAGGTTTCGGCCGTCGGTGCTGCCGGTTGCTCTGACTGACGCGCAAGGCCTGAAAAAAGGGGCCGCCCGACGGCGGCCCCTGCAGAATGCTGGACGTCGTCGCTCAGTTGAGGCGCTGGCCGTTGCCGCCGAACAGGTGCACGAGGCTCAGGTCAGGGGTGATGCGCAGCTTCGAGCCGGGCTCGGCGTTGATGCGCTCGCGGAAGATGCCGGTGATCTGCTGGGTGCCCAGGCGGGCCAGGACCGAAGTCTCCGAACCGGTCGGCTCGAGCACGATGACTTCGACTTCGATGCCGTTGGGGTCGAGCTTGAAGTGCTCGGGGCGGATTCCGTAAGTGGTAGCGCCTTCGGCACGGTTGCCGACCGGCAGGTTGATGCCGTCAGTGGTGCGGAAGCCTTCCGGGGTCATGGCGCCCTGGATGAAGTTCATCGACGGAGAGCCGATGAAGCCGGCGACGAAGACGTTCTGCGGGCGGTCGTAGAGTTCGAGCGGCGAGCCGGCCTGCTCGATCACGCCGTCCTTCATCACCACGATCTTGTCGGCCATGGTCATGGCTTCGATCTGGTCGTGGGTGACGTAGACGGTGGTGGTCTTCAGCCGCTGGTGCATCTCCTTGATCTCGGTGCGCATCTGCACGCGCAGCTTGGCGTCGAGGTTGGACAGCGGCTCGTCGAACAGGAAGACCTTGGGGGCGCGGACGATGGCGCGCCCCATCGCCACGCGCTGGCGCTGGCCGCCGGAGAGCTGGCGCGGGAAGCGGCCGAGCAGCGGCCCGAGGCCGAGAATGCCGGCCGCCCGTTCAACCTTGGCCGCAATCTCGCTCTTTGCGGTGTTCTTCAGCCGCAGCGCGAAGCTCATGTTCTCGGCGATGGTCATGTGCGGGTAGAGCGCGTAGTTCTGGAACACCATCGCGATGTCGCGGTCCTTCGGCGGCACGTCGTTGACGACGCGGGCGTCGATGGCGACGGTGCCGCCGCTGATCTCCTCCAGCCCGGCGATCATGCGCAGCAGGGTGGATTTGCCGCAGCCCGACGGGCCGACCAGGATGACGAACTCGCCGTCCTGGATGTCGATGGACACGCCCTTGATGATCTCGACCGTGCCGTAGGATTTGCGGACGTTCCTGCTGCTGTCGGAGGCCATGGGGTCGTCTCTTTCTTGGGATGGATCAGCCGCCCTTGACGGCGCCGGCGGTCAGGCCCGCCACGATCTGGCGCTGGGCGGCCACGGTCAGGATCAGCACCGGCAGCGTCACCACCAGGGCTGCGGCGGCCAGCGGTCCCCAGCTCACCTGCTCGAAGGACAGCATGTTGTAGACGGCGACCGGCAGGGTCCGTGTCTCGCGGCTGGCCAGCACGATGCCGAAGACGAAGTTGTTCCAGGAGAAGATCACCGACAGGATGAAGGCGACGACGATGCCGGGCTTGGCGATCGGCAGCGCCACCTTGGCGAAGATCTGCCAGCGCGTCGCGCCGTCGACCATCGCCGCCTCCTCCAGCTCCATCGGCGTCGTTTCGAAATAGCCGATCATGATCCAGATCACGATGGGCACGGTGACGACCAGATGGATGATGATCTGCGGCCACAGCGTGCCGAGCAGCCCCAGCCACTGGAACAGCAGGAACAGCGGGATCAGGAAGGACAGGCCGGGCGTCATGCGGGCGATCATGATGACCACCGCCGACTTGTGCGCCCGCATCCGGGCGATGCCGTAGCCGGCCGGCACGCCCACCAGCAGCGCGAACAGGGTGGCGGCGCCGGTGACGATCAGGCTGTTCCAGAAATAGAGCAGGAAGCTGTTGCCCTCGAAGATCGTCGTGTAGTTCTTCCAGGCGAAGCGGTCCGGGATCAGGATCGGCGGATAGGCGCCGTTGTCGATCTCGAACTTCAGCGACAGCGACAGCATCCAGATGAAGAACAGCAGCGCCGGCGACACCAGCAGCAGGACGCAGACGGCCATGCCTGCCTTGTCCAGAAGCTTCCTCAGCGGCCGGCTCATTGCCCGTCTCCCGTATTCCAGGCGCTGCGCTGGCGCATGTACAGCAGGATCAGCGACAGCAGGATGATCAGCACGAAGAACACCACCGCGATGGCCGAGCCGTAGCCGATGTCGTAGTAGGTGAAGGCGACGCTGTAGAGATACAGGTTGATCGTCTCCGACGCCGTGCCCGGTCCGCCCTGGGTGATGGTGTAGAGGATGTCGAAGCTCTTCAGCGCGTCGATGCTGCGGATGATGACCGCGACCATCAGGAAGGGCTTGATCATCGGCAAGGTCAGGTAGCGGAAGCGCTGCCAAGCGGTGGCGCCGTCGATCTGCGCGCTCTCGTACGGCTCGGTCGGCAGCGCCGCCAGCCCGCCCAGCACGATCAGCATCACCAGCGGCGTCCACTGCCAGGTCTCCACCAGCACCAGCGACAGGATCACCGTGCTGGGGTGATAGACCCATTGCAACGGCCCGATGCCGACCAGCGACAGCAGGTAGTTCAGCACGCCGAGTTGCGGGTGGAACATCATCGTCCACACCAGCGCGATGGCGACCGGGGTCGCCATCATCGGCATGACGAAGATGCCGCGCAGCAGGCCTCTCGCCGGCAGCTTGGTGTTGACGGCCAGCGCCGCCGCGGTGCCGAGCACCAGCGGGGCCAGGACCGACAGCGCGGTGTAGACC
>JAEYYP010000021.1 GCA_023428425.1 Pseudomonadota bacterium
ACGCCGTGGCGTCGCCCCGAAACCAACTGGATCGACCAGTTACGCGGCCGGAACGGTGACGTTCAGACGGGTCGAGATGTTGTTGAACAGCGTCGAGAGGCCGCCGCCCAGGGTCGTCGCAGCGGCAATGATACCGACGGCGATCAGGGCCGCGATCAGGCCGTATTCGATGGCGGTAGCGCCGGATTCGTCGTTGATGAACTTAGCAACCATATTCAACCAAGCCTCCTGAGCATCTGGTGAGGCTCACTATGCATCGGTCGGACTAAGGGCAAGTTGTGAGAGTGCCTCGAATTTGCCGCGAACAATTTACGTTTTGCCAACCATAACTACCGCTCGCCGCACGTTAGTTCAGGCATTTGACGCTGTTGCCACCTGCCTCCGCCCAGCACCCGCACCGTTCTGGCACAGACTGGCGATCCGAATGCTGCTGATCCCGAACAAAAAGTGGCGGAATACCGGCAGCGCGGCCCCTGCGCATCCGCTTCCATCGCTCCCCCTCCGGCACTAGGATGCCAGCCGCTGCGGGGGAGCCGCGGGCGCAAATGGGGTCGCAATGCTTCGCGTCGAGAACCTGCGGTTCACCTACCCCGGCGCAACGGTGCCGACCCTCGAGGGTCTGAGTTTCGAGGTGAGGCCCGGCGAGGTTTATGGCCTGCTGGGCCCTTCCGGAGCGGGGAAGTCCACGACGCAGCGCATCCTGATGGGCCTCGAGCCGCGCTTCGACGGCACGGTGGAGGTGTTTGGCGAGCCGATATCCTCCATCGGGCGAAGGCTCTACGAACGGATCGGGGTGAGCTTCGAACTCCCCGCCGTCTACCTGCGGCTCACCGCGCTTGAAAACCTTCGTCTCTTTGCCGCTCTCTACGACCGCCCGACGCGCGATCCGCGGGAAGTTCTCACCTGGGTAGACCTGCTCGATGCGGGCGACCAGCGGATCGGCGAGTTCTCCAAGGGCATGAAGCTGCGGCTGAACCTGGCACGCGCCCTGCTCCACGATCCCGAACTGATCTTCCTCGACGAGCCGACCAGCGGTCAGGATCCTGCCCGCGCCAGGGCTACCCGCGACCTCGTCGGCCGGCTCCGTGCCGAGGGGCGAACCGTCTTCCTCACAACCCACAACATGGCGGAAGCGGCCGAGATCTGTGACCGCGTCGGTTTTCTGAGCCATGGCGCCATTCCCGTCACGGGCACCCCGGACGAGCTGATGCGTCGCTACGGCCGGCGCCAGCTCGACGTGGCGGTTGCCGGCGATGCCGGTATCGTCCACCACGATTTTCCGATGGATGGCCTCGCCGCCGACCCGGCCTTCCTCGCCCTGCTGCACTCCGGTCGCATCGTGTCGCTGCACACGCTCGAGGCGACGCTGGAGGATGTGTTCATCGCAGCCACCGCGGAGCGCACGCCGTGACCCGCATCGCCGCGCTGCTCGCCCACGATATCCGCCTGCAGTACCGCTACGGCATCTACGCTGCCTATGCCTTCGTCATCGCCCTCTATGCCGCGCTGCTGATTTCGGCCGGGCCGGCGCTACCCGCGTGGGTTGCTCCGCTGCTCATCTTCGTCGATCCGGCCGGCGTCGGCTTCATCTTCCTCGGCGCATTGATGTTGCTCGAACGGTCCGAAGGTGTCAGGTCCGCCCTTGCCGCGAGCCCTGTCGGTGCCACCGACTACCTCGCCGCCAAGCTGGTCACGCTCACCGCCATGGCGCTCGTCGCTTCTGCCGTCCTGATGGCGATCGGGCACAACACTCCCGACGCGCCGCTCGTGCTGGTGACGGTTGCCCTGACCTCGGCGATGTACGTGGGCCTCGGCGTGCTCTGCGCCCGCCGTTTCGCCACGGTAAACGGCTATCTCATCGGTGCCGGCGCGCTGCTCACCCCGCTTATCGCACCAGGGTTCCTCGCCTTCCTCGATCCGTTGCCCGGCCCGCTGCTCCTCTTGCCGGCGGTCGCGCAACTGCGGCTGATGCTGGTCGGCCTCGACGCACGGACGGCCTCCGCGCCCGAACTGGCCCTCATGCTGGCCGTCAGCGCCGCCGCCGGTGCCCTCGCGGTCTGGCTGGCGCATCGCGACCTCAGGCGGGAGTTCGGCAAGTGAGCTCGATCTTCGCTCCACACCGGGTCGGCCGGCTGCTGGCCGCCGACGCGAAGAGTGTCTGGCGAGACCCGATACTCGGTGTCGCGCTGGTGATGAGCCTTGCGATCGCCCCCGGGCTGGCCGCCTTCTCGATCCAGATCGACGCCGTCATGGCCGAACAGTTCGGCCTCGCCGACGCCTCCCGCCTGCTGGTTCCGATGGTGCTGGTACTGCCGGCCATGCTGGTCGCCTGGATGGTCGGCTTCCTCCTGCTCGAGGATCGAGACGACGGTGCGCTGCTGGCGATCGCGGTAACGCCCGTGGGCCGACCGGCTTTCTTCGCGTGGCGCTCGGCGCTGGCGGCCCTGCTAGCCGCCCTGTTCTGCGTCTATGGCTGCGCGCTCGTGGCGCCCGGCCTGCCGCTTCCGCTTGTCGGTATTCTTGCCGTGCTGATCGGTGCCGAGGCGGTTGCGGCCGCGGTTGTCCTGCCGGCACTGGCACGCAACAAGGTGGAGGGGCTGGCGCTCACCAAGCTCACCAACCTTGCCGCCCTCGCGCCGTTCCTGGCGTTGTTGCCGGCGCCATGGCGCTACCTCGGCGGCATCATCCCCAGCTACTGGATCGGCGAGCTGCTCCTGGTACCCGCCGGCGAGGCCCTGCCGCTGGCAGCAAGCATTGGCCTCGCGCTCGTTTGCCACGTCGCCGCGCTGCTGCTGGTCTTCCGCCTCGCCCGGCGTTAGCTCACGCCGCCGCTTCGGCGGCCTTGGGCGTGGCAGTGAACGTGAAGGTGTCGCCCTCGATGCCGATCTTGAGGTCCATGTCGGTCATCCGCGCCAGGATGCCGGTGTAGAACGGCTGGATACCCCGTGCATCGACACCGCCCTCCGGCGAGCCCGAGAGCAAGCCCTCGGCACCCGACGGCATCAAGGTCTTCTGCCGCTTCTCGGGATCGGACTTTGCGGTGAAGCTGATCACCTCGCTGCCCGCCGGCCCCTCTACCTTGGCGGTCACCACGCCGCCGCGCGGCACCGCGGTCGAGGCGATCAGCAGCATGTTCATCATCAGCTTCGCCTTGTGCTTGGGCAGCAGGATCAATGGCACCTGCCAGTCGAGGTCGGCCTTCTCGATCTCGAACAGCATCCGGGCCACCCGCTCGCATTCACGGGTATCGAAGTCCGTCCCGGCCGTCGAACTGGCGCCATAGGCAAGCCGCGCGAACTCCAGCCTGGCGCGAGCCTGCCGCGTGGCGTTGACGATCAGCTCCTGCGCCCCATCCGCCATGGCGGCCTGCGTGGGGTCTGACAGCACTTCGAGCCCGTTGCCGATCGCTCCCACCGGGTTGATCAGGTCGTGGCACACGCGCGAACACAGCATGGCCGCGAGGTCCGTCGCCTTGAGCTCGATGAAATCCGCCATTCTTCGTCAGGTCTCCGGCCAATCGAATCAGTTGCGGCCAGCGTAGCCGCAACGTCGATTTGCCCCTAGCCTGCATTCGCCTTGCCGTTCCGGCTACTGCGGAGCCTGCATGTCGAAGCCGAGCGGCGGCACGATGTCGTTGGTGAACACCTGCACGTCGCGGCCGAGGAAGTTCCTCAGCTCGTCGCCGGCCGTCATTCCCGGCGCCGGACGCCACGACGGCGCGAGTTCCACCAGCACCTGGCCTTCGCCGATCGGCCGTGCCAGCGTGCAGAACGCGCAGTCGTCGAGGGCTCGTGACAGCTCGAATGCCGAACCATCCGTGCGCAGGATGAACTGCCCGGTGTTCTCGCCACCGAAGCTCGTGGCCCAGTCGAACGTCGGTTCGGTCGCCTCGCCGGTCGGCAGTTGGCTGTCGTTGAGGAAAGCGAGCACGACGCTCGCACCGGTCCGCGGGTCGGTAACGGTGCGACCGCTGTCGCGCAGGATGGTCTCGATCTCCAGCGCGCTCGCCTTCGGGTGCAGCTGGCGAAGCAGCGCCACCATTGCCGCCACGTGCGGGGCCGCCATCGAGGTGCCACTCGCCTGCACCGTGCCCGACCCGATCGTCGCCGAGACGATCGCGCTGCCCGGAGCGGCGATATCGACGCCCGGCGACATGTTCGTATACCTCGTGTCGAGGCTGCCGTCCTTGCGCGTCGCCGCGACTGTGAATGCCTTGCTGATGCACCCCGGCGACGACACCCCGTCGAAGAAGGCGTCATTGCCCGCGGCGATCACGGTGATCACCCCCTCCGCACGCAGCCGTTCGATCACTTCGGTCAGCGGCGAACGCATGTCGCACGCCTCGGGGTAATAGCCTCCGCCCAGGCTCATGTTGACCGCTGCGATCGCGTAGTCGTCGCGCTTCCGGTAGACCCAGTCGAGAGCCCGCAGCTGATCGGACGTGAAGCTGAGCACGCAGGGCGCGGGACGACCGCCGCAATCCGCCGAGTTGTTGAACTGGGTGAATACCTGGATCGCCACGATCTTCGCGCCGGGGGCAACGCCCGGGAAGTCGGCGTGACCGGCGACACTCAGCTGATGGCCGGCAACGATCCCCGACACATGCGTGCCATGGAAGCACGACGGGATCGTCGCCGGGCATCCTGCCGCGGCGCCCGCCGTCAGGTCCACGTCCAGCCGATTGCCGCAGAGCGAGCTGACATCGTAGGCAGTCGAGACCGACGTGGAGAAGCACGCTTCGGCGACCACCGAGCCATCGAGCGACGGGTGGTCAGGCTGCACCCCGGTGTCGAGGACCGCGACGGAGGTCTTGCTGCCATCGATGCCCCCTTTGTGAAACTTGTCGGCACCGATCAGCGGCACACTGTCGAAGAGGATCGGCGGAACGGGGACATCCGGCACCACCAGTGCCACGTTCGGGTCGTTCTCGAGCGAGATAAGTCCCTGGCGTGAGACTTCGAGCGAGACAATCGGCCAGCGGCCGATGGGGCGGACATTCTGTGCATCCTCCCCGAGCTGGGTCGACAGGTAGCCGGTGGCATTGCTGAGCGCCACGCCACCATCCTCGCGGGTCGGATCGGGCCGCAGGATCACGATGACCTTGGCCGCATCGCCCGCTGCCAGCAGGTCGACGACACCGGACTGCACCTTCGACTGCGCCGCTACAACGACCGGAAACGAGAGCCACGCGGCGAGCAGAATTGCGAGCGTCAACTTCACGTGCATTTGGGTCTCCTCCAGTGAAGACTGGAGTAAACACCCTCAATGCACTCGCTCGCGCCTTGGGAAACCTACCTATACTTGACGGATGAAGCAGGTGGGCCGCTCAATGCCCAGCGTGTTCAGCCTCGGCATTGCTGCCACCGCGCTCCGCCACCGTATCGGCGAAGCTGGGCTCCTCGGCCGTCAGTTCGGGCATCAGCTCGAACCAGGCAGCATTCGCTGCGGTGGTCGTCAGCTCGGTAGTGGCGAGAAACGCCTCGCGATTGGCCAGCGAATAGAAGAGGTAGAGCCGCATCTTGTCGATGGCGTAGAGCCGCGGCTTGCCGTCCGGCAGGAATCCCCGCGACAGCCTGGTCACGCAGTGACCGCCGAACTGTGGCGCGTAGATATCCGGGTTGCGGATGAACACGTCGCGATTGGCAGCCGAGGCGAAATACCACGGCACACCCTGCCACACATATTCGTAGTCAGACACGCCCGGCAGCGGCTCCGGCTCGGTGAAGTAGCTCACCGCGTCATAGCCGTCGATCGCCACTCCGCTCAGCGGGTCGGTGACGATCGTCTGCACCAGCGACGCCCCGTGCGCCGCCACCGGCGCCAGCAACGCCAGTACGCACAGAACCGCCCTGATCAGGCCGGTTATGGTTAAGATTTGTTTACGCTTTTGCCGCATCATTGCCGCCATGAAGGCCTAGCCTGGGAGTTCCTCAGGTGGTCCTCAGCGTCAGCCTATCCGGGTCAGGGTAAGCGACGCGTAAATGGACGCCGATCAAGACCGGAGTGCCCTTCATGCTCAATCGCATGGTCTACATCATCCTCGCGACCTTCCTGCTGATGACCGCCGCAACGCTGGTCCTCACCCCCACGCTGGCGAAGGCACAGTCGGGCTCGGTCTCGGATACTTTCTCCGGCGACGAACTGATCGATACCGGCGGCGAGTTCTTCGGCGGCGTTGCCCAGGGCCTTGCCTCGCTGGTCGAGCGGGCCGTCAGCCAGTTCGGCCTGCCCAACGCCTACATCCTGGGCGAGGAAGGCTCGGGCGCCATCTTCGCTGGTGCCCGCTACGGCGAGGGCCGCATGTACACCCGCAACCAGGGCGAGCACCCGCTCTACTGGCAGGGCCCCACCCTCGGCTTCGACTTCGGCGGCGATGGCTCCAAGGTCATGATGCTGGTCTACAACCTGCCCTCGGTCTCCGACGTCTTCGGTCGCTACCCCGGCGTCGACGGCTCCGCCTACGGCATCGGCGGCCTCGGCATGACGGTGCTCAAGTACGGCGATGTGGTGATGGTCCCCATCCGATCGGGCGTCGGCGCCCGCCTCGGCGTCAACGTCGGCTACCTCAAGTTCACGCAAGAGCCCACCTGGAACCCGTTCTGACCAGGCAACGGCGTACCTCTCCCGTTCACGGGGGAGGTAGCGGAGCTTGCCGCATTGCGGCGTAGCGAAGCTAGGAGGGGGGAGCAACGAACTCCCTTCTCGGCCATCCCTTCACCCACCCTTCATCGCCGTGGCAATTCCGCGGTCAATTGCGGATGACCAGCCCCTACCCCCGCCACACTGATCTGAGGTAAGGTTACCGCACGGCTGCGATGGAGGGGCGTCCCCATCGCTGTCATTGTTGCGCGCGTTCACCCGGACCGGGCATATCCGGTAGCGGAGCACTGTAATGGTCATCGAAAACATCATGTATTTCGTGCTCGGCCTGCTCGTTTCCGGGCTCGTGGCACTCATCGTCATGCCGGCCGTCTGGCGGCGCGCCGTCCGCCTCACCAAGAAGCGGATCGAAGCGGCGACGCCCATGACCATGGCCGAATTCCGCGCCGACAAGGACCAGCTCCGCGCCGAGTTTGCCCTCTCCACCCGGCGCCTCGAAATGAATGTCGAGGCTTTGCGCCGCCGCCTCGCCGACCAGCTTCGCGACATCAACCGCAAGAAGAGCGAACTCGGCGGCATCAAGGGCGAGCGCGACACCCACCTTCAGATCGTACGGGAGCTGGAGGAGCGCGAGGCCGAAGCCCGCCGCCGCATCCTCGAGCTCGAGAAGGAAGGCGCCGACCTCGCCCAGAAGCTGCGCATGCGCGACCGCGAACTCGGCGAGAAGACCAGCCAGCTCGACGCCGCCCGCGAAGTCATCCGCGGCAACGCCCCCCGCGCTTTTGCCCTCGACGGCAAGTCGCTCTCGGGTGACTACAACCGGGATATCGAGGACGTGCTCGCCCGCCTGGAAGTCGAAACGCGGCGCTCCGAGTTCCTCGAGAACCAGAACCGCACCCTCATCACCCAGCTCGAAAGCTCGGACCGCCGCCACGCCGAAGTCACCGCCTCCGCCGCCGAACTCCGGGAAAAGCTGGCGCGGCAGGACGACGGCGCCAGCGAGCGACAGACCGAGCTGGTCGATGCCGAGGCCCGCATCGCCGACGCCGAAAACCGCGTCTCCGTTATTCTCGCCGAGACCACCAAGCTGGTCGAGGACGGCGAGCAGAAGCGCGACATGCTGCTGGCCGAGAAGCTGTCGATCGAGGAAGAGATGGAGAAGCTCCGCGGCAAGGTTGCCGGCGTCGAGCAGACCGTCATGGCCGACTGGGACACCGACCGCATCGAGCAGTCGCACCTGCGCGAGCGGCTCAACGACATCGCGTCCGACGTCTCAAGACTCGTCTATGCGCTCGAAGGCAACGGCCTCCCCGACAGCGAGGAAAGCCTGGTCTCGATCGTCGAGAGATTCGCCGAACCCCAGTCCGACCAGATCGTCCCCGTCCGCGGCCCCAACGCCCGACCGCCCGAAGGTACGGTGTCCGACAGGCTCAAGGCCCTGCAGGAACTGCAGAACGGCAGCTGAAGAGGCGGGTGCACTGCCCTCTCCCGGCTAGGTTGAGGCCTCCAAGACCAGTCGACCATGCTCCAGACGGTAACGGCGGGACGCCAGGGCTTCGACGTCATCGACATGATGACTGACCAGCAGAGTTATCCAGCGGTGCCGCGCCGTCAGGCCGCGGACGAGTTCGCGAATGGTGGCACGGGTGCCGTCGTCGAGGGCTGAGAAAGGCTCGTCGAGGAGCAGCACCGGACGATCGCGCAGCAGGGTGCGTGCCAGGGCGACGCGCTGCTTTTCGCCGCCGGACAGGGTCGCGGCGCGCTGGTCCTCGATGCCGGGAAGACCGACTTCGGCGAGCGCCGCGGAAATGCGGCTGGCGGCCTCGGCTCGCGGGTTGCCGCGCGGCTGGCCGAGGGCCAGGTTGCGGCCGGCGCTGAGGTGCTCGAACAGGGTCTCGGACTGGAACAGGATGGAGACCGGTCGACTCTCGGGCGACAGGGGAATGAGATCGGCACCATCGAGGGTGAGGGTGCCGCCCGAAGGCGTGAGGAAGCCGGCAACCAGATCGAGCAGGGTTGACTTGCCGGAGCCGGACTGGCCGCTGATGGCAGTGACCTCGCCCGGCGCCGCGGCGAAGCTGAACTCGTACTGCCGGGTGGCGCCGGGGTGACTGAAGGTCAGGCGCTCAGCTTGCAGCATCGTTCGATCTTCCGAAAAGTCGCGGCAACAACGTGAAGGCGGCGATGGTCAACACCAGCATCAGCGCGGCGATAGTGGCGGCGTCGTTGCTGCGATAGGCGCCTAGCGCCCGGTACATGGCGAGCGGCAGGGTGGTGAAATCCTCGGTGCCGAACAGGGCGATGACGCCCAGGTCGCCGAGCGAGAAGCAGAAGCTCAGCGCCACGACCACGCCGACATCTCCGGAAACCAGCGGCCATTCGACGTTGCGGAACTGGCTCCAGCCGCCGAGTCCGAGCGAACGGATCAGCTTGCCGCGGCTCCGCGCCACCGCTTCGAGC
>JAEYYP010000046.1 GCA_023428425.1 Pseudomonadota bacterium
GATGGATCGATGCGCGCCGCCCGGGACTTCCCCACGGGCTGTGCTGCACAAGGTGCTGACGGGCTGGCGCGCATCACCGCAGCTCCATCAATACCACATGGAGCGCTCGGCACGTTACAAGGTGACCGGCAGGGCGGAAGGGGGGAGCAACAAACCCAACGACTCAGCAGAAATCCGACCTCAACTTATCCCCGCTCCTCCACCGCATGCGATTCTCCCTCCGTCACCTGCAGGGCGGGCGCTCGCGACGAACGGACGGCAGGGGGCATCGAGGGCTATCGGAGTCGTCCGGTGGCGGGCCGCGGTGCAGAGCAACCGGGAGGCCGAGTGATGTCCCTTCTCAGGGCTCACTACCGGGAGATCCGACGCGACCGTTCCCTTTGCATCCCCGTCTAACCAGACCTCGATAGACCGGCGGGGCGAAAGTCTCGCTCAAATTGCGGACTACCGCGCCTTGGGGCTCAGCCCCGCCGGTCCCCGCCTATCCATCAACCCGAGGCCGAGGGCCGGCGGGGGCTTCCCCTATTGACCGACCGCATTCGCCAGTTTATTTGCATACTTACGCAACTAACAAATCAACGCCATGACCGACACCCTCAGCGTCACCTTCGCCGCCCTTGCCGACCCGACCCGCCGCGCCATGCTGGCCCGGCTGGCGCAGGGTCCGGCCACGGTCAACGACCTCGCCGCGCCCTTCGCGCTCACGCTGCCAACCGTGTCGCGGCACCTGAAGGTGCTGCAGGATGCCGGGCTCGTGGTGAAGGAGCGCGACCGGCAGTTTCGCCCCTGCCGCCTCGAGCCCGCGCCGCTCGCAGCGGCCGATCAATGGATGGAGCCCTACCGCCAGTTCTTCGACGTCCGCCTCGATCGCCTCGACGCCCAGCTCAAGGCCATGATGGCCGCCCGCCGGGACGCCGCGCGCCCCACCACCGACGGAGACGACTCATGACCCCGACCTATGGCGCCCACCGCACCTTCGCCATGCGACGCCGCTTCGCCGCCCCGCCCGATGCCGTGTTCGACGCCTGGACGAAGCCCGAATATCTCGACTGGTTCTTCAACCCGAACAATCCGACCGACATGCCGATCACTGTCGATCTCAGGGTCGGCGGACAGTGGCGGCAGGAAATGGTGATCTCGCCCACCGAGCGCTACGTCACCGGTGGCCTCTACCGCGAGATCGAACCGCATCGGAAGCTGGTCTTCGCCTGGGGCGCAGTCGGCGGCTGGCCGGAGCTCGACCCTGATCGTCCCGACGACAACCCGCGCGTCACCCTCAGCTTCCACCCCCATGACGCCGAAACGGTGATGGACCTGCTGGTCCAGTTCCCCGATCACATGACGCCCGAGAAGGTGCAGTGGTGGATGGATTGCGGCATGCAGGCCGGCTGGGACATGACCATCGACCGCCTCGTCGCCCGCTGGGACGGGCGTGGGGGCATCCGCCGTGCCGGCTGAACCGCGCAAACAAAAAGGGCCCGCGAGGGGCCCTTTTCGCCGAGACGCCGCCGGAGGTCATCGGGCGGCGATACAGTTGGGCTCAGAGAGCCCGCAGGTTCGTCGCCGAGACCTTGCCGTCACGGCCGGTCTGCAGCTCGTAGCTCACCTTCTGGCCTTCGTTCAGGGTCGACATGCCCGAACGCTCGACGGCGGAGATGTGGACGAAAGCGTCCTTGCTGCCGTCGTTCGGCTGGATGAAGCCGAAGCCCTTGGTGGTGTTGAAGAATTTCACGGTGCCTTCGATCACGAGAGCGCCCTTTCGATAATATCGTGTGCGGGGCCTTCCCGCGTCACACGCGTTCCTGGCTGGCGACATGCCGGCCCGGGTATACACGTTCACAAAATCGAGGGTCGCCAAGGGGGCCGAAGATCGGGCCCGTCAGATAGCTGGAGAAGCGAAACGTCGGCGCGCTTATGTGCCACAAATGCGCCCTATTCAAGGCCATTCACCAAAACATCGACCCGCCTCGCTGCCGTTACCCACGCCGCGTGGCCGTAATCAGGGGAGGACGAGCCGATGGATACACTTTGTGCCGCATTGCTCGCTGTGGGCTTCGCCTGCGGCCCTGACAACGCCACCGGCGACTTCGTCGATGTCGGCGACCTGCTCCCGCCCAAGCCTGCCGACGCGGCCCATTCGATGGCGGCAAGCGCCGCCGACCTCGATGGCGATGGCGACCTCGACCTGGCGATCGCCGTCGAATACGGCCGCAACCGCATCATGCTCAACCGCGGCGATGCCCGCTTCACCGAACATCGTCTTGACGGCCCGAGCGGCGATCACGAAGACGTCGCCATCGCCGATTTCGACGCCGATGGCGACATGGACCTCGTGTTCATCGGCGAGGACGACCAGGTCACCGGCTACTACCTGAACGACGGACGCGCGAACTTCACCGACGTCACCGAGCGCCTGCCTGGCCGTGGCGTCTCCAACACCGTCATCGCCGCCGATATCGACGCCGACGGCGACCCCGACCTCGTCGTCGCCAATGCCGGCCCCGATTTCATCTGGATCAACGACGGCACCGGCCATTTCACCGACGAAAGCGCCCGCCTCCCCGGCTTCGACGATGTCAGCCAGGACATTGCCGCCGGCGACGTCGATGGCGACGGGGACACCGACCTCGTCTTCGGCAACGAAGACGGCAACCGCCTCTACCGCAACGATGGCCGCGGAGCGTTTTCGGCAGTGCCCCTGCCCGACCGTTCCACCCCCGAGGAAACGCGGGATGTTCACCTGGTCGATATCGACGCCGACGGCGATCTCGACATCTACTTCGCCAACGTCCGCATCTTCGCCCCCGATCGCGACCAGCAGGACCGCCTCCTCCTCAACGACGGCACGGGAGCGTTCACCGACACCACGGCTGAGATGCTGGTTCGCGACGACGAGGTGACGACGGCCGTAGCCTTCGTCGACTTTGACGCCGATGGCCGGCTCGACCTGGTCCGTGGCCAGTTGGGAGACCTCCGGGGCGCCCGCTCCCACTTCCCACTGTTCGCGTTCCGGAACGACGGCGTCAGGTTCAGTGCCGCCGACGATATCCTGCCGCCGAGCGCCGTCGCCAACGCCTTCGACATCGAGGTATCCGACCTGAACGGAGACGGTATCGCCGACCTGTTTGTGGCCAGTCGGGGCGGCCCGGACCGTGTCCTCCTCGGCGTGGCCGCCGAATGAAGCGGGAGGCCGAAGCCTCCCGCAGCACCACTCAGCCGGTCGGCGAGCAGGGCGCGGGGTAGCGTTCGCCGTAGCGATC
>JAEYYP010000059.1 GCA_023428425.1 Pseudomonadota bacterium
GGCCTGCACGGCCCGGGCCCGCTCCTGCCCGGTGCCGATCGCGCCGGCCGCGACGACCAGGCCCGCGCGGCTCTGGTCGGCGAGTTCGGCGAGCGAGGTGACGCTCGCTCGATAGCGGTCAATGGCCCGCAGGATCGCTTCCATCTTGGCCTCGAGCAGGTCGCGCGCGACCGCGGCCTCATCGCGCTCGGCGACGATCTCGTCGATCGCATCCCGGAACGCCCTCACCTGCGGCGCGAGGCCCTGCGAGCCCGTCAGCAGCGAGGGATCGACCTCCTCGCCCGCGAGAATGTTCTGGAGAGCGCGGACCGGCCTGTCGAAGGCCTCCAGAGCTTCGCCCAGCGCCTTGAGGGCCGGCGAGTGCTGATGGCTCCACGGGTCGAATCGGAAGCCGGTCCGTCCCTGCCGGAGAGCGGTGACGAAGGCGTCGAAGTCGTCGTCGGCAATGTGATGGCCGGCCGGCTCCAGTTCCACCAGCCGTCTGCCGCCGGGCATCTCGTGCAGCTCGGCGACGAAACGATGCTGCCCGATCGCGACGATTTCCCCGCCCGCCGACGGGATACCGCCCAGGAGTTCCGCCGTATCGGCACCCTCGACGGCCCGGCCGTCCAGAGCCTCGGCACCGGCGCTCAGCCCGCACACCGTACCATCGGCGCCGATCACCATGGCGGGGCGGCGCAGCAGGTGAAACGCCGACTTGAACTGGTTGGCCCGCTCCAGGCGATGACCAAGGCTGGTCACGATCGCCTCGACGCTGGTCGCATCCTCAGACCTCAGCCCGACCGCATCTCCGATCGTCGCCAGTCGGCCGGCAAAGCTCTGGTCGGCGCGTCGCCCGACCACCACGCTCACCACGAACGCCGCGATGCATGCCGGTATCGCCACAACCAGTGTCACCACCGTCGCGCCGAACAGCAACGCGCTGCCCGCCACAACCAGCGCGGCGGACATCCAGGCGAGATTGGCGATGAGCGCTACGCTCAGGCGGCGCACGAATCACAGGCTCCGGCGGACCTCCAGCAGGCCCTCGGCCGCACCGTAGGTGCCGTATGGTTAACCAAGCGTATAGCTGGCCGCGTCGCGGTAAGTGTTCGGTAACGCAGGTCTCGCCGGGAGACGTGCCGCCTAGAACAACTCGATGTCGTCCTCCACCGGAGGCCTGGTGACCAGTGCCTGCCGGCGGGTTGCCGCCACGGCCAGTTCTTCCTTGGCGATCGACGCGTTGGCTGTGTTGTCGAGGCGCTTGACGAAGGCGCGGCCCGTGGCCGGCTTGAACATCACCCGGCGCGCGTAGTTGCCGCCCATGTCTTCCTTGGCCATCGCGTAGCCTTCGTCGGCAAGGAACTGCCGCACGAACTCGATGTTCTTGGCGCCCACGTCGTCGAGGGCGGCGTTGATCTTGCCGCCGCCGAACACCTTGATCTCGAGGTTGGACTTCTTGCCGGTGCCGCGGCTCAGCACCTTGTTGATCAGTTGCTCCATCGCGAACGCCCCGTACCGCGCCGAGGCGCCGTAGCGATCGCGCGCCGAACCCGACTGCTCGGCCAGCAGGAAATGGTTCATCCCGCCGACATTGGCTACCACGTCGCGGACGCAGGCCGAGATGCAACTCCCGAGCACCGTCGAATAGGTGAGGTCCGTTTCACCCGATACCAGGCAGTCACCCTGATGGACGGTCGTGACGACCCCGCGGTCGAACTCGGGCGGCAGGGAACTCGGCAGGACCATTCTCGGAGCGACCTCGACAGCTATTACATTCCGATCGTTACCCAACAATCGTTAGTGAAGCGCTAACCAAACTGCGCGCCTGCGACAGAACGCGCCTGTTCGGCAAGAAGCCATTCAGAAATCCGCGCTAGGGTTGACCGATGAAGTCGGGGGTTCGCCTATATGTCACTGCATAAGCTCGCGCGGGAGCTCGATGAAACGGCGCGGCAGACGGCCGGCATGGTCGAAGAAGTGACGCAGGCCCTGGAAATCCTCGGCGACACCTCCGTTCCTGCCGATGAGGCCCGTCGCATCGCGGTGCGAATGATCATCCATGCCCTGCAGGGCCAGGATCGCATCGAGCAGCGTTCGCAGAACATGGCCCATGCCGTGCGCCAGTTCGCCCTGCTGCCTCCCGACACCCCCGCCGAAGTATACGACGAGATCTGGTCGGGCCTCGTGCTCGACGAACTCCGCGTCCCCACCCTGTCGGGCACCGCCACGCACGGCGTTCACGGCGAAGCCGAACTCTTCTGACGCCCACCGCTTTCCACTGATCTGGAGCCGAAGCCGCTAGGCCTGCCGGCGGGCCTTGGGCTTGCCGGCCATCCAGCCGCGCCCTGCAACGAACCGCGCCAGCGCCTCGGCGCTCATCGGGGCGGCGAAGGCATAGCCCTGCAGCATGTTGCAGCCGAGGTCGCGCAGCAGGGCGGCGTGTTCCATCGTCTCGACGCCCTCGCCCACCACCTCGATGTCGAGCGAACGGCCAATGTCGACGATGGACTGCACCAGCCGCCGTTGCGCCGCGGACGAGACGATCGGCGCCACCAGCTGCCGGTCGATCTTCAGCCGCCGCGGCTTCAGCTTCATCAGCGACACGATCGAGGCATAGCCGGTCCCGAAGTCGTCGATCTCGATATCGATCCCCAGCTCCTTGATCTGCTCGGCGTTCCACCGGACCATGTCGTCGGTCTCGTCGAGGAAGATCGACTCGACCAGCTCGAAGGCCAGCCGCTGCGGCTCGAAACTCAGATCCCTCAGCGAGGCGATCAGTTGCTCGTCCTGGAGCCGTCGCGCCGAAACGTTCACGGCGACCTTCGGTATGCCGAGGCCGAGCCGGTCCCAATGGGCAAAGTCGGCGAGCGCCTTTTCGAGCACGATCCGGTCGATGGTCGAGACGACGTTGAGTTCCTCCGCCACGTCGAGGAAGTGCGCCGGCGCCAGGATACCGTTCACCGGATGCCGCCAGCGCGCCAACGCCTCGACGCCGGTCACCTCGAGCGTCACCGAGTCGAACTGCGGCTGGTACCAGGGCAGGAACTCGTCGGTCTCGAGGCCGTGCAGGATCTCGTCGGCCACCCGCTTGGTACGCACCACCTCGGCCTGCAGGGCCGAGGTGAAGAACTCGTACCGGTTCCGGCCCCGGCTCTTGGCCCGGTAGAGCGCGATGTCCGCGTTGATGAGGATGCGGTTGGGGTCGGGCTCCCGGCCCTCCTCATAGGCGATACCGACCGAAATGCCTGAACGGCACTCATGCCCCTCGTAGAGGATCGGGAGCCGCATTCGCTCGATCAACCGGTCGGCGAGCGTCGCCAGTGCGGCCTCGCCGTCCTTTACGTTCGACACCACCACGAACTCGTCGCCGCCGATGCGCGCCACGAAGTCGCCCGGTCCACAGTTGGCGCTCAGCGTGTAGGCGGCATGAACCAGCATCGCATCGCCCGCCGCGTGACCCAGCGTATCATTGATCTGCTTGAAGCGGTCGAGGTCGATATGCAGCAGCGCCAGCGTGCCGCCATTGCGCCGCGCATGCTCGGCGCGCGACTTCAGCACATCGTCGAGGTAGCGCCGGTTGGGCAAGCCGGTGAGCGAGTCGTGCAGCGCGGTGTGCTCGATCGCCGCCTTGGCGGCCTCCAGCTCGGAATTGCGCGCCTCGCTGAGGCGGTTGGCGCGCTTCAGGTTTTCGTTCATCGCCACGTCGGCGGAAACGTCCCAGTTGACGCCGACGATCTTCGGCGTCGAGCCCGGGTCCTTGTACACCGTGCCGATGGCGCGGATGTTGCGCACGATGCCGGCGGGCGTGATGATGCGGTATTCCGAGTGGTATTGCCCGGTGACTTCGCAGGCGAGCCGGTACTCCTCCTCGGCGCGCCTCAGGTCATCTGGATGCAGCGCATCGCGCCAATGCTGGTAGCCGCGCTTGCCGCCATCGCGCGGCAAACCGTAGAGCGCATTCACCCGGTCGTCCCAGAACAGTTCCTGGGTTTCGAGATCGAGCTCGAACACGCCCACCTGCGAACTCTCGAGCGCCAGCCCGAGGCGGCGCGAAACCCGGCGCAGCTCGGCCTCGCGGTTGCGCAGCACCGCGAGGTTGCGCTGCCGCTCCTCGATCAGGCGGCCGGCAAAGAAGAGAGGCGCTGACAGGAGCACCGCGAGCACGCCGAAGCCGCTCCAGATGGCCCAGCTGTTGGGTGCGACGGACGGCCAGCCGCCCTTCGGGATCGCCGACAGGATCCATTCGCCATTGGGCAGCACCACGCTGGCCGTGACCGGATTACTGCTCGTGACCACCGCGTCGCCGTAGAACTGGTGGCCTGCCCGACCAAGCCCGTCATTGCCGCTGATGGCGATGTCGATGTCGAGGTCGCGATCGGAAAGACCGCTGTCGTCATAGAGCTTCTGCTCGTCGACCACCGCGGACACCACCCCCCAGAATTGCTGGTAGCGCCCCTCGCCGATGAATACCGGGAAGCGGCCGATGAAGCCGCGACCGCCCTGCACCAGGTCGATGGGGCCGGCAAGCACCATCTGGCCGGTCTGCCGGGCCCGCAGCGTCGCCTCGCGCTGGGCCGGGTTGGTGAGATAGTCGAGGCCTATGGCTTTTTCGTTGCCCTCGAGCGGATGCATCAGGCGCACGATCAGGTCGGGCGCCCCCGCGACATTGCGCAGCTGCGAATGCTCCGCGAAGAGTTTGGAGGCGAGGTTCGAGAACCGCTCCTGCGACATGTCCGGCTCGGTGGCAATCACGGCCACCAGGCCCCGCACAAGCTGGATGTTGCTGCTGATATTGCCTTCGAGCTTGGCCCGGATGACGCTCATTTCCTTGAGCACGTCCGTCCGGATGCGCTCGTCGTAGACCGCCTGGTTCTGTGCCGCGGCAAACCAGGCGACCGCCAGCATCACCAGCAAGGTCACGACGGCCGGGGCCACAGTGGGCCGCAGCAAACTCGCGCCGAAGCGCATTACGATATGTGGCAGAGACTGCAAATCAACACGCCAAACCCACCCCGCGAAAGCCGCGGGAGCAGGTTAAGCTAGCGACGAGCACTTAAATTTGGCTTTAGGCTCGTCGCAAAGTCTGTATCACGACCCGATATTGATGATCTCGACCCGGCGGTTCTCCGCCGCCTCGGGATTGGCGGCATCGACGGGGTCTGCTTCGCCCATGCCGATGGCGACCAGTCGGCCGCGCTCGACATTGTGGAAGAACACCAGGTGCTCGACGACCGCGGCGGCCCGGCGCTTCGACAGTTCGAGGTTGTACTGGTCGGACCCCTTCGAGTCGGTGTGCCCGATGATCTCGAAGCGGTAGTCCTTGAGCCGTTCGTCGCGCAGCGCCGACCCTAGCGCCCGCATGGCGAGAATTGCCTCGTTCTCCAGTTCGTCTGAGTCGTAGGCGAACTGCACGCGCATCGAGATGGAGGGCGCCTCGTCCTTGTTGGTCTCCGTGACGGTGAGCCCGCGCGTCTTCTCCTTCGGCGTCAGCGCGTCGACGATATCGTTGGCCGAGAAGTTATCCTGTGCGAGGGCGAGCGGAGCGCCCCCCAGCAGCAGGCCGATTGCGGCAATACGGACAAGCTTCAGCATTTCGCTCACTCGGACGTGTGGATGGGGACGAAGGCCGCGGAGATGAAGCGCTCCGGGCTCTTCTTGTTGGGGCGGGTCAGGATGGCCTCGCGCAGCGCCGTCAGGAACTCGCGCTCGGTTTCCACCTGTGGCCGCGGCTCGGCGAACAGCGGCGCGCGCGACGAGATGACCAGCAGCATCTCGTTGCCGAACGGGCCGCTGACCTCGAACTTGGCTCGTCCGTTCTGGCCGTCGCCGAACTTGATCTGCGAGCCCGGAGCGAGCGTCGAGAGGTTGTCGGCGTTCACTTGCTGCAGGTTCACCACCGTACCATCGGCCTGCACATAGGCGACGTGCACGTAGCTGTCGAAGCTCGGCGTATCGACGGTGATGCCGAACAGGTCGCCGGCCTTGAGCTCGGTCCCGGTGACCGCGATCCGCGGGGCATCCTTCTCGGCCAGTTGCGCGTCGAGCGTCATCAGGGCCTCGCATTGCGGCCATGGCGCGAGCTGGACATTCACCTCGTCGACTTCCCCCGCCAACTGGGTCCGGACGGTCTCCAGGTCCTCTGGCCGGCTGACGTAGCCTTCCGCCACCCTGCGGTCACCCCGCTTGGAAATCTGCACCTTGGCGCATTGCAGGCCGGAGAAATCCACCACCTGCTTCGGCGTCGGGTCGGCCGGCTCGACCGGCTCCTCCGGCACGATCGGTTCCTCGGGCGACGGCGCGAGTTCGGGGTCGATCTCGGCGACCGGCACGGTCGGCTCGCCGGTCGGCAGCACCATCACGAACGCTTCGGTGACCCGGTTGAGGAACGTCTGGTAGTCCATGCGGCCATAGCCGCCGTCCGACCAGTCCGGCCCCCACGAATTGATGAACTTAAAGGTCTGCTTGGCCTCGTTGTAGCCCACCAGCACCATGGCGTGACCGAACGAGTCCTCGGGCAGCGGCGGCGCCCGCCACACCGCGGAGGGCTGGTTCCACAGCGTGTCGAAGTTCTCCTCGGGCACGATGCGGATGATCACCGGATTGCCGTCGGCGAGTTCGCCCTTCACCTGGTCGAGCCGCGTGTGGTCGACGATCAAGTAGTCCTTGATCCGGAAATCGGACACGGAATTGAACTGCTCATCCGTGGGCAGTCCGCAGGTTTCGTCCTGGTAGGGGTAATCCGCCAGCGACAGGCTGCCGATCTGCTTCAGCACTTCGAGCGCGAGCGTGTTCGAGCTGCCGGAGCCGCAATCGTTCGGGTCGGCGACGATCAGGCCATAGATGAACGCCGGGCTCGGAATGGACTGTGGCTGCGTGATCCGCCGCTGCTCCACGGCCGCCGCATAGTAGGCGCGGGCGGCGTATCCGGCGGCCCAGGCGGTGCAACTGCCCTGCTGTCCCTGATCGCCCGGCACCGGGAAGTAGGACGACAGGTCCACCACCTCAGGCAGGAACGACCGGTATTCCGGCGTTCCGGTCAGGCTGCGCATCTTCTCCGAAGGGCTCGGAGCGGCGCCGAACCCGCGCGAAAAGCTCTGCTGTGCCAGTGCCGGCACGGCCAACAGGGCCGTCAGCGCGATAGCGCCGAGCCCACCCAGGATACGTCGATCTAGCCTCATTCCACCCTCGCCCATCCCAATGGACAGCACCCTTACCCGTCTGCCCGGTGATTTATGCGAGCATGTGACGTCCGCGCCAAGGGGTTCCTTGGGATCAAATGACAAAAGGTGGCGAACTTTTCGGTTTTCGTCTCAGACGACTTTGGCCCGACGCCTGAATTCTGGCCGGTCCCACGCGCCGCCCTCGATAGTCTCGCGCAGGATTCCGGCGGCGGCCCATACGTCTTGGTAGCGCAGGTAGAGCGGTGTGATCCCGAAGCGCAGGATGTCCGGCTCCCGGAAGTCGCCGATGACGCCGCGCGCGATCAGCGCCTGCATCACCGCGTAGGCCTCCGGGTGGCGGAGCGACACCTGCGTCCCGCGCTGTTCCGGATCGGTCGGCGTCGCGAGGCCGAGGCCGAGTCCGGCGATCTCCGCGGTGAAGACATCGAAAAGCCGGTCGGCCTTGGCCTTCACCGCATGCAGGTCCACGCCCTCGAAGGCGTCGAGCGCCGCATCGAGCGCCTGCATCGAGAGGATCGGTGGCGTCCCCACCCGCATCCGGGCGATTCCTTCGGCCGGCCGATAGTCCTCGGCGAAGCTGAACGGCGCAGCATGGCCGAGCCACCCGGAAAGCGGCTGGTACAGCGTGGCGTGATGGCGAGCTGCCGCGTAGATGAACCCTGGCGCCCCCGGACCTCCATTGAGGTACTTGTAGCCGCAGCCGACCGCGAAATCGGCATTGGCAGCGTCCAGTTCGACCGGGAAGGCACCGGCCGAATGGCACAGGTCCCATATGGTCAGCGCGCCGGCGGCATGAGCCGCGGCAGTCAACCCGGCCATGTCGAGCCGCGCCCCGGTCCGATAGTTCACCTCCGTCGCCAGCAGCACCGCGACCCGCGAATCGAGAGCTGCCCCGAGTTCACCCGCCTCGACGAAGCGCACCTCGTGCCCCTGCCCCATCAGGTCGGCGAGTCCGGTGGCGATGTAGCCGTCGGTGGGAAAATTCCCTCTCTCCGTGAGGATGACGCGCCGGTCGGGTCGCAGTCGCAGGGCAGCGCCGAGCGCCTTGAACAGGTTGATCGAGGTCGAATCCGCAACGGTCACCGTCCCGGGAGCCGCCCCGACCAGCCGACCGATGCGATCGCCGACGCGTCCCGGCAGGTCGATCCAGTCATGCGTGTTCCACGATCGGATCAGCCCATTGCCCCACTGCTCGGCGACCACGTCGGCAACCCCTTCGCCCACCGATTGCGGCAGGGCCCCGAGTGAGTTGCCGTCGAGATAGATCACGCCCTCCGGCAGCACGAAACGAGACCTGAAGCCGCCCAGCGGATCGTTACGGTCGAGTTCCTGGACGTCGGCAAGGCTTCTGGACATGTCCCCGTCCTAGCCCGAACCCGGCAGAAGCGCCAGAACACTCGGATTTTCTTTCTTTGTTCCGCTTTTCTACGACTTTGGTATTAGTCTTTGATACGACTTTGGTATAATAAAATCCGAAATGAGCTTGACCGCGTGATCGGCGGCGCCCGATTGTCCGCCCATGCACGGGCATCGGCCCGCACTCGGGAGGAGACTTCATGGCACCTGTAACCATCAACAAGGCCGGCAAGCACTACGGCAACTTCGAAGCGCTGAAGGGCGTGTCGGTCGACATCGCCGACGGTGAATTCGTGGTGCTGGTCGGCCCGTCGGGCTGCGGCAAGTCCACGCTGCTGCGCATGATCGCCGGCCTCGAGGAAATCTCCTCGGGCGAGATCGGCATCGGCAACCGCGTCGTGAACGACCTTCCCCCGAAGGAACGCGACATCGCCATGGTGTTCCAGAACTACGCGCTCTACCCGCACATGACGGTGGCGCAGAACATGGGCTTCTCGCTCAAGCTCAAGGGCGTGCCCAAGGCCGAGATCAAGCAGAAGGTCGACCGCGCCGCGCAGATTCTCGGCCTCGAGGCCCTGCTCGATCGCCAGCCGCGCCAGCTCTCGGGCGGCCAGCGCCAGCGCGTCGCCATGGGCCGCGCCATCGTGCGCGACCCGCAGGTCTTCCTGTTCGACGAGCCGCTGTCGAACCTCGACGCCAAGCTGCGCGTACAGATGCGCGCCGAGATCAAGGAGCTGCACCAGCGGCTCAAGACCACCACCATCTACGTGACCCACGACCAGGTCGAAGCCATGACCATGGCCGACAAGATCGTCGTGCTTCATGACGGCATCATCGAGCAGATCGGTGCGCCGCTCGAACTTTACGACCGTCCAGCCAATCTC
>JAEYYP010000215.1 GCA_023428425.1 Pseudomonadota bacterium
CTCGGCGGTGTTCGAGATCGAGTAGTTCATGTTGGCGATGCCGCCCTGGTAGATCAGGTCGACGATCAGCTTCACTTCGTGCAGGCACTCGAAATAGGCCATTTCCGGAGCGTAGCCTGCTTCCACCAGGGTCTCGAAGCCGGCACGGATCAGCTCGACCAGGCCGCCACAGAGCACGACCTGCTCGCCGAACAGGTCGGTCTCGCATTCCTCGCGGAAGTTGGTCTCGATGATGCCCGAGCGGCCGCCGCCGACGCCCGAGGCGTAGGCCAGAGCGATGTCCTGGGCGTTGCCCGAGGCGTCCTGGTGGACGGCGATCAGGCACGGCACGCCGCCGCCCTTGAGGTACTCGCCGCGGACGGTGTGGCCCGGGCCCTTCGGCGCGATCATAATCACGTCGACCGAAGCCTTCGGCTCGATCAGGTTGAAGTGGACGTTGAGGCCGTGCGCGAAGGCGATAGCGGCGCCGTCACGGATGTTGGGCTCGATGTCCTTCTTGTAGATGTCGGCCTGCAGCTCATCGGGGGTCAGCATCATGATGACGTCGGCCCAGGCGGCAGCCTCGGCGACGGACATGACCTTCAGGCCCTCGCCTTCGGCCTTCTTCGCCGACGCGGAACCGGGACGGAGCGCAACGACGATGTCCTTCACGCCCGAGTCGCGCAGGTTGAGCGTGTGCGCATGGCCCTGCGAACCGTAGCCGACGATCGCGACCTTCTTGGATTTGATGATGTTGAGATCGGCATCCCGATCGTAATAGACGCGCATGTTGGTCTCCCCTTTGTGCGTGGCCCCTGACGGCCGTCTTCTTGTGGCCGAGTGGCCGGGTTCAGTGCGGGCTCTGGGCCCCGAAGATAGCAAAAAACTGTTCGGTGGCGCGTGCCGCTTCCTTGGTCACCGCCGTCTCGGAGGGGTGGATGTCCTCCCCCAGAAGCAGGCGGATCTGCACGTCGCGCACCACCAGACCAAAGAAGCTGCGATACGCCTCCTCGGAACTGTCGAAGCGCAGCAGCCGGGCGTCGCGCCCCGCCTCGAGCACCGGCTTCAGCCGCTTGCGGATGGCGAGCGGCCCGTTCTCGAGCACGATGGCGCCGAGCCCGCTGTCCTCGCCCGCCGCGTGGGTGACCGCGAGACGGTTGAGCGTGACGGACACTTCACCGACGATGGTGCCGAGCAGGTCGCGCGCGAACTGCTCGATGCTGGCGCGCAACGAGGATGCGTCGAGCCTGTAGCGGTCGACATGCGGCGCCTTCACCTTGGCGGCCTGCCACTGCACGGTCGCCGTGAGCAGCCCGTCGCGGTCGCCAAACCACTTGTAGAGCGTTTCCTTGGAGCAGGAGGCGCGGCGTGCCACCGAGGTCATGGTCAGCCGGTCGCCCTGCTCTACAAGGAGGTCGAGGGCCGCCGTCAGCACCTGCTGCTGGCGCGGCGTGAACGTTTCCTCGCTGTGGGCGGTAGCGGCCAAGGGTTGATCCATCGGTTCGGATGCGGCGACCGGCTACCCCCTCCTCCAGTGGGCAGACCCGATACGCCTCGGATGCTGGATGGCGTACCGTAACGTACGGTTCGGTGCAAGAGGGGAAGTGAGAGCCCCGTCGGTTATCGGTGCTGGAGGGTTTCGCGAGCGCGCTCTATGGCTTTGGCGCAACCGATCATCGGGCCGCTATGCTCACGACCGTCGCCACCGTCCTGCCGATCTTTGCCCTGGTGCTTGCGGGATGGTTCGTCCGTCGCGTCGGACTCCTCGGGGCGGCTGCCACGACCGAACTCAATCGCTTCGTCGTCTACCTCGCCCTGCCCGCCCTGTTGTTCGACGTCGTCGCTACCGCGGACCCGACAGACATCTGGCAGCCAGGCTTCATCGCTACCTTCGGCATCGGCTCGGCAGTTATCTTCGTCGGTACGCTGGCGGTTCGGTTGCGTCGTACTTCGCTCGCCGAGGCCTCGATCGATGGGCTGAACGCGGCCTACGCGAATACCGGCTTCCTCGGCTTCCCTCTGGCGCTGGCGGCGCTCGGCCGCGACGCCTTGGGTCCCACGCTCGTCGCCACGATCATCACCGCCTGCGTCCTCTTCGCGGTTGCCCTCGTGCTGATCGAAACCGGAGCACGGGCGGGTCAGAGTGGTTGGGCGCTGACGCTGCGGGTCGGGCGCTCGCTCCTCACCAATCCGCTGCTGGTTGCGCCTGCGGTCGCGGCCGTGTTCCCGCTGACCGGCATTGCGCCACCGGCTCCGCTCGAGAGCTTCATGAGCCTGCTGGGCGGCGCGGCGTCACCATGCGCGCTAGTGGCGCTGGGCCTCTTTCTTGCCGCCGACCGGAAGGAGACCGGGGCCGGCGATGCGAGCGGCATCGGCATCCTTGTCGCGCTCAAGCTGCTCGGACAGCCGCTTGTCACATGGCTTCTGGCCACCATGGTGTTTCGCCTGTCGCCAGCACTGACGACGACAGCCGTGCTCCTCGCCGCGCTACCCACCGGCACGGGACCGTTCATGCTGGCGGAGTTCTACGGCCGCGGCGCTGCCACGACCGCGCGGGTCATCCTGATCTCGACGCTCGTCTCCGTGGTGACGGTCAGCGCGTATCTCGTTTTTACGACCTGATCGGTTAGCTGGCTTCGGTTTCCACCACGACATGCGGCGCGACCTCATCGCTGTTCTTGGCGAAGAGCAACGGCGCAAGGGCGAAACCGATAATGGTGATGACCACCATGGCCCATCCCGCCAGAACCTTGTTCTTCTCGATGAACGCGTTGGCGGCGGGGCCGAAGAAGTAGAACAGCCCGCACGGCACGAAATAGCGCAGGCTGCGCCCGATGAGGCTGAAGATGACGAAGGTCCAGATGTCGAGGCTGACGACACCGCAGGTGATGGTGATCACCTTGTAGGGCACGGGCGTGACGGCGCCGATCAGGATCATCAGCGGGCCGTTGTCGATGAAGCTCTGCGACAGGGTCGCGAAACCGTCGCCGGCCCCGTAGAACTCGATGATCGCGCGGCCGATGGTGTCGAAGAGGAAGAATCCGATGGCGTAGCCGGCTACGCCGCCGGTGACCGAGGACACTGTGCAGATTGCCGCCAGACGCCAGGCACGCAGCCGGTCGGCGATGATCATCGGGGCCAGCATGATCTCGGGATAGATCGGCAGGATCATCGCCTCGAGGAAGCACAGCAGCGCCAGGATGGGCTCCGCCAGCCGATGCTTCGTGGCTGCCTTCAGGCGGTCATAGAGCTTCGGCTTCCCCACCATCGCTGCGTCGGTCATGCTTCCTCCTGCATCGCCACCACACAGTAGGGCAAATTCCTTACCGCCAATGCAAGGGCTTCCTGCCCTGCGGTCGTCGCCCTAGCACCTTTTGATGAGGTGCGGCGGCTTGCCGCGCCCCACGGGACCTGTCATCTCGATGTCACAATGACATCGCCCGACGCCGCCCCCGCCCCCCCGCATGTCCTGAGACTCCCGTCTTTCCGGCACTTCCTGTTCTCTCGCGCCCTGTCGTCGATGGGGTTCCAGGGGTCGGCGGTCGCGGTTGGGTGGCTCGTCTACGATACGACACGCAATCCGTTCGACCTCGGGCTCGTCGGGCTCTTCCAGTTCCTGCCCATGCTGCTGCTGACGCTTGTCGCAGGCCAGGTGGCAGATCAGTTCGACCGCCGAATCATCGCGCTGGTGTGCCAGTGGCTGCAAGCGGCGACGATGGTGATCGTAGCGATCGGCGTTTGGCAGAACTGGCTGCCGATCTGGGCCATCTTCGCCGCCGTCGCCGTAATGGGTGCCGCGGCAGCATTCGAGCGGCCGACAATGGCGGCCCTCTTGCCCAGCATCGTGCCCGCGCCGCAATTGACGCAGGCGGTCGCCACCTCGACCTCGGTGATGCAG
>JAEYYP010000251.1 GCA_023428425.1 Pseudomonadota bacterium
CGGCAAAGCGATGCCGGCCGCGGCAGCGGCGATCGCGGCTGCCTGGCCCTTCAGCAGATCACGCCGGCTGACTCCCGTGCTCATCGTTCAGCTCCTCCACTGACTCGGAATGCTCGTAGACCATGCTGGCGGCGATCACGCCGTCGAGCAGGTTGATTTCGGTGAGGCGCGCGCCGAGTGCTCCGGCGCTTTCGCCCTCGATAGTGATGACGACGCGATCATTGGTCTGCGCCGAGATCTCGACGCCTTGCATGCCTCTCAGACATTCTAGTAGTGCCGGCAGCGCCCGTGGCACCACACGCACCACTGCACCCGAGACATGGTAGCACTGTTCTGCTTCCGCCGCCTTTTGCCGTCCCAGGAAGAGCTCCCGGCGGTTCAGTGTGTGTTGCCCGCCCATGTCAGTGCCCCACGGGAGGACCCGGCGGCCCGAAGATCATCTGCCAGAACCAGACCAGGAATCCGAAACCTCCGACGACCCCGACGGCAATAACCGGCCAAATTCCAAACGCCAGAAGCAGGAAGAGGCCAAGTTCGCGCCAGCTCTGACGCTGGACCGGCGGCGTCGGACTCTCGGTGTCCTGCGACATAACGAAGCTCCTCTCTGCAAGACCAACCTACAGAACCGTCCGGCTGATGCAAGCCTTCGTGACCGCACTCTGGAAACTTGCTCTCGGGACCGTGAAGGACGTGGGACGAACTTGCCGAGCATTCTAGATGACTCCCAAGGCCTGCATGGCAGCCGCAACCCGCTCAAACCCGGCGATGTTGGCCCCGAGCACATAGTCGTCGGGCACTCCATACTCCTCGGCGGTGTCGGCACAGACATCATGGATGTTGTTCATGATTTCAGCGAGGCGCGCCTCGGTTTCGGCAAATGTCCAGCTGTCGCGCGAAGCGTTCTGCTGCATTTCGAGGGCCGAGGTGGCGACGCCACCAGCATTGGCCGCCTTGCCTGGAGCAAACAGCACTCCTGCGTCCTGGAACGCGTGTATGGCCTCGGGAGTGGACGGCATGTTTGCCCCCTCCCCGACCGCCTGCACCCCGTTGCCGATCAGCGTGCGAGCGTCCCTGCCCGTGAGTTCGTTCTGCGTGGCCGATGGCATGGCGATCTGGCACGGCACATCCCAGATCGTGCCGCCTTCGACAAAATGAGCCCCCGTCTTCTCCTTGGCGTACTGGGAAATCCGTTCGCGCCGTACTTCCTTGATGTCCTTGAGAAGCGAGAGATCGATGCCGTCCTCGTCGAGCACGTAGCCACTGGAGTCCGAGCAGGCGACCACCTTGCCTCCGAAGGCGTGCACCTTCTCGATGGTGTAGATGGCAACATTGCCAGCACCGGAAACCACGACACGCTTGCCCTCGATGCCGTCACCGCGCCGTGCCAGCATGCGCTCGACAAAATAGGTCGCCCCGAACCCGGTAGCCTCCTTGCGGGCGCGCGAGCCACCATAGGCAAGTCCCTTGCCGGTCAAGACGCCTGCCTCGTAGCGATTGGTGAGACGCTTGTACTGCCCGAACATGTAGCCGATCTCGCGGCCTCCCACTCCGATATCGCCGGCCGGCACGTCGGTGTACTCGCCGATATGGCGATGCATCTCGATCATGAAGGACTGGCAGAACCGCATGATCTCGGCGTCGGACCGGCCGCGGGGGTTGAAGTCGGCGCCGCCCTTGCCTCCACCGATCGGAAGACCCGTTAGCGCATTCTTGAAGGTCTGCTCGAAGCCGAGGAACTTGATGATGCCGAGGTTGACGGACGGGTGGAAACGCAGTCCGCCCTTGTAGGGACCGAGCGCCGAATTGAACTGCACGCGGAAACCGCGGTTGATGTGTACGTCACCATTGTCGGCGGTCCAGGGCACTCTGAAGATGATTTGCCGCTCTGGCTCGCAGAGACGCTGAATTAGCCCCGCCTCAAGATATCCCGGCTTTTTGCTGACCACCCGACCGAGGCTCTCCATCACCTCCCGAACGGCCTGGTGGAACTCGGGCTCCCCGGCATTGCGCTTCAGCACCTCGGCAAGGATGGGTTCGAGCTTCTCGTCGACATGAGACATCGGATCGTCCGCAAAAGGATGTTGGAGTAAGGAGCCAAAGTGAGGGGCTCTATGAAAGGCCGCCCTCGACACCAGACGAAAGGCCCAGCATGGCCCGTATTGGGCCGGGCGCTATCGTCAGGTCAGCCAGCGTGTATTCGTCGAGCACGCTGAGAAAGGCTAGTCGCGCCCGATCGAGAGCCGACTTCAAGCGGCAGGCCCGGCGCAACGGACAGCTTTCGTTGCGCTCGTCGAAGCACGGTACGAAGACCATGTCCGGTTCGGTGTGGCGCACAACCTCGCCCAGCCCGATCTCAGAAGGAGGCCGACCAATCGCAATGCCACCGCTCCGCCCCCTCGTCGTCGTGACATAGCCGGCCTGGGCGAGCTCATGCACCACCTTGGTCATGTGGTTCACAGAGATGCCATATGCGTCCGCCACTTCCTGTATAGTCGACTTCCGATCCTGCCGGACCGAGAGGTACATGAGGAGCCGCAGTGAATAGTCGGTATAAACCGTAAGTCTCATTGAGCCTTCTGACCGTTCCTTGCCGATGGGCCGCTGCGGGCACTGCGGCTCGTATAGCACCTCACGGCGTAGAGGGCACTTTGGTGAACAGTTTCATCATCCGGGCCTGCGCCTTTCCGGGGAGCCGGACCTCCTGGAGGGCACCCAGATTGTGCCGGTCAGCGCCGACCTGGATCAGCGCCACCATCCCCATGGCCCAGTGAGGCATGCACTTGATGCCATACAGACCAGGCTCGGTCAGTGTTACTGTGAGCGCCTCGTTCACCTTGCCCTTCCAAGCCGGCGCGTCCTCGGGGATCATCCCCAGGATGGTCTCTGCATTGTGTCCCTTGTTGACCGGAATGAAGGTCACAGTATCCCCGGGCTCTACCCGCAGGTAACTTGGCTCGAAGCTCATCGCTTGTCCGTCCTCACCTCGGTCGACCATCCGAATTTCATGCTCTGCGGCCTGGAGCACGCCTGGCATTGCCATCATGGCGCCAAGCACCAGAACCGAAACGAACCTGCGCATTACCGGCATCCCCTTAAAGGTATATCATCCATACACCTTAAGCCGGATGTGCAACGAGTGCAATTCGGATTCGGACGATGCAGGCTCGGATCACGGCGCGACTACCAATGTCACGCCGCGGCTGCTAGAGCGCCTGACGATGAGATACTTTGCCTTCCTGCCTCACCTCGTTTCGGTCAGCTATCGCGAGCGCCTTCGAGCCTCGGTGGGTGCCTTTCTCGGGATTGGCCTGACGGCCTGGGTAACAGGGGTTGCACTCGGCGTCGGGGTGGACGTTCCGCTATTGGTGGCACCGATCGGCGCCTCCGCCGTGCTGCTTTTCGCGGTCCCGGCCAGCCCGCTAGCGCAGCCATGGTCGATACTGGGCGGAAACCTCGTCTCTGGCACAATTGGAGTGGCCTGCGCTCAGACGATCGGCGACATGACCCTTGCAGCGGCCGTCGCGGTTGCCGTCAGCATTGCCGCCATGCTCTCGTTACGATGCCTGCATCCGCCCAGCGGCGCAGTAGCGCTGACGGCAGTGGTCGGTGGACCCGCAATTGCAGGCCTTGGCTATGGCTTCGTGATCTGGCCGGTGGGCGTCAACTCCGTCCTGCTCCTCCTGATCGCGGTGTTGTTCAATCGGCTCAGTGGCAGAGACTATCCGCATCGGATTCTGGCCACGCCCGACCCGAGACTTGCGCCGGAGGACCACGCTCCGCTTAGCCTTGGCGTGACGGCAGCAGATCTTCAGACGGCTATTGCCGAGCGCGACGAAGTGGTCAGCGTAGACCCGATGGACCTCGAGGAGCTGCTCCATCGCGCCGAAGCACTCGCCTTCCTGCGGCAATCCGGCGGAACGACCGCCTCGACGATCATGACCGGTTCGGTCGCCTGGGTTTCGCCGGGGACGTCGCTGCGGGTCGCCCTTCGCCAGTTGCGCCAGTACGGCGTCAAGGCGCTTCCCGTGGTCGATGGCGAACGACGCGTCGTCGGCATCCTCACACAGACCGACATCATCGAAAAAGCCGATTGGGGGCCCACCGCCACCGGCTCAGGGCTGAACTGGCGGCTTCGCGCCATCACCAATTCTGACCGGCCACTGCGCGGCCGCGTTCGTGACGTGATGACGGCCAGCGTCGCAACGGTTTTGGGCACTACCCCAGTCGCCAGGGTCATCCATCTGATGCTGAAATCGGGACACCACCATCTGCCGGTCGTTGGCGACGATGGACGTATTCTTGGGATCATCACCCAGACCGACGTGGTAGAGGCCCTCTTTCACGCTGCCCATGACAGGCCCGCCTTGGCTGAATGATCTCGCCACAGCAGTGCTGCGCGCCGGGTCAAGTCCGGGCGCGCTTGTCCGGTGGCTTCTTGTCATTGCCGCACACCCGGCCCCAGCCTCTCATGGCGACGTAGACGGTGCACACCCCCAAGGCGATGAGTGCGTTGATGTCTGTACCGAAGAGCAGCCACAGCGTCAGCAGCATGCCGCCGTATACGCCCATGAGTAGACCAAGCAAATGTGGATGCAATCCCGTCGCCAGCTCTCAGAAGCGGTTGTCGGCAAACGCTAGCCGGGCGCTGACTCGCGCCGGAAGCACAGCAGATCACATTGCGTGGACCGCCAGAAGGCCAATGCGTCCATCGCCTGGGCAAACGCCTTGCCGGCGAACCCTGGCATGCCGAGCATGAGGCTGGCTGCAAAGCCGAGTTTGATGGCGTCGCGCCGCGTGTACATCTCTTGATCTCCTTATCTGTCGACACGGAGTTAGGGGCGCGACCGACCGCTTGCCACTAAAGCTTTGGATAGCCAGGTTACATCGACGTAAGGCACCATAATTTCACGCGGTTCCCCATAAGCGGCGGCTATTTACCCGTACCCGGCCCCTCATCCGAACATCGTATCGGGGATGATCAGCGCAATCTGCGGAAAGACGATGATCAACAGCAGCGTCAGCGCCATGGCGATGAGGAAGGGCAGCACGCCCTTGAAGATGGTCGCCATCGGCACGTCCACCGCCACGCCCTTCACCACGAAGACGTTGAGCCCGACCGGCGGGGTGATCATGCCCATCTCGATGACGATCACCGCGACGACGCCGAACCAGATCGGATCGAAGCCGTATTGGGTTATGACCGGGAAGACGATCGGGATGGTGATCACCAGCATCGACAGGCCGTCGAGGAACATGCCGAGGATCACGTAGGCGAGGATGATCACGGCGAGCGACCCATAGGCACCGAGCCCAAGGCCCTGCAGGGCGAAGCCGAGTGTTTCGGGAATGTGCGTCACCGCGAGGAACGGGTTCAGCACATTCGCGCCGATGACGATCATGTAGAGCATGGCCGAGGTGCGCACGGTGTCGAGCACGGCGGTTCGGAACACGTCGAGGCTGAGCTTGCGGGCCAGGAGCGCGAGGACGATCACCAGGGCGGCGCCGATGCCGGAGGCCTCCACCGGCGTGAAGGCGCCGACATAGATGCCGCCGATCGACAGGACGATGACCGCGATCAGCGGCGAGGCTCGCAGCAGGATGGCGAAGCGCTGCCGGAAGGGAACGAACTCGCCCTTCGGTCCGGCTGTCGGGTCCAGCCAGGTCACGACGAACACCGTGGCGATGAACATGGCGGTCATCAACAGGCCCGGCAGGATGCCGGCCATGAACAGGCGTCCGATCGATTCCTCGGTGAGGATGGCGTAGATCACGAAGCCCGTGGAGGGCGGGATGAGGAAACCCAGCGTGCCGCCCGCCGCAATGGCGCCGGTGGAAAGGCCTGCGCCGTAGCCGAGCCGCTTCATCTCCGGCAGCGCGACCTTGCCGATGGTCACGGCGGTCGCGACCGACGAACCGGATACGGCGGAGAAGGCGGCGCAGCCCAGTACCGATGCCGAGGCGAGGCCGCCGCGGAACCGCCCGACCCAGGCGTGCGCCGCGTCGTATAGGCCTCGGCTGAAGCCGGCGGCCGAGGCGATGTTGCCCAACAAAATGAACATCGGCACGACGATGAGGTTGTAGTTCGAGACGGCGGCGTAGCTTTCGGTGATCACCGCCCCACCGGCCGCCCTGAAGCCTTCGAGTATCCAGAGGCCGAAGAAGCCGACGAGAAG
>JAEYYP010000268.1 GCA_023428425.1 Pseudomonadota bacterium
AATTATCCAGCTGTCGAGGCGCTGAGCCCTCCGCGCTCCTCCACCGCGTAGCGGGGGAGGGAGACCGCGCATCGCAGATGCGTGGTGGAGGGGGCGTCCAACCCACACCATCCCCGCCACGCAAAAGCCAAACCGATCGGCCAATCGCCGCGCTTGCAATCATTCGCGCTAGAGTGCGACACATTGATTCGCGCGGATCGGGGAGTTTGATGCCGGCACCGGACTGGTCGAGGAGAGCACTTGCGGCAGGCGTTCTGCTTGCGCTCGCGCTCGGCTCGGCGGCCCTGGCCCAGACCACCCCCGCTGATCCCGCCGTCGGCGACGACCTGAACCTCCGCCCCTCGATCGACGGCACCGCGCCGGTCGATCCTGTGGAGGGGATCGACCCGACTGTTACGTCCGCCGCTCCCCAGCCCGCCGCAACGCCCGAGCTCGAGACACAGCAGAAGGCGCTGGCGGAGATCGAGGCCTCGATCACCGTGTCCAAGGAGCGCGCCGACGCGCTCCGACGCGAGATCGAGGAGATGCAGGGCGACCGCTCGCGCCAGAACGCCGCGCTGATCGCCGCCGCCCAGCGGGTGAAACTGGCCGAAGCCGACATCGCGGTGCTCGAGGACCGGATGGGCGACCTGATCGTGCAGGAACTCGAAGTCCGCGGCCGCCTCGATGGCGCCGACGAGAACATTTCGAACGTGCTGGCCGCGCTGGAGCGCATCTCGCGCGATCCGCCGCCGGCCCTGATGATCAACCCCGACAACGCTCTCGACAGCGCCCGCTCGGCGCTGCTCATCGCCGCCATTGTGCCCCAGTTGCGCGAACGGGCCGATGCCGTTACCGCCGACCTCAACCAGCTCGGCGCCATCAAGGCCGCGGCGGTGGAACAGCAGGCGAGGCTCGAAGCCAACCTGCAGGTGCTCGAAGAAGAGCAACTGCGGATCGGCAGCCTGATCGCCGCCCGCAAGCAGTCGGAGAACCTGGCCACTGCCGCGCTCGCCACCGAGGAAGCGGAGGCCCAGGCGCTGGCCGACAAGGCCACGTCGCTCAAGCAGCTCATCGACGACCTGACCGCCCGCGCCGCGGCGGTGGCAACGGCGGCGCAGGCCACCGAGACGGCCAACAATGGCGGCAACGTGCCGGCGCTCGACCGGCAGACCATCCAGATGGCGCTCGCCAACCCCGAACGCACCGAACCGGCGGTACCCTTCGTGCAGGCGCGGGGCTTCCTCACCATGCCCTCCTCGGGGGTCACCGTGATCGAGTACGGCGCGGGGGATGGCTTCGGCGGTATCTCGCGCGGCCTCTCGGTCGTGACTCGGGCCGATGCGCAAGTGGTGGCACCGGCCGACGGCTGGGTGCTGTTCGCCGGCGACTACCTCAATTATGGCAAGATCGTCATTCTCAATACCGGTCAGGATTACACGGTGCTGCTCGCCGGCCTCGAAAGAGTCGACGTCAGGATCGGGCAGTTCGTGATGATGGGAGAGCCTGTCGGCGCCATGGGATCACAGACAATTGGCCGTACTGTCGCGACCAGTGCTGGAGTCTCCAGACCGACGCTCTATATTGAAATGCGAAAGAACAACGAGCCCGTCGACCCCACAGGATGGTGGGCGGCCGCGGCAACTCCAACCCAGAGTGGATAGAAGTTTATGCGCCTGACGCCAATCCGTACTGCCGTCTCCGCCGCCGTGCTGTTCGGCCTGGGTCTTGCCTGTGCACCGCTTATCGCACAGGACCAGGCAGCGGTGCCAGAGGTCACCGCGCCGCGCACAGCCGACGAGATCTATTCGGACCTGTCGCTGTTCGGCGAGGTGTTCGACCGCATCCGTGCCGAATATGTCGAGGCCCCCGACGAGAAGAAGCTCATCCATGCGGCGCTGCGCGGCATGCTGACCTCGCTCGATCCGCACTCCGACTACATGGAGCCGATCGACTACGCCGACGTGCAGGAAGACACCACCGGCCAGTTCGGCGGCCTCGGCATCGAGGTGCAGATGGAAGACGGGGCGATCAAGGTCGTCACTCCCATCGACGATACCCCGGCAGCCAAGGCCGGCGTCCTCGCCGGTGACTTCATTGTCGAACTCGACGGCGTGCAGGTGCAGGGCATGTCGCTCGACGAGGCCGTGGGCAAGATGCGAGGCCAGGTCGGCACCAAGATCACGATCACCGTCGTGCGCGAGGGCGTGCCCGAGCCGCTCGAGTTCGAGCTGACCCGCGACATCATCGCCACCCGCGCCGCGCGCCTGACCATGCAGGACGACGTCGCCGTGATCCGCTTGGCCCGATTCTCCGAACAGGCCTTCCCGGGCATCAGGAAGTCGATCGAAGACGCCTACAAGCAGCTCGGCCATGCCCCGAAGGGTATCGTGCTCGACCTGCGCAACAATCCGGGCGGCCTTGTCGACCAGGCGGTCTACGTGTCGGACGCGTTCCTGCGCCAGGGCGCCGTGGTGCTGACCCGCGGCCGGCTCGATTCCGAGAGCTCGCGCTACGACGCCCGGCCCGATGCACTCGATGAGAAGATCGCCGATCTGCCGATGGTGGTGCTGATCAATGGTGGCTCGGCCTCGGCGGCCGAGATCGTCGCCGGTGCTCTGCAGGACCACAAGCGCGCGACCGTGGTCGGCACCCGTTCGTTCGGCAAGGGCTCGGTGCAGTCGATCATTCCGCTCGGCGCGGATGGCGCCATGCGACTGACCACCGCCCGCTACTACACTCCGAACAACCGCTCGATCCAGGCCTCCGTCGTGCTGGCTGTCTACGGCTACATGACCGAACAGGACGTCGGCCGCCTCTTCATCGCCGGCATCCTGCCGGGCCTGCTGGCGATCGCGATGTACATGGCGACCGTGCGCGTCGCCTACCGCAGGTCGCTTCCCGCCGGCACGCCATTCGACAGGTCGGAAGCCATTTCGTCGCTGCGGGACGTCTGGGCGGTGCTGCTTCTATTCGTCGCCGTCATCGGCTCCATGTATCTCGGCATCGTCACGGCGACGGAGGCCGCTGCCACGGGATCGTTGCTGACCGCGCTCATCGGCTTCGCGCGCCGCCGGCTGACCCTCTCCACCTTGCTCAACGCGCTTAACG
>JAEYYP010000317.1 GCA_023428425.1 Pseudomonadota bacterium
CGCGACAGTATCGAGTTCGTGCGGCGTGACCAGCGTGTCCGGCCCGACAATGGCGCAGGCCTGCAGCTCGATGCGGCCGGCCCACTTGTCGCGCATCTTCTCGAACAGGGCCCAGCTGATCTCGTGCTGCGGCGGGGCGGAATCGAGGTGCGTGCGGATGGCGGCGGTACCGTGGGCATAGGCGCAGCGCAGCGCGAATTCGAAGCGGCGCTCCACGTCCTCGGCCGCCCAGAGCCGCTCGCGATCGTTGGCCACGGCGAGGAGAGCGCCCATCCAGGTGCCGTCCGGGTTCTCCTTGCGAGGCCAGATATGGCCCTTGTCGAGATGCGTGTGGATGTCGACGAAGGCCGGCAGCACGAGGCCCTTGTCCATGTCGTGCGTCGGCCCGGTGACCGGCGCCGAGCCGGCAGGGCGTATGGCGGCGATGCGGCCATCCGTAATCTCGATGTCGACCGAGGCCACCGAGCCGTTGCCGATACTGCCCATGGCGGCAGCCGGGACGCGTGCGTTGCGGAGGGTGACGGTGCCGGTGGAGAGAATGGGGGTGGGGTGCATTACTTTGCGCCAGCCGATGCGGACGGCCCCCTCCTGGCCTCCCCCATGAAGGGGGAGGTGAAGAGCGTGCGCGTTGAGGCGGAGTGTTCCACAACCGGCACCTCCCCCTTCATGGGGGTGGATGGGAGGGGGCCGTCCTGGCTGGAGCGAGCCACCCTCAATTCTCCCGCCGGACAGCGCTCTCGTGCCAGCGGTGGAGCGAGAACCAGGCGATGAAGGAGGTAAGGCCGAAAATGGCGATGCCGGTCGAGGTGAGCAGGATCAACGCCGCGAACAGGCGCGGGATGTTGAGCCGGTACTGTGCCTCGAGCAGGCGGAAGGCGAGGCCCGAGCCCTGGCCGGCCGTGCCCGCCGCGAACTCCGCCACCACCGCCGCGATCAGGGCCAGACCGCCCGCGATGCGGAGGCCCGCCATGAAGTAGGGCAGGGCGGCAGGGAGCTTCAGGTAGATCAGCGTCTGCCAGCGCGATGCGCCGTAGAGTTCGTAGAGGTTGAGCAGGTTGTGATCGACGCTCTTGAGGCCCGCCACCATGTTGGAAAGGATCGGGAAGAACGCGACGAGGAACGCGATGATCAGCAGCACCGCCTGCGTGTCGTGCACGTAGATCAGCAGCAACGGCGCGATGGCGATGACCGGGGTCACCTGCAGGATGACGGCGTAGGGGAAGAGCGCCAGCTCGATCCATTTGGACTGGACGAGCAGGATGGCCATGGCCACGCCGCCGACGAGCGCCAGGATCAGCGCCGTGAAGGTAATGCGCAGTGTGACGCCAAGCGCCGGCAGCAGGGTCGGCCAGTCGTTGAGCAGCGACTGCACCACGTCGTAGGGCGTGGGCAGGATGTATTTCGGGATGTTGTCTCCGACGACGACGAAGTGCCAGGCGACGATGCCGATGACCAGCATGGCCACCGGAACCACGATGCGGAGCACCTTCTCGGTGGAGGAGGTCCGTGGCACGAGGATGGCGACGGCGCTGTCGGTGCCCGCTTCGTCCGAACTGCCCGGGCCGGCCTGCTGAATGGTGCTCATCAGTGCGTCCCCCCGCCGGCGTGGATGGCGTCATGCAGGGCCGTGGAGACCTCGTGCGTTGCCGCCCGGTATTCCTCGGACGTGCGGTACTCGGCGCCGCGCACACCGTCATTGTGGAGCGGGAGGTCCGCAAAGACCTGACCGGGGCGAGCCTTCATCACCACGATGCGGTTGGAAAGGTACACGCTCTCGAACACCGAGTGGGTGACGAAGATCACCGTGACGCCCGACTGCTTCCACAGGCGCAGGACGTCGTCGTTGAGCTTCTGCCGGGTGATTTCGTCGAGCGCCGCGAAGGGCTCGTCCATCAGCAGCAGCTTGGGCTTGGTCACGAGGGCGCGGGCGATGGAAACGCGCATCTTCATGCCGCCCGAGAGTTCGCGCGGATAGGCGTCGGCGAAATCGGCGAGGCCGACCGAGGCCAGCATCTCCATGATGCGCGGCCGCGCTTCCGCCTTCGATACCCGGGCGAGGCGCAGTGGCAGGTAGACGTTGCCGAACACCGTCTGCCACGGCATCAGGGTAGGCTCCTGGAAGACGAAGCCGATGTCGCCCTGCGGCAAGCCCTTGGAATTGATGGTGCTCGACGGCCAGTCGATGCTGCCCGTACTGGCACTGCCCAGCCCTGCGATGATGCGCAGGGCCGTGGATTTGCCGCAGCCGGATGGACCGAGCAGGCTCAGAAACTCCCCGCGCTCGACGTCGAGCGACATGTCCTTGAGCGCCAGCGTGCCGTTGGAAAAGACCTTGGAAACGTTCCGCATCGAAACGACGACACGGGACGCACCGGCGGAACGCGGCGCCGAAGCGGCGGCTGAAACATCAGTCAAATCGAATAGCCCAGGTTAGGGTCGAACGGCGCGGGCGGCGTGCCCGCGCCGAGAGCAACGCTTGTCTTACTTTACGAGGTCCTTGCCAACACCCTGGCAGACGAGATCGAGGGTATAAGCCTGCGAAACGTCGATGCCTTCGGGGAAGAGGCCGACGGCCTTCATCTGCTCGTAGAAGCCGTTCCAGCGGTCGGCGGTCATGCACCCGATGCCATTGGCCTCGGCGTCGCCCGAAACGACGATGCCCAGTTCCTTCATCTTGGCGAGGCCGAAGGCGAGCTGCTCATCCGTCATGTCCGGATTGTCCTTCTTGATCAGCTCGTTGGCGGCGGCGTTGTCGCCGTAGAGGTAATTGTACCAGCCGACGATCGAGGCTTCGACGAAGCGCTTGGCGACGTCCTGGTTGGCGTCATACCAGGGCTTCATGACTTCGATGGTGGTCGAGTAGGGCGCAAAGCCGTTGTCGGCCAGCAGGAATTCCTGCGGCTTGAAGCCGGCCTGCTTCTCGATTTCCAGAGGCTCGGAGGTCACGTAGCCCTGCTGGATCGCCATCTTGTCGGCGATGAACGGCGCCGGGTTGAAGGTGTAAGGCTCGAACTTCTCGTCGGTGAAGGCCGGGTAGGCCGACTTCATCCAGCTGAAGTAGGAGATGAAGCCATCCTTGGAGAGGATGTACTTGGAGGCGCCCGCGAGGTCCTCGAACTTCTCGAAGCCGGCATCCGGATGGGCCAGCAGCACCTGTGGGTCCTTCTGGAAGATCGAGGCGAGCGTCAGGGTCGGGATGCCCTCCTTCACGGCGTCGATGGCCGTGGTCATGCCGCCCATGTAGAAGTCGATCTGGCCGCCGATGAGCAGCGAACGGTTGGCGCCCTGCGGACCGCCCTGGCGGATGGTGACGTCGAGGCCGTACTTGGCGTAGGTGCCGTCGGCGACGGCCTGGTAGAAGCCACCATGTTCCGCCTGGGCCAGCCAGTTGGTGCCGTAGCTCACCTTGTCCTGCGCGACTGCGCCGGTGGTGCCCAAGGCCAGCGTTACCAGCCCAGCGGCGAGGATCTTGCTGAAGTCGACCATGTCAGTCTCCCTGTTGGCCGGACGATAGGTCCCCCATCCGGCGCCATCGAATTCTTGCCGTGCCCGTGGGCACACCGGACCATTCATTCCGCGCCGCCCGGCAAAAAGGAAGCCCAAAAATGCGTCATTCTACGAACTGCTCGTGCTTTAGGCAGGGCGGCCGCAATTGAGGCTTTCCTTCTGAGGCGTTTGACGCTTAGCTGAGCATATACCGTGGGGGCCACAATGCATAAGCCGCTGTCGCCGAGCTCCATCCATCCGCCATTTGCGCCCTACAGCCCGGGAATCGAGGTGAGTTCACGCTCGCGCTTCGTGTTCACCTCGGGACAACTCGGTATCGACAAGGACGGGGTGATTCCTCCCGACGCGGCCGGCCAGGCGCGCGTGGCCTTCGACAACATCGCTGCGATTCTCGCCGAGTCCGGCATGGGACTGAAGGACGTGGTGCGGCTCAATGCCTACGTCACCGGTCGCGAGCACATGCGCGGCTACATGGACGTGCGCAACGCGCTGTTCGAGGAGCCGTACCCGGCGTCCACCCTGATGATCGTGAGCGGCTTCACCCGCGAGGAATTCGTCGTCGAGATCGAAGCCGTCGCCGCTTCCCCGGGCTGAGTTTCCGGCCCGACTGAACCCTGGACCAACTGAAATGACCTATCGCAAGATCTGGTGGAACGACTTTTCCGCCTTCGAATTCCACGGCCTCGATCCCATGAAGACGATCGCGGTGTTCCCCACCGCTGCCATCGAGCAGCACGGCCCGCACCTGCCCGTGGGGACCGACACCATCATTAACCAGGGGCATCTCGACCTGCTGGTCGAGCGCGCGCCCAGGGACATGGACATCCGCATCCTGCCAGTGCAGGCGATCGGCAAGTCGAACGAGCATATCTGGCAGACCGGAACGCTCAGCCACACCGCCACCAACCTGATCGACGCCTGGACCCAGGTCGGGCTCGAGATTGCGCGCGCCGGGGTGAAGAAGGTGGTGTTCGTCAATTCGCATGGCGGCAACGTCTCGCTTCTCGACATCGTGGCGCGCGAGTTGCGGGTGAAAGCGGGGATGCTTGCGGTGAAGACCGGCTGGAGCCAGTACTGGCCCAAGGACCTCTACTCCGACATCGAGAACCGCCACGGCATCCATGGCGGCGACAGCGAGACGTCGGTGGTGATGCACCTCAGGCCGGAGCTGGTGAACGTCGACAAGCTGCAGGATTACCCCTCCGTGGCAGCGCGCGACGAGCAGGCCTACAAGTATATGCGGCCGACCGGCATGACGAGCTACGCCTGGATCGCCTCGGACATCCACCCGCTGGGGACGGCGGGCGAGGCTCATCTCGCCACCGCCGACAAGGGTCGGGTCACGGTCGAAACGGCAGTGGATTCGTTCATCGAGCTGCTGCGCGAGGTGGAGCGGTATCCGCTGCCGGGGACGGAGGGCTGAGGCCCTCGCCCCCTCCACCAGCCTGCGGCTGGTCCCCCTCCCCCGCTGCGCGGTGGAGGAGCATCGCGACCTGCAGTGGATCGGCTCATCCAGTTCTTGAGGCCCTGTGCTCTCCGTGCTCCTCAACCGCGCAGCGGGGGAGGGGACCGCGCATCGGAGATGCGTGGTAGAGGGGGCGTCCCGGCGCCACCATTGCGCGCCGTCCCGCCTCCCGCTAATGCCGCTGGATGCAGCGCAATTCTCCGACCCCCATCATCCTCGATGGCCAACCCCTGACATTTGGCAACCTGGCCCGGATCGGGCAGCGGGCGGCGACGCTCGTTCCCGAGGACGACGCGATGCGCCGGGTCGATGCGGCGCGACAGGTCGTCGACGACAGGATCGCGCGCGGCGAGCCCGTCTATGGCGCAACCACGGGCGTCGGCGCGATGAAGGACGTCGAATGGTCGCCCGAGGACCTCGAGGCGTTCAACATGGGGCTCGTGCGGGCCCATCATTTCGGCACCGGCGCGCCATTCCCCAACTCCGTGGTTCGGAACGCCATGGCGATCCGTGTCAACACGGCCCTTACCGGCCGGGTCGGCTGTTCGCGCGCGCTGGTCGAGTCCTACCTCGCGCTGCTGAGCAAGGACGTTGTGCCGGTGGTGCGGCGCACCGGCTCGATCGGCACAGCCGATATCGGCCTCATGGGCCAGATCGGCGCGGTGCTGACCGGTGTCGGCGAGGCCGTGTACCAGAACCGCCGCATGTCGGCCGAGGCAGCGCTGTCCGAGGCCGGACTGAAGCCGCTTCGGATGAAGGCGCGCGACAGCCTCGCCTCCATCTCGGTAAATGCGGTGGGTTTCGCTGCCGCCGCCGAGGCGACCCGTGCTGCGGCTTCCGCGCTGCGCATGCTGCTCGCCACCAGCCTCACCACGGCGGGGGCGCTGGGCGCCTCGCGTGACCCGTGGAAGGCGGTTGCCCATGTCGGTACCGAGCGCGAGGCCGAGATCGGCTCGTGGCTCTATCGCAACGCGATGGGCTGGGACTGGCCGAACGCCACCCACATCCAGGATCCGCTCAGCCTCAGGATGATGCCGCAGGTGTTCGGTGCCGGCTTCGATACCCTGCTGGTCGCCGGCCGCACCATCCTCGCCGCAACAGGCCGCACGGACGACAACCCGGTAGTGGTCGACAACCAGGTGCTGACCTCGGGTGGCTCATTGCCGCTCGACGTCACGATCTACCTGCAGACCGCTCAGCTCGCCATGGCGCATGCCGCGCGCAACTCGTTCAACCGCTGCGTGCTGCTGGCCAACGGCGCGCGCCGCGACCTGCCGATCAACCTCGTGCCGCGCGGCGCCATCGCCACGGGGTTCGGCCCGATCATCAAGCTGGCGGGCGAGCTGTTCGCGCGGGCGCTGTCTATGTCGGTGCCGGTTTCGGCCCAGTCTCTGGTGGTGGCGGCGGGCATCGAGGACGAGGCGGCGTTCCTGCCGCTGGTGGTCGAGCGGTTCGAGCGGCAGGTGCGGGCGCTGCGCCGCCTCGCCGCGCTCGAGGGCCTGCTCGCCGCGCAGGCGATGGACATTCACGGCGACCGCCCGTCGGGCGTGCCGCAACTGGTCTACGAGAAGGTGCGGACCCATGCTGCGTACTACGAGGTCGATCGGCCGCTCTCCGCCGAGGTCGAGACGATCGAAAACGACCTCGGAGCGGAACAGACGCTCGCCGAACTGATTTCCCATGCGCCGCTGCCGGCACTGGACGAGTTTTTCGCGCTGGGCCCGGTCACGTAGCACGCCGAGGAATAGATTTCCTGCCACGTTCGTATAGTTTAGCCGCCCAATTCCACACCGAGGGTCAAATTGCCGGTGCGGGACAACAAGGAGACCATCATGCTCTCGAAGAAACTGCTCGGCGCCGCAGCGGCGCTTGCCTTCACGGTGACTGCTGCCAACGCGCAGGTCGTCGTTTCGTCCAAGATCGATACCGAAGGCGGGCTGCTCGGCAACATCATCAGCCAGGTGCTGCAGGCCAACGGTATTGCAGTGACCGAGAAGATCCAGCTCGGCGGCACCCCGGTGGTCCGCGAGGCGATCACCGCCGGCCAGATCGACATCTACCCCGAGTACACCGGGAACGCCGCGTTCTTCTTCAACAGGGCCGACGATCCGCTGTGGAACGACGCTGCCAAGGCCTATGAGGAAGCCAAGAAGCTCGACTACGACGCGAACAAGATCGTCTGGCTGAACCCGGCCCCGGCGAACAACACCTGGGCCGTCGCCGTCCGCAAGGAAGTCGCCGACGCCAACAACATCAAGACCTTCTCGGACCTCGGCGCCTATATCGCCGGCGGTGGCGAGTTCAAGCTCGCGGCCTCGGCCGAGTTCGTCTCGTCCCCCGCGGCCCTGCCGAAGTTCCAGGAAGTCTACGGCTTCACCCTGAAGCCCGAGCAACTGGTGACGCTCTCGGGAGGTGACACCGCCGCGACCATCGCGGCCGCCGCTCAGCAGACCAATGGCGTCAACGCTGCCATGGTCTATGGCACCGATGGCGGCATCGCTCCCTCCGGCCTCGTGGTGGCCGAGGACGACAAGGGCGTGCAGCCGGTCTACGAGCCCGCTCCGATCATCCGCGAGGCGGTGCTCCAGGCCAACCCGCAGATCGAGGAGCTGCTGAAGCCGGTGTTCGAGAAGCTCGATCTCGCCACCCTGCAGGACCTGAACGGCCGCATCCAGGTCGGTGGCGAAGCCGCCAAGGACGTCGCCGTCGACTGGCTGAAGACCAACGGCTTCCTGAAGTAAGCTGACAGGTCTGGCAGTGATTTTGGGGGTGGGCAGGTCCGCTGCCCACCCCTAGTGTTTTGAAATGCTTGAGCCCGCAACTCTCATCGGTATCGCGACGTCCACCGCCCCCCTTGCGGGGGAGGTAGCGAAGCTTGGCGCACAGGCGCCTAGCGTAGCTAGGAGGGGGGTATCGCCTCGGCCTCGGCTGTACCCCCTCCCTAGCTCCGCTAAGGCTTCGCCCAAGCTGCGCTACCCACCCCGCAAGGGGGAGGGTGGGTGCCTCGCATGAGCGCCGCGGTTGCTACAGCCCCCCGCCGCATTGCCGTCGACAAGCTCGGCGTGCTGATTGGGCTCATCGCCATCGTGGCGGCTTTCCTGCCCTTCGCGGCGTTTCGCGCCAACCGCATCGTGCTGGGCGTGGGCAAGTCCGTGTTCGAGGCGCTGCCGACGTGGGAGGCATTGCTGCTGGCCGTGGCGTTCGGTGGTGCGATCGTCGTCACGCTGCTGCGGACGCCCAACCTGCTGCGCCTGGCCGCCAGCCTTGCGATGCTGGCCTTTCTCTTCATCGCCATCGGCATCGCGGCGACGTTCCTTACGCCCGAAGGCGATCGGCTGGCGCGCGTCTCGCCGGGGGCGGGGTTTTGGCTTGCCGCCTTCGCCTTCGCCCTTCTCGCCGCCGACAGCTTCACCCGGCTGAAGCTGTCGCCCTGGCTGCGCATATTGGCGCTGCTGCTGGTGTCGGCCGGCATCGCGCTGCTGCTCTGGTCGGGCGCCTGGAGTGATCTTTCGATCCTCAAGGAGTACGCCAACCGCGCTGACGCCTTCTGGCGCGAGGGGCAGACGCATGTCGCGCTGGCGCTGGGGTCGCTGGGTGCGGCGACCGTGGTCGGTATTCCGCTCGGCATCCTGTGCCAGCGCGTTCCGCCGATGCGGGCGGCAGTGCTGAACGTCCTCAATGCCGTGCAGACGATCCCCTCGATCGCGCTATTCGGACTCCTGATCGCGCCGCTTGCGTGGGTGGCGGCGAACGTCCCGGGTGCCTCGGCCGTCGGCATCTCGGGGATCGGGGCCGCGCCGGCCATGGTGGCGCTCTTCGCCTATTCGCTGCTGCCGGTCGTCGCCAACACGGTGGTGGGCCTCGAAGGCGTGCCGCCAGCCGCCACCGACGCGGCGCGCGGCATGGGCATGACCAGTTGGCAGCGGTTGGCTGGCGTGGAGTTTCCGCTGGCTTTCCCCGTGATCCTCACCGG
>JAEYYP010000337.1 GCA_023428425.1 Pseudomonadota bacterium
TGTCGTGGGCTCGGTGTTGTGTATAAGAGACAGGGGTGGTGGAGGGGGCGGCCCTGGCACCCCAGTCTCACCAACCAGCCAAACAAAAGGGCCGTCGGATCGCTCCGACGGCCCCAGAAACAGATACCCTGAACCCTACTCAGCCTTGTCCGCCGAATCTGAGTTCAGCTGGCCGTACTTCTCGACGCCGATCGAGTTCAGCAGCTGCAGTTGGCTCTCGAGGAAGTCGATGTGGCCTTCCTCGTCCGCCAGCAGTTCCTCGAACAGGTTCTTGCTGACGTAGTCGCCCAGCGACTCGCAGAGTTCGCGGCTGGCCTTGTAGGCCTTGCGCGCATCATACTCGCCGGCGAGGTCGCACTCGAGCACTTCCTTGATCGGCTGGCCGTTGCGGAGCGGCGCGACGCGCTGCAGGTTGGCATGGCCTTCGAGGAAGATGATGCGCTCGATCAACTTGTCGGCGTGGTGCATTTCTTCGATGGACTCGGCCCGCTCCTTCGCCGCCAGCTTGGTGTAGCCCCAGTCCTGCAGGATGCGGAAATGCACCCAGTACTGGTTCACCGCGCCCAGCTCAAGAAACAGCGCCTCGTTGAGTCGCTCGATGACCTGTGCTTCGCCTTTCATGCCGACCTCCGGTTCTAATGCGTCGCATGGCAGAAAGCCGCGGAGAAACCACCGGTCCCTCTGCGGCGCCATTCGCCATTTGGAGGTGGTACTCTTCCGTCACCTTGATGATCAAGTCCACCACATTCGGCACGCAGCCGGCGCACTTGAACCGCTTTCCCAGCTCACGGTAGACCATGGCCGGCACGACGATCTGCCAGGGGTCCGCCTTGAGCATCGACAGGATGATCCCTTTGATCTCCCGATCGGTGATCACATTGCAACTGCAGACAAGCATCGGGCGTCCGTAGGCCTCGGAAGTGGCGGCATAAAGCGCCGCGTAAACCTGAATGTCAACGTCAGATATATTGACGCATCGGGAGGAAACCTGCCCCCCGGTGTTCTACGTTGCTCAACCACCGCACTCGAAACCCCCTCGCCAATGTCCCTGTCCCTCGTCGGCCTCCTCAACGCCCTGAGCCCCCGGCCTGCCTCGACCCGCCGCCTCGCCACCGGCCTGCACTACGGCCCCGAGCTCAAGCATCGGCTCGACCTCTATGGTCCCAGGGCACCCGGCCCCCATCCGGCGATCGTCTTCTTCTACGGCGGCGCCTGGACCGATATCGGCGACCGTCGCGACTTCGGCTTCGCCGCCCGCGCCCTCGCCGGTCTCGGCTACCTGGTCGCCGTGCCGGACTATCGCGTCCTGCCCGAGGTCGCCTATCCGGCTTTCCTCGACGATTGCGCCCTCGCCGTGCATTGGGCCCTCGATCATCTCGGCCGCCACGGCGGCGATCCGTCGCGGCTCGCGCTCGCCGGCCATTCCGCCGGCGCCTACAATGCGACGATGCTGGCGCTCGACCCGCGATATCGGTTGCGTGGTCGGCTCAGGGCCGTGGCCGGACTTTCGGGACCCTACGACTTCTATCCCTTCACCGAGCCGATCGGCCGCCGCACCTTCGGCCACGTTCCGGATGCCCCCGCGACGCAGCCGGTCAACCACGTCACCGCCGAAGCGCCGCCGATGTTCCTCGGCCACGGCGACCGCGACACGCTGGTCGGCACCGTCAACGCCGAATCCCTCTCGCGGCGCCTGCGCTCCGCCGGAGTGAAGGTCGAGGTGCACAACTATCCGCAACTCGGCCATGCCGGCCCGGTGATGGAACTGGGCAGCCTGATCCGTGGTCGCTCCAGCCTGTTCGCCGATCTGCGCCGGTTCCTCTCCCGCCACCTCTGAGGCTGGCATTGCCGCGCCGGCTGTGGCTATCATCCGCGCCGGGGTGAGAGGGAGCCGCATCGATGAAGTTCACGTATCTGGCACTGGCTGCGGGCCTCGTCCTGGTTGCGGCACCTGCCGCCGCGACCGAGGCCTACGATGCCTGCGCCCGCGCCGCTGCCAGCCAGTATGAGCCGGGGTACGCCAATATCGGCCGCAACAGCGCCGACATCGACATCGCCGCCGCAACCAGCGCCTGCCAGGCTGCTCTCGACGAAGATCCCGCGTCGCTGCAGCTCAAGGCGTGGCTCGGCCGCGTCCACGAGACCGCCGAGGACTATGCCAACGCCCTGCCCTTGCTGGAGGAAGCGGCGAATGGCGGCGTGCCCCTCGCGCAGGCCATCTACGGCGACCTGCTCATCGTCGGCGAACATGTCTCGCCCGACTGGACACGGGGCAACGAACTGCTGGAGCAGGCCGCCAACCTCGGCTTCGCGCCCGCTCTCGACAGCCTAGCGCTCTCATACGACTACGGCGAAGGCGTCGAACAGGATCGCGCCCTGGCCCTCGCCTACTATCGCCGGGCGGCCCTGCTGGGCCTGCCCCGCGCCGCCACCAATACCGGGCTGATGTACCTCGAAGGCCTCGGCACCGACAGCGACCCTATCGCGGCGGAGGGCTGGCTGCTGCGCGGCGCCCGTGCCGGCGATGCCCGCGCGGCCTATAATCTCGGCAAGCTCTACGAGGGCACAGAACTCGCCGAATTGCCCGACTACGCTGCCGCCGTCACCTGGTACCAGCAGGCCTCCGATGCCGGCTACCCGCTCGCCTCGCTGGCGCTTGGCTACCTGATGCAGCACGGCTACGGCACCCAGCCCGATATCGGCTATGCCGCCCGGCTCTACCAGTACGCCGCGGATTTCGGCATCGCCCAGGCCCAGCTCAACCTCGCCATGCTCTACGAGGATGGCAACGGCGTGCCGCAGGATTTCGCCCAGGCCCGCGTGCTTTACCGCCAGGCCGCCGACAGCGGCCTCTCCGACGCGGCGGCCAATCTCGGGCTGCTCTACCTCGGCCGTAGCGGCGAATACCCCGACTACGACAAGGCGATGCTCTACACCCGGCGCGCCGCCGATGCCGGCAACGCCGTCGCCCTCAACAACCTCGGCTACCTCTACGAGAACGGCCTCGGCGCGGCGGCGGACCCGAAACTCGCCCGCGAAAACTACGAGCGCGCCGCGTCGCTCGGCTACCAGCCCGCGACCGACAACCTCGCCCGGCTCGACGCCGCCCTCGAAGCCCAGCCCGCGGCCCCTGGCCCCAAGGTCTATCCGAAGAGCAAGATCGACAACTGATACCCGCCTACCGCGTTTCTTCTTCCCGCCGGCTCGCCAGCACCGCGACCGAAGCGGCCACCCGGTGTGCCGTCGAAAAGAACTCGCGGTGGATGAGGAACAGCACCGTCATCACGCTCACCGCGATCGCCGCCCATTCCGAGACGAACCAGAACACCATCGGCACCGCGAAGTAATAGGCGCGGATGCCGTTGTTGAAGTTCTTGGCCGCCAGCGAGTTGAGCTGGGCGATGGCGGTGATCTCGTCGCCCGTCGTATGGCCGGTGTGGTCGATGGCGCCGAGCAGGATGCAGAAATGGTTGAACTGCCGCAGTGCCAGCGTGAACGAAAAGAAGCTCAGCACGAAGATCGCCAGCATGGCGAACAGGTGCACCTGCACGTCATGGGTCGAATAGCTCACCGGCAGGCCGAGCGTGTTCAGTGTCTCCATCAGCGTCGACAGGTTGCCGAACGCGGTGAACACCGCCAGCGCCAGCAGCACCGATGTCGAAGCGAGGAAGCTGACCGATCCCATGAGGTTGCCGGAGAGGATCGCGTCCACCGGCGTATCCCGTGTCACGGCGTTGGCCACCCAGCGCCGCCGCTGCATCGACATGATGGTGCTGAGCGACGGCCGCCGCTTTTCGAGCAGCGGCACGCCGTAATTGTACGCGAACCAGCATACGAGCGGAAACAGAGTCGATATCAGCGTCACGGCGCCCGGCCCCCAAGCAGGATTCGGGGGGCACTCTAGCGCGCCGCGACGCTGCTTGGCATCGCCTGATGCGTCAGAGCGTCCGGGCGTGCTTCATGAATATCTGCTGGATGCCATCGAGCACTGCGGGGCTCAGGGTCACGTCGGCGGCGCCGATGTTGGTCTTGAGCTGCTCCATCGTCGTCGCGCCGATGATCACCGAGGTCATGAACGGCTTGGTGAGGCAGAAGGCGATCGCCATCTGGTTCACGTCGAGCCCATGCTCTTCGGCCAGCTTCATGTAGGCCCGGATCGCCGGTTCGGTGTTAGGGTTCGAGCGATAGTTGCCGCGCGGCTTCGACACGTCGCCGCGCGAGCCCGGCGGGATGGCGCCATCGAGGTACTTGCCGGAGATCGCACCTGCCGCCAGCGCCGAATAGGCCAAGAGCCCCACATCCTCGTGGTACGCCAGCTCGGCGAGATCGAGGTCGTAGTAGCGGCGCAGGAAGTTGTATTCGTTCTGGATGGTCTGCACCCGCGGCAGCCCATGCTGCTCGGCGAACTTCAGGTGCTGCATCGTCCCCCAGGCCGTCTCGTTGGAGAGGCCGAAATAGCGAATCTTCCCCTCTTTCACCAGGTCGCCCATCACCTGCAGCACTTCGAGGATATTGGGCAGCACGCCGGCCTTGTCCTGCTTGTAGGGATCGTAGTCCCACGAGCCTTCCCAGTGATAGTGCCCGCGGCGCGGCCAGTGGATCTGGTAGAGGTCAATCCAGTCGGTCTTCAGGCGCCGCAGGCTGCCCTCTACCGCCTCGCGCACACTCGGGCCGTCGATGCCGCGTCCGCCGCGCACCCACGGCCGCCCGCCGCCCGCTACCTTGGAGGCGAGCACGATGTCGTTGCGCTTTCCGGTCTTCTGGAACCACGTGCCGATGATCTCCTCGGTCTTGCCGTAGGTCGAGGCATCCGGCGGCACGGCGTACATCTCGGCGGTATCGAAGAAATTGATGCCCTGCGTGATGGCGTAGTCCATCTGCTCGTGGCCATCGGCCTCGCTGTTCTGCTTGCCCCAGGTCATCGTCCCCAGGCAGATCTCCGAAACCATCACGTCCGTGCGGCCCAGCTTCTTCATCTTCATTTGCGGCATCCCCATATTTGGTCGGCGCGCACCCTAGAGCGGTTCTCGTCGGACGTGCACCCTTTTCCGGCCTGAAACCGCGACAAAATCAAGGGCTTCGTTGCTCGTTCACGGATAGCGGACCGCGGGTTGCGCTCTGCGAGGGGATGGGGAAGATTGCAGGCCGCCTAACCTGGGATATGCCGTGTTCCGCACCCTCCTCCTCGCCATGCTCGCCGCCCTTGCCGTGATTGCCCCTGCCCGCGCAGTCGACGAACCGCAGCTGGCACGTATTCCGACCATGTCGGTCAAGGAACTCGATACGCTCGTCGGCACCGTCGCCACGGCAGTGAACCAGGATACGCTCAAGCTGCGCGCCTTCGCACAGACCAGCGCCTGCCTCGAGCTTGTACGCGCTTCCAATTCCTTCGCCCTCGCATACACAGCGCTCGGCGCCGTGCGCGATGCCGCGGCGAACCGCGCGGAGAAGGAAGCGCCTATCGTTCGCGCCAGGGCGGTGCAGACCCGGGTCATCACCTTCGCCGCGCGGGTGCGCGTCGAGGATTATCTGGCCCAGCGGTGCCGCAACTTCGCCATCCCGGCCGAGCACGCCGACGATCCGCGCTACGTCCCGCCGGTCAAGGTGCCGAATGCGGACTATACCGATGCGGTAATCGACGCACGTCAGACAGCCGAAACCAACCTCGCCATTGCCGTCAACGCCGGCATGTCGGGCCGGTGCCCGGAGGCCATGGCCGCAGCGCAGAACATCTCGCTGCTCCTGCCCTATATCCAGACCCTGCTGACCAACACCGAGAAGCGCCCCGAAGTGCTCGGCCCGCGCGCCAGCCGGCGCGGCCTCGAAGTGTCCCGCCGGCAACTGGTTGCAGCCCTCGACAAGCTGCAGGGTGAATACAGCAACAAATGTCGGACCCAGCAGGGCAATGCCGCCCCCGCACCCGATCCGAAGCCGACTGAATAACTGTTCAGGTGACGTTCATCATCACGGCCGAAACCGCACGGCATTGCGGATGAAGGCGGATCAGGCGGTTGCGGGCGTCGCTTTCGCCGGTTCAAAAAAGTGTCACGCCGCTACACTTTTGGCCTTGAGGTTCCCGAACGCACCCCCTATATACCCCCCAGCGCCGCGATTGATGGATCGCACGACTGAGAGGCGCAAAAAGCCCAAGGCTTTCAAATACTTGGCGCGGGGTGGAGCAGCCCGGTAGCTCGTCAGGCTCATAACCTGAAGGTCACAGGTTCAAATCCTGTCCCCGCAACCAATCCTTGGTTCACGAAAGCCCCGCGAAAGCGGGGTTTTTCGTTTTCAGGCCATCCTTCCCCCACTTATCCCCTCCCGTTCCGCTGCTGCTATCGTTTGGCTTGCACGTCGGGACGAACGCGGCGACCTTCGCGCCAACCGGGAGATGAGTTCGATGAAAAAGCTGATCAACGATCCGCGCCACCTCGTGCGCGAGATGCTCGAAGGCGTCGTGCTGACCTCGACGGGGCTTGCGCTGCTCGACGACGAGAATGTTGTAATCAGTGCTCACATCGAAGCTGATCCCGCCAACCGACCCGTCGCGCTGATCTCGGGCGGGGGCAGTGGACACGAGCCCGCCCATGCCGGCTATGTCGGCAGCGGCATGCTGTCGGCGGCCGTGGTCGGCGATGTCTTCACCTCGCCTTCGACCGATGCCGTGCTGGCCGCGATTCGTGCGGTTGCCGGGCCGGCGGGCGCCCTGCTGATCGTCAAGAACTACACTGGCGACCGCCTCAACTTCGGCCTCGCCGCCGAACTGGCGCGGCGTGAGGGCATTCCCGTCGAAATCGCCGTCGTCGCGGACGACGTGGCGCTCTCCGGCACCGTGCCGCGCGAACGCCGACGGGGGATCGCCGGCACCGTGCTGGTGCACAAGATCGCCGGGGCGGCGGCGGCCGCGGGCCGGCCGCTTGCCGACGTCGCCGCCATCGCGCGCGCCACCGCCGATTCAGTGGCCACAATGGGCGTCGGCCTGGGCTCGTGTATCGTTCCTGCCGCCGGCAAGCCCGGGTTCGAACTGGGGCCGGACGAGATCGAGTACGGCCTCGGCATCCACGGCGAGAAGGGCGTTCGCCGGGGGATCATGGCCAGCGCCGACGACATCGTCGGCACCGTGCTCGACACCATCCTGGGGGAGCTGACCCTGGTCGGGCGCCGCGAGGTGGCCGTGTTGATCAACGGCCTCGGTGGTACGCCGCCGATGGAACTCGCCATAGTCGCCCGCAAGACGCTGCAATTGCTGCGGCAGAGCGGCCTCCATCCGGTTCGCGCCTACACCGGCAACTACATGACCGCGCTCGAGATGCCCGGCATCTCGCTCTCCGTGCTGCCTCTCGACGCCGAGCGACTCAGCGGCCTCGACGCTCCGACCACCGCTGCTGCCTGGACCGGCAGCGGCCGAATCCCTGATGCCGTCGCCATCACGTCCAGCCAGAAAGCCACCCCTCGCACCGGCAGTTCGACGCCCGGTCCGCTTACGCCAAGGCTGAAGGCGATCCTCGGCGCTATCGCCGATGCCCTGTCGTCCGCCGAAGCGGAGTTGACCGACCTCGATTCGAAGGCCGGGGACGGCGACCTCGGCGCCAGCATGACCCGCGCTGCCGAGGCCGCCAGATCTTTGCCAGACGAGAGCTTTTCGTCGCCGTCGCGCCTGCTCGCCGATCTCGGCGACGCCCTCCGTCGCGCCATCGGCGGCAGTTCCGGCCCCTTCTACGCCACCGCCCTGCTCCGTGCGGCCGCCGAACTCGACGGCATCGCGGAGCCCAGCAATACCCAGTGGCTAGCGGCCTTCGGCGCTGCCGTCACCTCGATCGGCGACCTCGGCGGCGCCCGGCCGGGTGATCGCACCATGCTCGACGCCCTGCACCCCGCCGTAACCGCCTGGCGAACCAGCGGATTTTCCGCTACTCCGGCAGCGGCCGAGGCCGGCGCCGCCGCCACTGCGCAGATGCATCCCCGCCTCGGCCGCGCCAGCTATCTCGGCGAACGCGCGCTCGGCACCCCGGACGGCGGCGCCGTGGCGGTCTCGATCTGGCTGAAGGCGCTCGCTGCACAACTTGTCTAGCGTCATATACATGTCACCGCGGTTTGCGATGGAACCGCCTCCCTCTGCGCACGCCTGCCATTCCGGCCAGATATCGAGTTACAGCCCATGAAGACCAATCTCTCCAACGCGCAACTGGTGCTGCCCAATGGCGTCGAAGCCGGCTCCGTCTCGATCGCTGAAGATCAACTCGTTGCGCTTGAGCGCGAAGGTGACGCCGACGTCGAGATCGACTGCGAGGACGACTATCTGCTGCCGGGCCTGATCGACCTGCACACCGACAATATGGAGCACCACTTCAACCCACGCCCCGGCGTTCGCTGGCCGTCGACCCTGATGGCCGTGCTGGCGCATGACTGGCAGATGCTCGGCGCCGGCGTCACCACGGTGCTCGATGCACTGTCGCTGGGCGATTATGATTCGAAGGGCGCCCGCACCGCCATGCTGAACGCCGCCATCGACGGCGTGACCGATGCCCGGGCCCGCGGCCTTACCCGCGCCGACCATTATTTCCACTTCCGCTGTGAACTGTCCGATCCCGGCCTGCTACCCATCGTCGACCGTCACCTCGGCAATCCGGCCCTGCGCCTGATGAGCGTGATGGACCACACCCCCGGCCAGCGCCAGTGGAAGAACACCAAGCTCTACCGGGA
>JAEYYP010000105.1 GCA_023428425.1 Pseudomonadota bacterium
GGTGCGCGAGGTGTTTGTCGTGCCGTTGCGCGATTCGGAGCGCGGTTTTCTCGGCGCCTTTGCCTTCGGCCTGCCTCTCGTTTCCCTGCCCGAGCGTGCGCGCCTGCTGCAGGCGTCCCGGCGCGAGGAGCATCCGATCGAGAGCGGCCTTTTTGTCGAGGGACGACTGCTGGCCAACCGTTTGCCCGAGGCACATCGCCAACTCGTCGAGCAGACCCTGGCCGCCGCGCTGGCGAAATCGACGAAGCCGCGGCGTGAGATCATCCTGTCGCTGGGTGGTGCGCGTCACCGCCTCATTTACCGCGTGCTCAATCCGGACAGCCCGTTTCCGCGTGCGCTGCAGGTGAACGCTTATCCCCTGGCGGCGCTGGATGCCGAGATTGCCGACCTGCGCCGCGGCACGGTCGGCCTGGCCCTGGCCGTGCTGCTGACCGCCTGGATCCTGGTCGTGTTCATCGCGCGCGGTCTGGCCGGCCCCGTGAGCCGGCTGACCGATGCCGCGCATGCCATCGAGCAGGGCGATTACGAGGTGCGCGTGCCGGAGACGCGCGACGAGATGGGCCGGCTGGCGCGTGCCTTCAACGACATGGCTGCCGGTCTTGCCCTGCAGGAAAAGTACCGCAGCGTACTCAATGCCGTTGCCGATCGCCAGGTCGCCGAGCGACTCCTTGAAAACCGCGACGCGCTCAGCGGTGAACTGCGCAACGTCTCCATTCTGTTTTGCGACATCCGCGGTTTCACCCGGCTCAGCGAGGGCCTGCCGCCGCAGGACTTGATTGTCCTGCTCAACGCCCACATGACCGCCCTCACCCGCATCGCCTACGAGCATGGCGGCGTGGTCGACAAGTTTGTCGGCGATCTCATCATGGTGCTGTTCGGCGCGCCGGTGAGCACCGGTCGCGACGCCGAGCAGGCGGTCGCCTGCGCCCTGGCCATGCTCGCTGAGCGCCGGCGCATGAACGAAGGGGCGGTCCATCCGCTCGAAGTCGGCATTGGCATTGCCACCGGCGATGTCGTCGCCGGCTGCATGGGCTCCGAGCAGCGCCTCAGCTACACCGTGCTCGGCCACCGGGTCAATCTGGCCTCGCGCCTGTGCAGCGTGGCGGGGCCGGGCGAAATCATGACCGATGCCGAGACGGCGCGCGATCTGCCGCCCCACATTCCTGTGACGACGGTGGAGCCGATGCGTTTGAAGGGGCTGTCTGAGCCGGTCGAAGTTTGCCGCGTCGGCTGACGCCGTACCTCATTCGGCAGTGGCACCCTTGTGGCCGAGCTGCTTGAGCGTCTTGTCGAGCAGTTCGTACTTGAGCGGCTTTTGCAGCACCGTGACCGGGCCGTGGACGAGGATGCGGCTGAGGATCTCGCTGTCCGGGTAGCCGGTGACGACGATGATCGGCAGCTGCGGATGCAGCGCCTTGAGGCGGGTATACACTTCGTCTCCCGGAATGTCCGGCAGCTTCAAGTCGAGGAAGACAATCTCAAAGCTCTGCTTTTCGGCGAGCTTGACCGCTTCCTCGCCGCAGCCCACCACCAGGCGGTTGAAGCCGGCCTTTTTGAGGAACTGCTTGAACAGCGTCTGCATGGCCGGGTCGTCATCGACAACCAGAACCGTTGGCTGGCCGGTCTCCTTCTCCTTGCGCAGCACATCGCGATCGAGAAGGCTGCGCTTGATGCGCCAGCGACCGCCGATTTGCACGGCCGGCAACTGACCTCGTTGAACCAAATAATAAACGGTCGGCAGGGGGATTCTCAGGTATTCCGAGGTTTCCTTGACGGTCATCAATTCTGGAGCTGCCGAGTCGGCCATAATTACAATAATGACTCTAAAATGAGCCGGCTGGGGTTGAATGCAAGACGATTACATAATTCAAAGATCAAAAAAATTCAATTGCAAAAACGCGGCTATTTTCTCTTAACCCTTCTTGGAGAGTCTATTATGAAAATTCACCTTTTCTTGGTGAGGGGCGCTTTTGGTACGCCAGCAGCCCGCGGAGCGGTGGGCGGCCCCCCGTTCCGCGCCTGGGTCAGGCCTTGCTAAAGGTCACCCGCCCCTCCTTCAGCGCGGCGCTGACGTGGTCGCCTTCCTTAAAGCCGCCTTCGAGCACGGCCAGGCTGAGCGGGTCGAGCAGGTGCTTCTGGATGGCGCGCTTGAGCGGGCGCGCGCCGTAGACCGGATCAAAACCGGCGTCGGCCAGGTGGCGGGTGACCTCGTCGCTCACCTCCAGCCGGATGTTCTGGCGGGCGAGGCGGTCGATCACGCGCTGGAGCTGGATCTTGACGATGCGGTCGAGCTGGCCGGCATCAAGGCGATCGAAGATGACGATCTCATCGATGCGGTTGAGGAACTCGGGGCGGAAGAACTGCTTCAGGCTGTCGCGCACCAGGGCATCGCGCTGCTCGGGGTTGCTGACATCCTGGATGGCGCTGCTGCCGATGTTGCTGGTCATGATGATGACCGTGTTCTTGAAGTCGACCGTGCGGCCCTGGCCGTCGGTGATGCGACCGTCATCGAGCACCTGCAGCAGCGTGTTGAAGACGTCGGGATGGGCCTTCTCCACCTCGTCGAACAGCACGACACTGTAGGGCCGGCGGCGCACCGCCTCGGTGAGCTGGCCGCCCTCATCATAACCGACGTAGCCGGGAGGCGCACCGATCAAACGGCTGACGGTGTGCTTCTCCATGTACTCGCTCATGTCGAGGCGGGTCATGGCGTTTTCGTCGTCGAACAGGAACTCGGCGAGCGCCTTGCAAAGCTCGGTCTTGCCGACACCGGTCGGACCGAGGAAGAGGAAGCTGCCGATCGGGCGGTTCTCATCCTGGATGCCGGCGCGGGCGCGGCGCACGGCGTTGCTGACCGCGGTGATGGCGTCGCGCTGGCCGATGACGCGGGCACCGAGGCGCTCCTCCATCTTCACCAGCTTCGAGCGCTCGCCCTCCTGCAGGCGCGAGACCGGGATGCCGGTCCAGTTGGCGACGACGCGGGCGATGTCCTCCTCGGTGACCTCCTCGCGCAGCAGGGTGTTGGCGGTGCGCGGTTCACGGTTCTCGGTCGACGAGTCGGCGAGCTTTTTCTCCAGCTCCGGAATCAACCCGTACTGAATCTCGCCGGCGCGGCCGAAGTCGCCACGGCGCTGGGCCTGCTCGAGCTCGGTGCGCAGGCGGTCGATCTCCTCCTTGACCTTGCGCCCGGCCTGCACGGCCTCCTTCTCCTTCAGCCACTGGGCCTTGAGCGCGGAGGATTTTTCCTTGAGGTCGGCGATCTCTTTTTCCAGCTTTTCCAGCCGCGCCTTGGAGGCGGCATCGGTCTCCTTCTTGAGCACCTGTCGCTCCATCTCGTGCTGCATGATCTCGCGCTCAATGACGTCGATCTCGGTCGGCATCGAGTCGAGCTCGATCTTGATGCGACTGGCCGCCTCGTCGACCAGGTCGATGGCCTTGTCGGGCAGGAAGCGGTCGGTGATGTAGCGGTTGGAAAGCGTTGCCGCGGCGATGATGGCGTTGTCCTGGATGCGCACGCCGTGGTGCACCTCGTAGCGCTCCTTGAGGCCGCGCAGGATGGCGATGGTGTCCTCGACGCTCGGTTCGCCGACCATGACCGGCTGGAAGCGGCGCTCGAGCGCCGGATCCTTCTCGATGTACTTGCGGTACTCATCGAGCGTGGTGGCGCCGATGCAGTGCAGCTCGCCGCGCGCGAGCGCCGGCTTGAGCATGTTGCCCGCGTCCATCGCGCCGTCGGCCTTGCCGGCGCCGACGACGAGGTGCAGCTCGTCGATGAAGAGTATGATCCGCCCCTCCGATTG
>JAEYYP010000390.1 GCA_023428425.1 Pseudomonadota bacterium
GCGCCGTCGCGCAGCGTGGTGTCGAAAACGTAGAGGCGTTCCTTGGTCGCGGACATGCTGGGTACTCAGTGCTGCGGGGGCCACTCGGCCGTGTCGTGGTCGGGATGCTGGCGGTCGGACCGCCGGATACGGTCGACAGCCTCGGCGCCGTCCGCCTCGTCGGTAGTGCCAACCTGCTCGGCGCCGGGTAGCGGCAGGAAGTCCGGATGGCGACCTTCGAGGCCCATTTCGTAGAGGATAGGGATGGCGTGCGGAGTATCGAACGAAGCGATGGTCATCGACACGCTGGGGCCCGAGAGTGAGCGATAGTAGAGCGGTGTGCCGCAGGTGTTGCAGAAGCCGCGTGCCGCCGCGTCGGAACTGTTGAATTCACTGGGGCGGCCGCGCGTCCAGGTCAGATGCTCGGCCTTGATGCGCACGAGGTCGGCGAACAGGTTGCCCATCGCCTTCTGGCACATCCTGCAGTGGCAGATATGCGGATTGTCGCCCACCTCGGTCGCGTGCCAGCGCACCGCGCCGCACTGGCAGCCGCCGGAGTATTCGCGGAAACGGTAGGAGTCGTCGTGTGCTTCGCTCATATGAACTCGCTCCCGGCGAACCGGTCGGTCGCTTCGATCAGGTGATGCAGGATGCCCGGCTGGCTCAGCGCGTGGCCCTCGCCCTCGACCATGATGAACTCGGCCTCGGGCCAGGCGGTATGCAGGTCCCACGCCGTCTGCGGCGGGCACGCGATGTCGTAGCGGCCCTGGACGATCACACCGGGGATGTCGCGCAGCCTGTCGGCATTGCGGATGAGCTGCCCCTCGTCGAGCCAGCCGGCGTGGACGAAGTAGTGGTTCTCGATGCGGGCGAAGGCGAGCGCGTAGTCGTCGCCGTAGAACGCGTTGCTGACCGAGGGGTCGGGCAGGAGCGTGATGGTTTCGCCCTCCCACTTCGCCCAGGCGAGCGCCGCCGCCTGCCGGATCTCGGGGTCGGCGCTGGTCAGCCGGCGGCGGTAGGCACCCATCATGTCGTCGCGCTCGGCAGGCGGGATCGGGGCGATGAAGCGTTCCCACTTGTCGGGGAAGAGCAGGCTTGCGCCATGCTGGTAGTACCAGAGCAGTTCCCAGCGCCGGAGCGTGAAGATGCCACGCAGGATAAGTTCGGTGACCCGCTCCGGGTGGGTTTCGGCATAAGCCAGCGCCAGGGTCGAGCCCCACGATCCGCCGAACACCTGCCAGCGCTCGACCCCTACCATCTCGCGCAGCTTCTCGATATCGGCGACGAGGTCCCAAGTGGTGTTGCCCTCGAGCTCGGCGAAGGGTCTTGAGCGGCCGCAGCCGCGCTGATCGAAGAGCAGCACGTCATAGCGGGCGGGATCGAAGACGCGGCGCTGGTTGGGGCTCAGCCCGCCACCGGGTCCACCGTGCAGGAACACGGCCGGCTTGGCGCCCGGCTTGCCGACGCGCTCCCAGTAGATGGAGTGGCCGCCACCGACGTCGAGGTGGCCGGAAGCGTAGGGTTCGATTTCGGGGTAGTAAGTGCGAAGTGCGGTCATTTGCGGAAACCGCCCTCCAGCGGCCAGGCGTCGGTATCGTGGTCGGGGTGCTGGCGGGAGACTATGCCGGCCTTGAAGGCCGTCCAGCTCGGCGGCTCTTCGATGGTCGGCAGTTCAGCGAGGTGATCGGCGAAGGCCAGTTTACCCTCGAGGTTGACCTGGATCACCGGTGCGGCAACCGTCGGGTCGTCAAAGGCGGCGATCGACAGCTCGACCTGCCCTGGCGGCAGGCCTTCGAGCTGCTCAAAGGTGAGCGGCGTGCCGCACGTGCCGCAGAAGCCGCGCTTCACCTTGTTCGAACTCTGGAAGTAGCTCGGCGCACCGCGCGTCCAGACGACGTCCTTGCCCGTGACATAGGCTCCGAAGAAGCCGCCGGTCGCCTTCTGGCACATCCGGCAATGGCAGACCGAGGCGCGGCCCAGCGCGGCGGCACGAAACCGCACCGCGCCGCACTGGCAGCCGCCTGAGAACGGGCCTGTCGGCTCACTCGGGGGCATGGCAGACCGCTTCGATGTTGTGGCCATCCGGATCGAGCACGAAGGCAGCGTAGTAGGTCGGGTGGTAGTGGGCGCGGAGGCCGGGAGGACCGTTGTCCACCCCGCCGACCGCCATCGCAGCGGCGTAGAAGGCATCGACCGCGGCGCGGTTCGGAGCGCTCAGCGCGATGTGCAGGCGCCCACCCCCGAGCTTGCCGCCATCGCCGATCCAGAGGAACGGATTGTTGTCGGCCCCGAGCCCGGCGGTATTGCCCTCATCGCCCTCGAACTTCATCAGGGTGGCGATGCCGAGCGGCGCCAGGGCCGCCTCGTAGAAGGCGAGGGACTTGCGGTAGTCGGCAGTGGAAATAGCGACGTGGTCGAGCTTGGTCATGGGGCGGTTTCCTGGGGTTGCAGCGCATACCAGATCGCGTCGAGCACGCCGGAACGATCGTGCGTCAACTCGTTGTTCCAGATGCGGAGAACGCGGTAGCCGTGGCGCAGGATCGCCGAGTCGCGGATCATATCGCGTTCGGATTCGACGTGCTGGCTGCCATCGAGTTCGACCACGAGCCGGGCAGAGTGGCAGACGAAGTCGGCAATGTAGCGGTCGATCGGTACCTGACGGCGGAACTTGTACTCGGCGAAACGACGATTGCGCAGCATGGCCCACAACGTCGCTTCTTCTTCGGTCGAACCGGTGCGCAAGCGGCGAGCGAAGGTGCGCAGTTGCGGCTTCACTGGCTTGCGGATGGCTTTTCGACCTTGAGACGACCCCTCATCCGGCCTTCGGCCACCTTCTCCCACAAGGGGAGAAGGCGAACCGTGGACCTTCGGCGTTACAACCTCTGCCGGCGATGAGGCTCCATCGCCTTCTCCCCTTGTGGGAGAAGGTGCCCGAAGGGCGGATGAGGGGTGGGCAACCATCGGTTGCCCGGCAGGAAGCTCCGGACTTGTCACCGCTTCATCTCCCACCGGGTCGCGCGCTGGCCGTCGTCGTCCTTGTAGTCCATGAGCTGGACACCCTGTGTCAGCAATTCCGAACGGATGGCGTCGGCGGTGGCGAAGTCGCGGGCATTAAGGGCGGCGAGGCGGCGGTTGACGGCCTGCTCGATGTCGACCGAGGCGTCTGACGAAAGGCCGGCGGGCTGGAGGAGGGAATCGAGGCCGAAGCCCAGGAACTCCAGGGTGGAGCCCAGGGTGTCGGCAGCGACCTGTTCGGTGCGGGCG
>JAEYYP010000439.1 GCA_023428425.1 Pseudomonadota bacterium
CGCAGAGCGCCGGGCGCGCCGAAGCGCTGCGGCGGGCCAGCTCCACCCCCGCCCCTTCAGCCCCGGTTCATATCGACGACGCCAGGGTGTACCGACGCGAGGAAGTGAAACAGGCCACGATGCCCGACCGGTTCATCGCCAGCAGCGGTGAAGTCGCCGCCCTCGCCGATGTGGAACGCGAACTGATCGGGTTCGCGCTCCAGCACTACGGCTACCGCATGTCGCGCGTAGCCCGCGCGCTGGGTATCGGCAGGTCGACGCTCTACCGCAAGCTGCGGGAGTACGGGTTGGACGAGGGGTTGGAGAGCGACGCGGCGTAGGGTCGAAGGACACCGCCGTTGCAGCAAATCCACAGGCAGGACTCACAAAATCGCGAGGAATTGCCACCGTTAAACTTTTGGGGCTAAGCAAAATCGTGACGCGGGCTCAGTGCCGACTCCCCCCATGGCGCCTGCCCGGCTCGAGCCCCCTGTCCGGGTACGGAGAACGCTTTATGCCCATGCTCAAGGCCATTCTGCTGGCCGGCACGATTGCCCTCGCGTCGCCGTTTGGCGCAACCGCCATGGCGCAGGAGATCGTGAACGTCGCTGGGATCGAAGCGACCCGGGTGGTCATTGCACCGCCGCGCACGGAGTTGGCGAGGATCATCAAGGCCGGCCTATCCGAGGCTTACGGAGCGACGACGAAGGGCAGCCGCGCCTATGCGCAGACACAAAAGCTGTACTTCTTCTATGGCTCCCGTCATTTCGAGCCGCTCTGGCTGAGCCAGGGAATTGATGGAAAGGTCACGTTTTCCGAGCACGCGGAAAAGATCATCGAGGTGTTCAGGCGCTCGGAACTGGAAGGCTTCCGCCCCGACGACTATCTGTCCGAAAATCTGGACCCGGCGCTGGCCGGCACCGATCCGGTGAAACTGGCGGCGCTCGAGACCGCGTTCTCCGCCGCAGCGATCAAGTACGCACAGGATGCGTTCGGGGGGCGGGTGAATCCGCTCGATGTCAATTCAACCTGGACGATCGCGCCCAAGCGCATCAACGAGGCGGAGCTGCTGGTCAAGCTGGCCGGCAGCGACGACCCCGGCCAGATCCTGCTCGACATGTCGCCCAAGCAGAGGGAGTTCATCGCGCTCCGCTCGGCGTTGGCCAAGTTCTACGATGGCTCGGTGATCGATGCCGCCGTCACGATCCCCGAGGGCGCATCGCTGAAGCCCGGCATGCGCGACGAACGGGTCACTCTGCTTCGCCAGCGCCTCGACGTGCCGGAGCCGGAAATCCCGGAGACGGCGGGCGCGGAGGCTCAGGCCGACATCACCTACGACGAGACCCTGGTCGAAGCCGTGAAGGGTTTCCAATCGAGCCTCGGGCTCGCGGCGGACGGTGTCGTCGGTCCGGCTACGGTCGCGGCGCTGAACGGCGGATCGGCGACGACCAAGGAAGACATCATCGCCAATATGGAGCGCTGGCGCTGGGAGCCCGATGACTACGGTCGCTTCGAGGTCGAGGTGAACATCCCGGAGTTCCGCCTGTGGATCAAGAAGGACGGCGAGGTGGTGCACACCACGCGCGTCGTCGTCGGCACGCCGAAGAACCAGACCCCGGTGTTCAACGACATGATCCGGCACGTGGTGACCAACCCGTACTGGAACGTCCCCGCCTCCATCAAGGCTAACGAAATCAAGCCGAACCTGCTCGCCAACCCCGGCTATCTCGACAGCCAGAACATGGAAATGCTCTATGGCGGGAAGGTCGTGAACGCTTCGGCGATCGACTGGACCCAGACCAACATCCAGCAGTTCCACATCCGGCAGCGGCCCGGGTCTCGCAATGCTCTGGGGCAGGTAAAATTTCTGTTCCCCAACCAGCACGACATCTATCTGCACGACACGCCATCGAAGTCGCTGTTCGCCCGCACCTTCCGCGCCTACTCGCATGGCTGCGTACGCGTAGAGAACCCGATGGATTTCGCCGGCGCCCTGCTGGCCCTGGAGCCCAAGCTGTCTCGGGAGACGCTTGAGGCCTCGTTCGGCAGCACGGAGCGCTGGTTCAACCTCGAGCACAAGATTCCCGTGCACCTGAGCTACTTCACCCTGCGTGTCGACGAGGACGGCACGATCCGCTCCTATGGCGACGTCTATGGGGCCAATAAGAAGGTGATTGAGCTACTCGGCCTCTAGGCCAGGCCGCACGTCCGTACTAAAAGAATGGGCCAGCTGCATGATGCGGCTGGCCTGTTTGCTTGGTGCGTCTTTGCCAAGCGTTTACGACTGCTTAGGATTTCGGCCTTGGTTCGGTCGGAATCCGTGCGTAGAACCTCACGGTGCGGTGATCGGCGAAGGTCGTGAACCGGACATTAGCGTTAACCGATCCTACTCGGATCGACGCTAATCTGACTGTCTATTCAGGGTCGACTGCGGGCTATCGGGGCGTGTCGGGAAGATTTGTCGGAACATTGAGCAAGCTGTCGCGGCTGTTGATTGCCGCGACGATGGCTTTGACCGTCCTTTTGCCGCCCACCACGCTGCCGGCGAACGCCGTGACCAATTCCGGTGACCGCACACTGTGGCTGCACCACACGCACACCGGCAAGACCGAGAGCTTCACCTTCAAGCGCAACGGCGTCTACGACAAGGGTGTGCTCAAGCAGATGAACGTGTTCCTGGCCGACTGGCGGACCAAGGAACCGACCAACATGGATCCCGCCCTGTTCGACCTGCTTTGGCAGATCTACAAGGCCGTGAACGGCAAGCAGCCGATCAACATCGTCTCGTCCTACCGCTCGCCCAAGACGAACAAGATGCTCGCATCCAAGTCGTCCGGCGTGGCTGAGAACTCTCAGCACATGAAGGGCAAGGCAATGGACGTATTCATCCCTGGCGTGAACCTCTCCAAGCTGCGCGAAGCGGCGATGAAGTTCCAGGTGGGCGGCGTCGGGTACTACCCCACCTCCGGCAGTCCCTTCGTCCACGTGGATACGGGCAGCGTGCGCGCCTGGCCGCGCATGACGCGTGCTCAGCTCAAGAAGGTCTTCCCCGACGGCAAGACCCTCCACCTGCCGACCGATGGCAAGCCGCTTTCGAATGAAGGGCGTGCCTATGCGCAGGCCCAGTGGACCAAATGCCACGCGGTGCCCTGCAATGGCGCGGTCACGTTCGAGACCGATCCCGGCATCATGATCGCCGATGCCACTGGCGACATCACCACCTTGAACAACATCGCTCCGATCCCCGCGACCAAGCCTGCCGACCTCTACGACGCGGACAGGGTGATGGTTGCCGCGCTGCCGGAAGACCCGGCGCAGCGCGTGGTGACGACTTTCCAGGTCGCAGCACCAATTCCTCTGGGGCGTCCCGCCGACCTTCAGGTCGCCGCCGCCGCTGGCAGCGACTCGAACGCCGAAGAACTCGGAGCGCCGATCCCGGCAGTGAAGTCCGCCCGTCTGCAGCTCGCAACCCGCGGCTCGGTGCCGGACGCCGACGGACTGACCGCCCTTGCCGCACTGGACGCCATCGATCCAAAGCCGAAGCCGCGCGTGCTGATGACCTCGGCGGGCGACGGGATGGTCACGGCCTACGTGCCAACCAACCAGGATCCGGGCGCCGAGCTGGCGCTCAAGATGATCATCGAGCGCGAGACCGGCGACGTGGCACAGGCCCTGCCGGCAAAGACCCTCGACCGGCTGGAGGTGCCCGACGAGATTCGCACCGCATCGGTCGGCGGCAGTGACCAGGCGGGCGGCATCTTCGACCAGACGTTCGAAGCGCTGAGCGGCGCGCCGGCCGACCAGCCGATCCAGCTGGCGCTCGCCGACCTCGTCCAGTCGCGACAGCCGAATGGCTCGATAGCCGAACGCGCGGTCGAACTGGTCGCGCCCGAGATCGACCACGTCAACGAGACGCTGGTACATCCGGTGATGATGACGGACGGCTTCTGGGCGGTGCTCAGCGAGGCCGAGGGCTACCTGGACAAAGGCACCGAGCTCGGGCCGCTCACGGGCCGCATCGACTTCATTCCTGAATATGCAGCCGTCCCTGCATATGATCGCTTCGTCACGGGAACGCCGCAACTGGTCGCAGGCCTGTAGCAATCGCTCCCGTCGGCGTTGCATTGATGGTCCCGACGCTCTAAGTCTGCGACCGGACCAGGCTCGCACGAGCGAAGGATCGGCACTGGTGGATAAGCCCCCTACCCCCACTCTCGACACGGTCGGCTCGCCGGCCGACCTGAAGGCGCTGTCGCGTGACGAACTGAAGCTCGTCGCCGACGAGTTGCGAGCCGAGGTGATCGACGCCGTCTCGGTGACGGGTGGACACCTGGGCGCCGGACTCGGCGTGGTCGAACTGACCGTGGCCCTCCATGCCACCTTCGACACCCCGAACGACCGACTGATCTGGGACGTCGGGCATCAGGCCTATCCGCACAAGGTGCTGACCGGCCGCCGCTCCCGCATCCGGACCCTGCGCCAGAAGGATGGTCTCTCCGGCTTCACCCGGCGGGCCGAGAGCGACTACGATCCGTTCGGCGCCGGACACTCCTCGACCTCGATTTCGGCCGGGCTCGGCATGGCGGTGGCCAGCGACCTGAAGAGCGAACGGCGCAACGTGATCGCCGTGATCGGCGATGGCGCCATGTCCGCGGGCATGGCCTACGAGGCGATGAACAATGCCGGCGCAATGGATGCGCGGCTGGTCGTTATCCTTAACGACAACGACATGTCGATTGCACCGCCGACAGGCGCGATGCGGTCGTACCTCGCCAAGCTCGTGTCCGGGCCGTTCTATCGCGGCGTGCGCGATACCGCCAAGTCGATCACCGAGAAGATGCCGCGGCTGATTCACGAAACGGCGCGCAAGACCGAGGAGTTTGCCCGCTCGTTCTTCACCGGCGGCACGCTGTTCGAGGAACTGGGCTTCTTCTATGTCGGCCCGATCGACGGCCACAACCTCAACGACCTGCTCGATGTGCTCTCCAATGTGAAGCAGCACGAGGGCGGCCCGGTACTGGTTCACGTGGTGACCAAGAAGGGCAAGGGCTACGCCCCGGCGGAGAATTCCGCCGACAAGTACCACGGCGTCAACAAGTTCAACGTCATAACCGGCGCGCAGGCCAAGCCGCAATCCAATGCGCCGAGCTACACGTCGGTGTTCGCCCAGGCGCTGATCGCCGAGGCGAAGGCTGACGATCGCGTTGTGGCGGTGACGGCGGCAATGCCTAATGGGACCGGGCTCGACAAGTTCGAGGAGCTGTTCCCGACCCGCATTTTCGATGTCGGCATAGCAGAGCAACATGCGGTGACCTTCGCCGCCGGCATGGCGACCGAGGGGATGAAGCCCTTCGTCGCCATCTACTCGACCTTTCTGCAGCGCGCCTATGACCAGGTGATCCACGATGTGGCGGTGCAGGGTCTGCCGGTGCGCTTCGCCATCGACCGTGCCGGCTATGTCGGCGCCGATGGACCGACGCATGCGGGCAACTACGACAACGCCTATCTGGGAGCCATCCCCGGCATGGTGTTGATGGCCGCCGGCGATGAGGCTGAACTGAAGCACATGGTCGCGACCGCCGCTGCCTATGACAGCGGCCCCATCGCGTTCCGCTACCCACGCGGCGACGGGTTGGGCGTCGAGATGCCGGAGCGCGGTTCGGTGCTGCCGATCGGCAAGGGCCGGGTACTGCGCGAAGGCAAGTCGGTGGCCCTCCTCAGCTTCGGTACGCGGCTGGGAGAGGTGCTGGCAGCCGGCGAAAAACTCCAGGCCTTCGGCTTAAACCCGACGATTGCCGACGCTCGCTTCATGAAGCCGCTCGACGAAGACCTGATCGCACGGTTGGCCCGCGAGCACGAGGTGCTGATCACGGTGGAGGAAGGCGGCATCGGCGGCTTCGGGTCGCATGTCGCGACGTTCCTCGCCACGCACGAACTGCTCGACGGCAAGGTGAAGTTCCGCCCGCTGATGATGCCGGATTCCTTCGTCGAGCAGGCAGGCGTTGGCGACATGTATGCTGCTGCCGGACTGGACCGGACCGGCATCGTTGCGACGGTGCTGGCGACGATGGGGATCGAGGACGTGCGGGCAACCGGAACGCCCCGATAGCCGATGTGGCAAGGCTTCTGCCGATCACAACCGGCCTTATCCCCAGCCTCCCCGAGTCCACCGCGCCGCCGAATCGGGGTACCCAACGCGCATGCAGGTTTCGATAGACATGGGTTTGGGCCAGGGCGGCAGCAACGCCTTGCTAGACCTTGAGGAATTGCTGGCGACGCGCCTCCTGGTGCAGGGCAACTCGGGTTCAGGAAAGTCGCATCTGCTGCGTCGCCTGCTCGAACAGAGTGCGCCCTGGGTGCAGCAATGCGTCGTCGATCCCGAGGGCGATTTCGTTACGCTGGCCGAGAAGTACGGGCACGTCGTGGTTGAGGGCGATCGGCCCGAGGCCGAGTTGACCCGCATCGCCGGGCGCATCCGCCAGCATCGCGTCTCCTGCGTGGTGAACCTCGAGGGTCTCGACGTCGAACAGCAGATGCGGGCGGCGGCGGCCTTCCTGGGTGGCATGTTCGACGCCGATCGGGACCATTGGTATCCGGTACTGGTCGTGGTGGACGAAGCGCAGCTCTTCGCGCCCGCCGTTGCCGGCGAAGTCTCGGACGAAGCGCGAAAGCTGTCGCTCGGCGCCATGACCAACCTGATGTGCCGTGGCCGCAAGCGCGGACTTGCCGGTGTCATTGCCACGCAGCGCCTGGCCAAGCTCGCCAAGAACGTCGCCGCCGAGGCATCCAACTTCCTTATGGGCCGCACCTTCCTCGACATCGACATGGCCCGCGCCGCCGACCTGCTCGGAATGGAACGGCGACAGGCCGAAATGTTCCGCGATCTGAACCGAGGGCACTTCGTCGCGCTCGGACCAGCCATGTCCCGTCGCCCGCTGCCGATCGTCATCGGCGACGTCGAGACGTCGGCGCGCTCGACCAGCCCGAAGCTGACACCGCTGCCAGAAGCCACGCCCGACGCCAGGGAACTGATCTTCGCTCGCGATCCCGAGGCCGAGCGTATCGTTCGCCCCCGTCCTGCGCCGCGACCCGCTCCGACTCCGATGCCGGACCTGCTTGCGCAGTTGAGCCGACCGCCGCCACCGAAGCCGTCCGAACCCGAGATGGACCCGGCTGAGCGCAATGCGCTGATCGATGCTGCGCTGGCCGAGATGCTGGCCGACCCCGATGCATCGTTCCGCTCGGTGGCAGTCTTGTACCAGGACTTCCTTGTCCGCTGTCGCATTCGTCGGGTGCCGGGCGAACCGATGGCGCTCCCGGCCTTCAAGCGGCGCCTTGCCGTCCTGCGCGCCGGCGTGGCCGACGACCTCAAGGAGACCGACGCCTGGCAGACCGCGCTCGACCTGTCCCACAGTCTCGACGAGGACGTGCAGGGGGTGTTCCTGCTGCTGGCACAGGCGAGCCTCTCCGGCACCCCCTGCCCCTCGGACGCGGCGATCGCGCGCGCCTATGGCACACACTCGACCGGCCGGGCGCGCCGGCTATTGACGTGGTTCGAGGAGCGCGGCCTGCTGGTGATCAGGATCGACGGTCGCAAGCACCGCATCCTGGCATTCCCCGACCTCCGGAGCGAGACCGCACCGGGTGATCCGGCCGCGCCAGACGACACCGTTTCGCACCAGGCGGCAGAGTAAATTGGAGATTGCCCCAAAATGGACTCACTGGCGGCGGATTGTAAGCGCGATTTCACGCCAGAGTGATCAGACTGAGCAAGCTACAAGCAGGACTTTGAGAGTGGACTGGGGCACGCGGCGCAAGCCGCTCGGCGCAATCGTTGCATGGAGCTCGCTGGCGATCTTCGCCGTGCTGAGCATCCTTGGTATTGCCGGTGTGGTGATGAGCCTCCAGCCCAAGCCGCTCGCCACGAAGGTGGAAATTGCGGAGGCGATCCCACAGCCGGTTGCACCGCCCGAGGAGCGGCTGCCAGAAGAGCTGACATTCGCGGAAGCGCAGGCCGAGGCAGCGGCGGGAGCCGAGACAGTGGCCGTTGCCGCCAGCGACGACATCATCGCCTCGACTTTCGAGCAGCTGGTGGAGCCGGTAGTGGTGCCTGCCGACCAGCTGCCGGCGGGCGCGATCGCGGTGAACGAGACGAGCGTCGCAGCGGCGGAGGTTGATCTGCCGATGCCAAAGGGCCAGGTGGCGATAGCCCCGGTGCCGATCACCCGCAATGCCGCGGCATGGGCGATCGAGACCGAGGTTCCCGACGCCAATCGGAGTACCTCCGCGCTCGGTTATGCGGCCCAGTCCGACGACGACGTGATTCGGGTAGGCGACAGCTCGATCAACGTTCGATCGGGTCCCTCGACATCGAACAAACGGCTCTTTGCGCTTGCCGCGGGTGCAGAGGTGGATGTGACCGGCAAGTCCGGCGACTGGGTCGCAATCACCGATGAGCGCGATCGCGATGGCTGGGTCGACGCCAGCCTGCTCGAGAATGTCGAACTCGGCGACCTACCCGTGATCAAGGACGCGCCCGCCGCCGAGCCCGAGAAGCCGGCCAACCTCAGAAAGGTGGCAGGCTCGGGGGTGACGGTCCGGTCGGGACCCGGAAAGTCGAACAAGGCCCTCTTCAATCTCTCCGGCGGCGCCGAAGTCAGCGTGCTCGATGAGTCGAAGGGTTGGCTGAAGGTGAAGGATTCCGGCGGCCGAACCGGCTGGGCCTACAAGACCTACATCAGGGGATAAGGGCCGCTCGAAGCGGCCCTTTCCATTTCGGGGCTCAGTCGATGCCGAGCTGGGCCTTGGCCCAGGCAAGAATTTCCGGCGTGATCTCGCCGTACTTGTTGGCGGCCAGGACCAGGGCAGCCTGGAGGTCGGCGTCGGTAGTACCGGCCGTCGCCTCTGCCACATCGGCCTGGGCATTGGTCACCGCGGTCGCGGCGCTGCTCACCGCCAGTGCCTGGGGTGTTTCCAGCAGGGCCGACACCAGCAGAGCTTCTTCCTGCGCCGCGGCGTAATCCGGATCAGTCTCCGCCACCGCCAGCAGATCGTCCAGGCGCGTGCTCAGGGTTTCCGGCGTCGCACCGGTGTAGTCATAGAGGTCGTAGGCGACGATGCCCGCGTCTTCCAACACACCCGCGAACGAGGCGAGTGCAGACTGGTAGTCCGCCGAGGCCGCCGCAAGAACCGCTTCCGCCGCATCGAGCGCTGCATTGGCCCGCACATAGTCACGCACGGCCGCCATATGTGGATCGGAAGAGTTCAGGAGTCCGTTTGTGTTGCGCTTGAGCGAGTTGAGTCGTCCGAGCTGGGAGTTCTCGGCCTTGCCGACCTTCGTCTCGCTCCGAGTGGTCGCCTTGTCGGCGCCTTTTCCGGCGGCATCGGAATTGCCTCGGCTCTCGGAAGAGCCAGAACTGCCGCCCCCACCGCCATTGCCGCCTCCCCCGCTGTTGCCGTTGCCGCCGCCACTGCCGTTGCCGCCCTTTTCGGCAAGCGCACTGTAGCCCGCCGGAAGGCTTGCCGCTGGCATAAAGGCAAGCGGGGCCAGCAGCATGGCCGCTGCCCCCACCGAAGCCATGAGTGTAGATTTCATTCTGGACATAGGACTGATCCTTCCTTCTGCCGCGACCGGCTTGGCCCGGGCAGCAGAATGCTGGAGCCGCAGCTCGTTGATGCGGCGTCAGTCTGTCTATGGTGAGTTATCCCGTGGCCGGGGAGGACGCCGCACGCCTTCTGTAGCAGCACCCCCTTGTGCGACGGCTGATCGGCGATGTCAGCGGATTTGCAGCTTCCGGATGCTCAGTCCAGTTCGTCTTCGCTCGGCGCCGAGGCCATGCCCAGGGCGGTGAGGTAGAGCTCCAGCAGGGCCTCCTGCTCCATGCGCTCGTTGTGGTCCTGCTTGCGGATCGAGACGATCTTGCGCAGCACCTTGGTATCGAAGCCGTTGCCCTTGGCCTCCGCGTAGACTTCCTTGATGTCGCCGGCGATCGAAGCCTTCTCTTCCTCGAGACGTTCGATGCGCTCAATGAAGGCGCGGATCTGGTCTTGCGCGACGCTGTCTGAACTGATGGTGTCGGCCATGGTGGTCCTCTTTGAAACGGTTGGCGCCTTTCAACCGCTTTGGGTGAGAAGGTTCAACCCCCCTGCTTCGCTATCCACACACGTCCCCGGAGCTTTCGCATTTCCGCCAAAAGGCCTGATTAAGCCGTTGACTTAAGGCGGAGCGCTGGCCAAAACAGCGCTCGCTGCAAACGATTGCACAACGCTGTGCCCCTCGGCTCTTCCGGATCGTCCATTTGCGCTATCTATTGGCCATTGCAGGTGTGGTCGCCACCGCGATCGTTGCGACAATCGTCTGGGCCTTGCTGCCCCAGGCCCCACAGGCACCGCTCGGCTCCACCAGCGCGCAAGCGCAGCAACAGCCGGCCGCCGAGAATGCGCCCGTCGACAGCGAAGACGGCGAGTTCCGCGTGTGCAACGAGACGCCCAACAAGGTGTCGGTCGCGTTCGGCTATCGTGCCGACAAGGGCTGGCAGTCGGAGGGCTGGTGGGTCGCCGACCCCAGGGCCTGCGTCACGATCTACCGCGGCAATCTCGACTCGCGACGCTACTATTACATATACGCGGCCGATGACGTATCCGGTGGCGCCTGGGACGGCGACGTCTATATGTGCACCCGCGACGAAACCTTCACCATCTTCGGGGTTGAGGATTGCCTGGCGCGCGGCTACGAACGAACTGGCTTCTTTGAAGTCGACACCCACAACAAGTCCAACTGGACCCTGCAGCTGACCGAAGGGGAAGTGGTCGGCGGCGAGGGCGCGCCAGAAGACTCGGTGCCGCTCGAAGGCGACTTGCCTGACCAGAACGATCCGGCTGATGGCGGCGACAATCAGCCGGCCGATGACACTCCTGAAGATGAAGGTGCCCCCCTCGAATGAAACGCATGAGACGCGTGAAGATCGTCGCCACCCTCGGCCCCGCCTCCTCGGACGAGGCGACGATCGAAAAGCTGGCCCGCGCCGGCGCGGACGTGTTCCGCATCAACATGAGCCATGCCAGCCACGACCTGCTGAAGCAGACCGTGCAACGCATCCGCAGCGTGGAAGAACGTATCCGCCATCCCATCGGCATCCTCGTGGACCTGCAGGGCCCCAAGCTGCGTGTCGGCAGGTTTGCCGAGGGCTCGATCATGCTGGCCCAGGGCAGCACGTTCACGCTCGACAGTTCGGATGCGCCGGGCAATGTGGATCGCGTGCAGCTGCCGCATCCCGAAATCCTCGAAAGCGTTTCGGTTGGCGATCGCCTGCTGCTCGATGACGGCAAGCTGCAGCTGAAGGCCACCCGCGTCGGTGGCGGCTCGATCGAGACCGAGGTGATCTACGGCGGCAAGCTCTCGGACAAGAAGGGCGTCAGCCTGCCCGACACTCTGCTGCCGATGGGTGCGCTGACCGAGAAGGATCACGCCGACCTGCTCAAGGGCCTCGAAAACGAGGCCGACTGGATTGCGCTCAGCTTCGTGCAGCGGCCGGAGGACATCATCGATGTCCGCAAGATCGTGCAGGGCCGCGCCGGCGTGATGGCCAAGATCGAGAAGCCCCAGGCTGTCGAACGGCTCGAGGAAATCATCAAGCTCTGCGACGCCTTCATGATCGCCCGTGGCGACCTTGGCGTGGAAATGCCGCTCGAACAGGTCCCCGGCCTGCAGAAGCGCATGATCCGCATCGCTCGCCGCTTCGGCAAGCCGGTGGTGGTGGCGACCCAGATGCTCGAGTCGATGATCACCTCGCCGGTGCCGACCCGTGCCGAAGTCTCGGACGTGTCGATCGCCGTGTTCGAAGGCGCCGATGCCGTGATGCTGTCGGCCGAGAGCGCCTCGGGCCAATACCCGGTCGAGGCTGTGTCGATGATGAACAAGGTGGCCATGGCGGTCGAGACCGACCCCAACTACCGCGGCATCATTCGCGCCCAGGCCGCCGAGCCCGAGGCCACCGCGGCCGACGCCATCTCTGCGGCGACCCGGCAGGTGGCCGAGACGCTCGATCTGGCTTCGATCGTCACCTACACATCGTCCGGCTCGACGGCGATCCGCGCCGCGCGCGAGCGGCCCTCCAAGCCGATACTAGCGCTCTCGCCGAACCTGCGCACCGTGCGCCGGCTGTCGATCGTCTGGGGCATTCATTGCGTCGAAAGCGCTGACGCCGTGAACCTCGAGGACATGGTCGATCGCGCCTGCGTCATCGCCTACCAGGAAGGCCTGGCCCGACCGGGCGACCGTATCGCCATCACCGCCGGCATTCCGCTCGGCACGCCGGGCGCCACAAACATGCTGCGTATCGCTTTCGTGCGTCAGGATGGCGCCGGCTCCTCCTGAGGCGCCTTTGCAGTTGAAACCTGTGCGTGGCCGGGACAATGTCCCGGCCACTTGCTTTTGCCCAAACGGAACTGACCATGTCCAAGCTCGATGCCGCCCAAGCCCTTGAACAAGCATTGGCCCACGCCGACGCCCATATCGATGAGAGCCTGGAGCGGCTGAAGGCGCTTGTGCGGATCAAGTCGATCTCGACCGATCCGGCTTACTCTGGCGAGGTGCGCAAGGCGGCCGAACTGCTGAGCAGCGAACTCAACCAGCTCGGCTTTTCCGCCTCGGTGCGCGACACCATTGATCATCCGATGGTGGTCGCCCACGACGTGGCCGCCGACGGCCCGCACGTGCTGTTCTACGCCCACTACGACGTACAGCCCGTCGACCCGCTCAACCTGTGGCATTCCGATCCGTTCGAGCCGCAACTGGTGAAGCAGGCAAGCGGCGAGACGCACATCGTGGGCCGCGGTACCTCGGACGACAAGGGGCAGTTGCTGACCTTCGTCGAGGCCTGCCGCGCATGGAAGGCAGTGAATGGTGCGCTACCGCTTAAGGTGACGCTGTTCTTCGAGGGCGAGGAGGAGTCCGGCTCGAAGAGCCTGCGGCCGTTCCTGGAAGCGGCCAAGGATGAACTCGGCGCCGCCGAGGTCGCGCTGGTCTGCGACACCGACCTGTGGAACCCCGAGACACCGTCGATCGTCACCATGCTGCGTGGCCTCGTGGCCGACGAGATCGAGATCACCTGCGCCAGCCACGACCTGCACTCGGGCATGTTCGGCAACGCGGCCCGCAATCCCATTCAGGTGCTGAGCGAGATCATCGCTTCGCTCCGCAATCCTGACGGCAGTGTCGCGATCGAAGGCTTCTACGACGACGTGAAGGAGCTGCCGGCCGATGTCAGGGCGCTGTGGCAGCGCCTGCCCTACGACGAGAAGGCCTTCATGGCCGGCGCCGGGCTGACCACTTCGGCCGGCGAGCAGGGCCGCAGCGTGCTCGAGCAGACGCGCGCCCGGCCGACCTGCGAGATCAATGGCATCTCGGGCGGCTATACCGGCGACGGCTTCAAGACCGTGATCCCGGCCAAGGCCAGCGCCAAGATCAGCTTCCGCCTCGTGTCGGACATGGACCCCGCGAAGATCCGCGCGGCCTTCCGCGAGCATGTCACCGACCGTCTGCCCCCGGACGCAACGGTGACCTTCCACGAACACGGCGGCAGCCCGGCCGTTACCGTGCCGAGCGACGGCCCGTTCGTCGCCAAGGCGGCGAAGGCGCTGCAGGACGAGTGGGGCAACGAAACGGCGTTGATCGGCTCCGGTGGCTCGATCCCCGTCGCGGGCGAATTCAAGCGCATCCTGGGCCTCGATACGCTGCTGATCGGCTTCGCTCTCGACGACGACCGCATCCACTCACCGAACGAGAAGTACAACCTCTCCAGCTTCCACAAGGGGATCCGCTCATGGCTGCGGATCATTGCCTCCTTCGCCGGAGAGAGCTAAGCGTACCTGTTGCCGGCCACCTCCGGGTGGC
>JAEYYP010000463.1 GCA_023428425.1 Pseudomonadota bacterium
GTCATGTCGTTCAGTGGAGAATGGCGGGATTCGCAACCTGGTTCGCCCAGTCGAGGGCGTAGTTCGCGACTTCTTCCCAACCCTTCTCGCCGGCGAGGAAGTGCGAGCGGTCGGCGAACTGATGGAAGTCGGTGCGAGCGGGCGCCTTCTTCTGGATGTTGAAGATCGTCCGGGCGAGGTACGGGGTGACGGTGCGGTCGTGCTCGGCCGAGATCACCAGCAGCGGCTGCTTGCGGGCTGGTGATGCTCGAGTCGAACACGCTGACGCCGCTGCTGAAGAAGCTCGAGGCAGCCGGCCTCGTGAAGCGCACGCTCAACAAGGCGGACGAGCGGGTGCTCGACGTCGAGATCACGGCGGCAGGCACGGCGCTCAGGGCCGAAGGGCAGATGGCCGCGGTCGAGCGGGCGCTCGCTTCGGGCGAGGACCTCGATGGGGTGATCGAGATGCAGCAGCGCATGGCGAAGATGCGCGACAACGTGCGCGACCGGCTCGGCGAGGGCACTTGACCGCAGGACCCAGGCGGCCGCCCGCCCTTGACAGTGCGGCGGCTGTCGGGGCTATTCGCGCGCCATGACAGGGACCTCCTCCATCCTCGTGCTGGACAAGGTGGCGCGCCGGCTCGGGCAGGTGGCTGCACTCGATGGCGTGTCGCTCAGCGTCGGCGAAGCGCAGATCGTCTGCCTCGTCGGGCATTCTGGCTGCGGCAAGTCGACCCTGCTGCGGACCGTGGCGGGGGTGGAACGGATCGACAGCGGCTCGGTGACGCTCGCCGGGCGCGTGGTGGCGGACGGGACGACGTTCATCGAACCCGAGCACCGCCATGTCGGCTTCATGTTCCAGGACTATGCGCTGTTTCCGCACCTGACGGCGGCGCAGAACATCGGCTTCGGGCTCAGGGCGATGGACCGGCCGCGTCGCGAAGCCCGCATCGGCGAAGTGGTCGATCGGCTCGGCATCGGTGCGCTTGCGGCGCGCTACCCCCACCAGCTCTCGGGCGGCGAGCAGCAGCGCATCGCGCTGGCGCGGGCATTGGCGCCGCAGCCGAGCGTGCTGCTGATGGACGAACCGTTCTCCAACCTCGATCCCGGGCTGCGCGACACCATCCGCCGGGAAACGGTGGCGCTGATCCGCGGCCTCGGCATCACCGCCATCATCGTGACGCACGACCCCGAGGAAGCGCTCTCGACAGGCGACTGGCTGGCGCTGATGCGCAAGGGCCGGATCGTCGAATCGGGCGTAGGCGAGAAAGTCTATGCCCGCCCCCTCACCGCCTATGCGGCGAGCTTCTTCTCGCATGTGAACCGCATTCCGGCACGGTCCGCCGGCGACCGGGTGGAGAGCGCGCTCGGGGCATTCCCCGCGGCGGTGACGGGCGGAAAACTGGAACTGCTGGTGCGGCCGCATTCGCTGTTCCTCAGTCCCGACGGAGTCGCAGCGCGCGTGGTGGAGCGGGCCTTCCTCGGCGAGCTCGAGGAACTTTCACTTAAGGTGGAGGGAATCGACGCGCCGCTGGTGCTGCGCAGCAGCCTGCGCAGCGGCGCCGCCGTGGGACAGACGGTGCACCTGAGCGTCAAGCGCGACGAAGTCATGGTCTTCCCCGCCGAGTGACGCCACGTCGCACCCGGCCATAACTTGACCTTGTCCCTCAACTATGTGATGCGGTGTCCAACGCGTGGGCGCCGACCCGCGCCTGCGTCAACAGGGAACCGACATGATCAAGTTTGCGAAGACCATCGGGATGGCGAGCCTCCTGGCCCTCGGAGCCGCCGTGCCGGCGCTGGCCGAAGAAGTGAACTTTTACACCTCGCGCGAGCCGGGCCTGATCCAGCCGATCCTCGATGCCTTCACCGCCGATACCGGCATCACGGTCAACACGGTGTTCCTCGAAAATGGCCTCATCGAGCGCGTGCAGGCCGAAGGCGAGAGCTCGCCGGCCGACATCCTGATGACCGTCGACTTCGGCGCGCTGATCGACCTCGTGAACGCGGGCATCACCCAGCCGGTGGATTCGGATGCGCTGGAAGCGGCGATCCCCGCCTCGCTGCGCGACGCAGAGGGTAACTGGTTCGCCCTGTCGGGTCGCGCCCGCGTGGTCTACGCCGCGAAGGATCTCGACCTTTCGGCCATCACCTACGAGCAGCTGGCCGACGAGCAGTGGCGCGGCAAGCTCTGCATCCGTTCGGGCCAGCACCCCTACAACACCGCGATGATCGCCGCCTACATGGCCAAGCATGGCGAGGCCGATACCCGCACCTGGCTCGAAGGCCTGAAGGCCAACCAGGCCCGCGCCGCGGCCGGTGGCGACCGTGACGGCGCCCGCGACATCGCGGCCGGCATCTGCGACATCGCCGTGGCCAACTCCTACTATTTCGGCCTGATGAGCAGCGGCAAGGGCGGCGACGAACAGAAGGCGTGGTCGGACGCGGTCAAGGTCATCCTGCCGACCTTCGAGGGTGGCGGCACCCTGGTGAACGTTTCGGGCGCAGCCGTGGCAGCGCATGCGCCCAACCGCGACGAGGCGGTGAAGCTGCTCGAATACCTGGCGTCCGAGCCGGCGCAGAAGCTCTACGCCGAGGCCAATTTCGAGCACCCGGTGAACGCGGCTGCCGAAGTGCACCCGATCATCGCGGCGCTCGGCACGCTGACCCCGGACTCGCAGCCGCTCACCGAAGTGCTGCCGTTCCGCAAGAGGGCCAGCGAGCTGGTCGACGAAATCAGCTTCGACACCTTCGCCAACTGATCCGGATGCGGCGGGCCAACCCCGCCGCATTTGCCATGCAAGCCATCGCCGCAGGGCGCCCCGCAGGGCGCCGCCACATCGGGATTTCACGCTGGGCCGTGACGGCATTCGCCGTCGCGGCTTTCGTGCTTCTGCCGGTTGCGACCATCGCGCTGATCGCGTTCGCCGATACCGGCACACTGTGGAGCCACGTGCTGGTGCATGTCCTGCCGCAATCGGCGTGGAACACGCTGCTGCTGCTCACCGGCACCGGCATCGTCGCGGTGGCGGTGGGGACCGGGGCGGCCTGGCTCGTCTCCGCCTATGATTTCCGCGGTCGCGGCGTGGTGGAATGGGCGCTGCTGCTGCCGCTCGCCGTGCCCACCTACATCATGGCCTATGCCTATCTCGATATCCTGAGCCCCCTCGGGCCCGTGCAGGGCGCCATTCGCTGGGTGCTCGGGTTCGACAGCCCACGCCAGTTCCGCCTGCCCGATATCCGCTCGATGTGGGCGGCGGTGCTGATCTTCGGCTCGGTGCTCTACCCCTACGTGTATTTGACGGCGCGGGCGATGTTCCTTACTCAGTCGGCCAACCTGCTGGAGGCGGCGCGCACGCTCGGCGTCGGCCGGGGACAGCTGTTCTGGCGCGTCGCCCTGCCGCTTGCCCGGCCGGCCATTGCCGTGGGCGCGGCGCTGGCGCTGATGGAAGTGCTGAACGATGTGGGCGCGGCGCAATTTCTAGGCATCCGCACCCTGACCGCCTCGGTGTACACCACCTGGGTGGTGCGGGCCGATCTTGCGGGGGCGGCGCAGATCGCCGTCGCCATGCTGGCGATCGTCATGGCCCTGGTGCTGCTCGAGCGGATGGCGCGGCGCAACCAGCGCTATGCCAGCAGCGCACAGCGCCCCCGGCCGATGCCGCCACTGCGCCTCCGTGGCTGGCGCGGGGCCATGGCGCTCGGGCTGAGCGTATTGCCGGTGGTAGTCGGTTTTGTCGGCCCGGCGATCTATCTCGTCGTCGCGGCGGCGAAACGGTTCGATTTCGCCGGCCTTTCGCCTGCCCTGCTGCGCGCGGCGCTCAACACCTTATCGGTATCGGCGCTGGCCACGATGGTGGTCCTGCTGGCCGGCTTCGCCGTAGCCTACGCCGCACGACTGCAGCCCGCTCGCGCGACCGGCCTCGCCGCGCGGGTCGCGACCCTCGGCTACGCCGTTCCCGGCACGGTGCTGGCCATCGGCATCCTGATCCCGGTCGCCGCTTTCGACCGCAGCGTAGATGGCTTCATGCGCTCGAGTTTCGGCTGGTCGACGGGACTGTTGCTGCTCGGTTCAGGCGCAGCGCTGGTCTACGCCTACGCGGCACGCTTCCTCGCCATCTCGGTGGGCGGCATCGAGTCCGGGCTGAGCCGGCTGCCGCTCTCCTACGACCATGCGGCCCGCACGCTCGGTCGAGGGCCGGGCGGCACGCTCGTGCATGTCCACCTGCCGCTGTCCCGCACGGCGCTCACGGCGGCCGGCCTGCTGGTCTTCGTCGACTGCATGAAGGAGCTGCCGGCGACGCTGCTGCTCCGCCCGCTGAACTTCGAGAGCCTCGCCACCCTGCTCTACGGCGAGGCGGTGCGCGGCACCTATGAGGATGCGTCGCTTGCGGCGCTCCTCATCGTTGCGATCGGCATCCTGCCGGTCATCCTCCTCGCGCGCACCGGGCGGCTGTCGCGCGACTGAGGTCAATCCTGCTGGCGGTCGTCGGCCACCTTGCCGTCAACCATGTAGACCTGGCGGCGGCAGCGGGCGGCGATCTTCTCGTCGTGGGTGGAGATGAGGAAGCCGGTGCGGTCTTCGGTATTGATTTCCGTCAGCAGCGCCATCACCTGGTCGGCGCTTTCGCGGTCGAGGTTGCCGGTAGGCTCGTCGGCCAGTACCAGTTCGGGCGCATTCATCAACGAGCGCGCGACGGCGACGCGTTGCTTCTGTCCGCCGGACAGGCGGCCGGCCAGGAAGTCCCGGCGCTCGGACAGGCCGACACGGTCGAGCAGTTCGGCGGCCCGGGCCCGGTCCTCCCGCCGCTCGCGGCCGTGGCGGGCGGCAGCGGGGAACATGACGTTCTCGAGCGCGGTGAAATCGGGCAGCAGCAGGTGGGCCTGGAAGACGAAGCCGATATGGCGGTTGCGGAACTCAGTGAGCACGTAGTCGTCGGCGCCGATGAGGTCTTCGCCGAGGATGGCGAGTTGGCCATCGGTAGGGCGAGCCAGCGTGCCGAGGATGTTGAGCAGGGTCGACTTGCCTGAACCCGAGGGGCCGAGCAGCGCTACCAGCTCGCCGCGCTCGACCTGGAGCTCGACGCCCTTCAGGACGCGGGTGACGTTTTCGCCCTCGGCATATTCCTTGGTGACGCCACGGACATCGACCAGCATCTCCCTGCCTTGGGCAATCATGGGCCGATCGCCTTGACCGGGTCGACGCGCGAGGCGGCGTAGGCCGGCCAGATGGCGGCAGCGATCGCGCCGGCGAGCGTGAGCAGGATCGCTGCGTCGTAGGCGCCCTGACGGTAGTCGACCGGCAGTCCGCCGCCACTGGTGGCCTCGGGAGGCGGAAAGGGCAGCAGCGACAGGTAGCCCAGCCCGGCGCCCAGCAAACCGCCGGCAAGCCCGATGAAGGCGCCCTGCAGCACGAAGACCAGCACGACGAAACCGCGCCGCGCCCCCATGGCGCGCATGATGCCGATCTCGCTCTGGCGTCGGTAGGTGGAGAGCAGAAGCGCGCTCGCCACACCGATGACGATGGTGACGAGCGCGAAGCCCTTGATGAGCGTGCCGGAGCGGGCCTGCGCCGTCAGGCCTTCGAGCAGCTGGGCATTCTGGTCCTGCCAGGCGGTCGCCTTGAGGCCGGTGCGGCCGGCGATGTCGGCGGCGGTGGCCTGCGCGAGTTGCAGGTCGTCGAGTTTCAGCTCGTAGCGCGACAACCCTTCGGGCAGGTCGAGCAACACGCGGGCAGCACGGATGTTGAGGTAGACGGCCGTCTCGTCGACCCCGGCGACACCGATCTCGAAGATGCCGCCGATCGTCACCGGCTGCTCGACGGCGCGCTCCGAACGGATCACCAGGGACTGGCCGACGCCGATGCCGAGCTTGTCGGCGAGCCCCTTGCCGATGACGGCTGTGCCGAGCATCAGGTCGGTCGAGCCGGAGACGAGGCTCGCCCCAATGTCGGCGATGGCCGAGATGTCCTTCGCTTCCAGCCCGGTGATCTGCACCGGCGCCACCGCCTCGCCCTTCAGCATGAAGCCGTTGCCCAGCACCTTGCCGACCACGACACGCACCCGCGGGGCGCTCTCGAGTATGGGAAGGTACGCCTCGGCAGACTGCAGCGTCGGGCGCTGCTGGCTCGACTTCAGCACGGCGACGAGCGCCCCCTCGCCGTCATCGAACAGCGAAACCGGGTCGCGGTCGGACGGCTCCACTACAACGTGGGCGATGCTGCCCACCGTGCGGTCGATGAGCAGCACGGCAAGGCCGCCGATGAGCGCGCTCATGAACACGAAGACATAGACGCCGACCGCGACACCGAGCACCAGCAGCAGCGACTGCGCCCGGTTGGCGGTGAGGTAGCGGGTGGCGATCTTGAGGCTGTAGAGCACGCTACTGCCCCGCCGCGGCGACGAGCGCGCCTTCGGCCTTAACCAGCCGGCTATCGAGGATCAGCGTCTCGGCGCCCTCGAGCCCTCCGGTGACGATCAGCCGGTCGGACGGCCAGTCGATGTACTGCACCGGCCGCAGGGTGGCGCGACCGTTATCGAGCAGAAAGACGGCTGGCTGGTCGCCGGCGACCAGGGCGCCGCGCGGAATGGTGATCGCAGAGTCGCGCTGGTCGACGACGATGTTGAGCATCACCGTGAGTCCCACCGGCAGGTTCAGCTCGCCAGCACCGGGAAGATCGGCCCGCACCAGGCGGCCGCCGGTCGAGGCATCCACCTTTGGCGAGACATAGACCACCTTGCCGTCAATCACGTCAGAGTGCCCGGCCGGACGGGCCGCCACCGGCAGGTCGCGGCGGACCTCGGAGGCGTAGAGCTCGTCGACGCTCGCCTCGCCATAGAGCATTGCCAGGTTGGCGAAGAGGAACAGCGACGTGGAACTGCTGACCACCTGCCCCGGATCGGCGCCGCGGCTGAGGATCGTGCCGTCGAACGGGGCCTTCACGGTGTACTGGGCCAGTTGGTCCTGTGCCTGTTCCAGCAGCGAGGTCAGCCGGTCAACTTCGTTCTGCGCTGTCTCCACTGCAAGCCGCGCATCGTCAAGCGCCTTCCGCGAAACCGAATCCCGCAGCGCTTCGGTGCGTTCGAGGTCGGTGCGCGCCTTGTTGCTCTGGGCCACCGCCGCATCGAGCTGGGCCCGCGCCTGGGCCACCGCAGCGCGCTGCTGCATGTCATCGATGACGAGCAGCACCGTGCCGGCCTCGACGCTGTCGCCTTCGGCGACCGCCACGCTGACGATCCGGCCACTGACGGTAGAGCTGATCTCCACCTGCTCGGCTGGAGCGACGCGGCCGTTGATGGCGAGGACCCGGCTCGCGGGTCCTGGCGTCACGGTCTCGACGGCAACCGGTGTCGGCTTCGGCTCCCACGGACGGTTCAGATAGAGCCAGGTTGCGCCGACGCCAAGAACCACCAGCAGCACCAGCCACCGGATCACTCGTCCGCGCCGACGCTTCGCGGACAACTGTGCGATTCCGGTCACCTGTTCCTCCGCGTCTGCCGGTGCCCCCACGGCCCCGATGCAACGGTCAAGCTACACGCAAAAATCCGCCCTGCCGATATGGCGGGGCTGTCCCGGCAAGCTACGGTGTCGCAGCGACTGGAGTTTCAGGCCCTCGGCAGAAGACGCTGGCGCGGCCGTCGGCCGTGCCCACCACTGCTGACACAGCCAGCTCAAGCCTCGATCGCCAGCACAACCGCGCCGCGTTTGCGGCCACTGTCGACATGGGCGTAGGCGTTGCGAATGTCAGCGAGCGGATAGACGCGATCGACCACCGCCCGGATTGTGCCGGCGGCGAGAAGGTCTGCCAGCAGGCGCAGGTCTTCCGGGCGCTCGGCCGAGGTACCGCCGACAATGCGCCTGCCGTCCCTGGGCCGCCGGAACAGATCCTCGGGCACGCCGAGTACGGCCAGCAGGGCGCCCTTCGGCGCGAGCACTGGCGCGCAGCGGGTGAACGGGGCGTTGCCGACGGTGTCCATCACCAGGTCGTAGACCTGCTGCTCGGCGGCGAAGTCGGTCGTCGCGTAGTCGATGACCCGATCGGCGCCGAGAGAGCGCACGAGATCGGCATTGCCGGCACTGCAGACGCCGGTAACCTCTGCGCCGAAGTGCCTGGCCAATTGTACCGCGTAGGCACCGACGCAGCCCGAGGCGCCGTTGATCAGTACCTTCTGGCCCGGCTGGATGCCGGCGCGGTTGAAGAAGTCGAGCGCCGTGACCCCGCCGAACGGCACACCTGCCGCATCCTCGAACGAGAGGTTGTGCGGCATGAGCGCGACGCACTCGTTTTCGCGCACCAGCTTGTACTCGGCGTGGCAGTTGAATACATCGATACCGAACACCCGGTCGCCCGGCTTGAACTTCGTGACCGCCGAACCGACCGCTTCGACCGTGCCGGCGAACTCGACGCCCAGCACCTTGCGGCGCGGCCCGAAGATGCCGAGCATCAGCCGGCCGGGTATCCCAAACGGCTTGGGCAGGTTGAACGCCCGCATCCGTGCATCGCCCGAGGTGACCGAACTCGCCGCCATCTTGACGAGGATGTCGCGGGGACCCGGCACCGGCTTGGGCACCTCTTCGATGGAAACGACGTCGGGGGGACCGTATTTCCTGTAGACAGCAGCTCTCATGGCATCCTCCTTCACGGGGCGCGGGGTCAGGCTCGGGGATTGGGATGGGTCGGCCGTCAGCCCTTGGGCTGGCCGGCCTTCCACTGGAAGACCTCGCCGATCGGCACGCCGAACACTTCGGCGATGCGGAACGCTGCTTCCAGCGACGGCGAGTATTTGTTCTGCTCGATGGCCGCGATGGTCTGCCGGGTCATGCCGATGCGATCGGCCAGGTCCTGCTGCGTCATCTCGTTGTGGTCGAAGCGCAGGCGGCGGATGGTGTTGGAGATCGGGGGCGGCGCCATCAGCCCAGCACCCGGAAGCGGACGATGACGATGATTTCGGCCAGCACGTTGGTGACGACGGCCGCGAACAGCAGCGCGTTTGCAATGACGATGGCGAAGCTCCCGACGGGGTCGGCCGGAAAGCCTGCCGCGAAATCCCTGCCCCAGAGCAGGGCCGCCGCCGAGATGCCGAGCACGGCCCATTCGAACAGCGGCTTGGTGACCCTGGCGGCGCCGCTCTCCATCTGCTTTTCCAGCTCATCCGGGGTTGACCCAAAATCCTTGAGGCGTCGCCGGGTGGCCAGCAGGTTGAGGCCGAACATCAGCACCACGGTGATCCCCATGCAGATGAGGAACAGGGTCCAGAGGGCCTGGCCGTCAAGCACGCGGGCGTCGACGCCGCGCCACACCTCGAAGAAGTAGAAGCCCCACACCATCAGCGTGGTGACAACGGCGATCCAGGCGTTCTTCTCTCGAAACGACATACCCAAGCTCCGCGCACAGTTTCCTTGACCTCATATCGACTATTTCTTCCACTATGTCTATTATTTTTAACATGACGGCGTAGATTTTTGTCACGAGGAGCCGACGCGTGCCTTTCGGCGTCGGCTGGACGGTCGAAGCTGCGAGGCCGGAATCGACTGCCGGGCGACTGTGGTTCTGGCCGTCCTGCCCCGGCGGGGCGTGGCTGCAGGGGCGTCAGGACGGCGGCCAGCAGTTCGGCTGGAGGAATACCGCTCCGCACCTATACCGCCGCATTGGCCCCGGCAGAGATCCCGATCACGAGAGCTACGCATCACCGGGCACCGCCGCCTCCCGACCCGGCGAGAAAATGGAGCCAAGCGGGGCTTCAGTGCCGGCGCTTCACCATGGTGGCGTAGGCGCGCTTGAAGCTCTCCCGCAGCGGCAGCGTGGCGCGACCTAGCCGGTTGCGCAGCGTGAGCCGTCGCGAGCGGTGGCTGTCGATCACCTGGTTGTAGGGGGCCCCTGCATGAGGCACGCCATACTGGCTGGGGTCGGGAAATTGCGGCAGGCCGTGCCGCTCGGCGAGGATGCCCAGCACCGACTGGTCATGCCGATGGGCGCGGAAGCCGGGAAGATCATCGCGCCCCATGACATTGGGGGCGTCGGTGAGAATGCGCGGGTCGCTGCAGGCTGCGAGCCACTCTTCGGCGAGGGCGCGTGAAGCCGCCCCGGCACGAAAGAGAACGTAGCCGCTGACCGCGGAGTTGGCGTTCCAGTACCGCTCTTCGTCGGCGTTCATCAGCACGAAACAGTCGCGCCGTGTCCAGTCGCTCGCTGGGACGCCATGGCGAAAGACTACGGTCCCGTGGCGGCGAGCGAGGTCGACCAGCGATGACGGATCGGCAACGAACGCGGCGCCTGCATCGCAATAGAAGATCACGTCGCCCTCGGCAGCCCGGGCCAGTTCGTCGGCGACCAGGGCGGGCTTCCACTGCCAGTATCCATAGCCGCGCCGGCCGCGTGCGATCAGGGGGTGCTTGCGCCGCAGTTCGCGCACCAGCGGCGTTGCCGGCGTGTAGACGGTGCAGTCAAGGCCAAAAGCGGCGGCACTACGAACCAGACGGTCCGCCGACTCCCGGAACTCCCGGGTCGCAAAAGTGATTAGCCGCACGCCCATGGCGCGACGATAGGTGACTCTATCTCCGACGCCAAGCCGGCTCAGCCGAAGACGCTGGCGCCGTTGTCGGCGGTGCCCACCAGGGCGCGGAAGCCGGCGAAGAGTTCGCGGCCCATGCCGAAATGCTCGCGGCGGAGGTCCTCGGTCGCCGGGGTGCGGGAGAAGAACTCGCGCTCGTCGCCGAGGAAGGTCAGCGTGCCCTCGTTGGCGTCGAGGCGGATCAGGTCGCCGTCGCGGATCTTGGCGATGGCGCCGCCGTCACTGGCCTCTGGGGTCATGTGGATGGCGGCCGGCACCTTGCCCGAGGCGCCGGACATCCGACCATCGGTGAGAAGCGCCACCTTGAAGCCGCGATCCTGCAGGATGCCGAGCTGCGGCGTGAGCTTGTGCAGTTCCGGCATGCCGACCGACTTCGGACCCTGGAAGCGGACGACGGCGATGACGTCGCCGTTGAGTTCGCCGGCCTTGAACGCCGCCTGCAGGCCTTCCTGCGTGTGGAACACCTTGGCGCGCGCCTCGACGACGCGGTTCTCCGGCTTGACGGCGGAAACCTTGATCACCGACTTGCCGAGATTGCCCGAGAGCAGCTTGAGACCGCCATTCTGGCTGAAGGCCGACTTCACCGGCGCCAGCACCTTGGGGTCGCCCGAGAGTTCGGGCGACGGAGTGAACTCGAGCCTGTCCTCAGCGAGCTTCGCCTCGACGGTGTAGCCCGAGAGGCCTGTCCCCCAGACGGTCTTGACGTCCTCGTGCAGGTAGCCGGCCTCGAGCAGTTCGCGGATCAGGAAGCCCATGCCGCCGGCGGCGTGGAAATGGTTCACGTCGGCGATGCCGTTGGGGTAGACGCGGGCGAGCAGCGGCACCGCGCTCGAGAGCTCCGACATGTCCTCCCAGGTGATCTTCAGCCCGGCCGCCGCGGCGATGGCCACCAGGTGCATGGTGTGGTTGGTCGAGCCACCCGTCGCGAGCAGGCCGACGAGGCCGTTGACGATGGCCTTCTCGTCGACGATGTGGCCGATGGGCGTGTAGTTGTTGCCCTCGGCGGTGAGCGACAGGGCGCGCACCGTCGCCTCGCGGGTCAGCGCATCGCGCAGCGGCGTGTTGGGGTTGACGAAGCTGGCGCCCGGCAGGTGCAGGACCATGATCTCCATCAGCATCTGGTTGGAGTTGGCGGTGCCGTAGAAGGTGCAGGTGCCGGGGGAGTGGTACGACTTGGCCTCGGCCTCGAGCAGTTCGGCGCGGCCGACCTTGCCCTCCATGTAGAGCTGGCGCACCCGCGCCTTCTCGTCATTGGGCAGGACGGACGGCATGGGACCAGCCGGCACGAAGACCGCCGGCAGGTGGCCGAAGGTCAGTGCGCCGATCATCAGGCCGGGCACGATCTTGTCGCAGATGCCGAGGAAGACGGCGGCGTCGAACATGTTGTGGCTGAGCGCGATCGCCGTCGCCATGGCAATGACGTCGCGCGAGAAC
>JAEYYP010000032.1 GCA_023428425.1 Pseudomonadota bacterium
TTATCGGCCCACTCCATGTCGCCATAGACCGAGCCCTTGAGCTTCTGCCCGAACGCCGCCACCGCCGCCGCCCAGCGCTGGTCGGCGCCCGCAGCATCGAGGCTCGCCACCGCCAGGTCCTTGCCGATCGGCATTTCGATCAGCTTGGATGTGTCGGAGTTCGGCTCCTTGTAGCGCAGCTTCAGGAAGCCGAACTCGGTGGCGGCCCCAGCCTCGACCGTCGCCGGCGCAGCATCGGTTTCGTAGCGCAGCGGGTCGTTCAGTTCGGCACCCGAACCCACCGGCGTGATCTCATAGAGCGCCGTCACCGTGGTGCCCGCCCCGACCTCGCCGGCATCGACCTTGTCGTTGTTGAAGTCCTCGCGGTTGAGCGCCCGGGTCTCGTAGCCGATCAGCCGGTACTCGCTGACTACCGCCGGGTTGAACTCCACCTGGATCTTCACGTCCTTGGCGATCGTCTCGAGCGTGCCGCCAGCATCGGCCACCAGCACCTTCTGCGCTTCCTTGAAGCTGTCGATGTAGCTGGCATTGCCATTGCCGTTCTGGGCCAGCGCCTGCATCGTGTCGTCGCCGAGATTGCCCGAGCCGAAGCCGAGCACCGACAGGAACACCCCGCCGTCGCGCTTGTTCTTGATGTAGGTCTTGAGATCCTCCGGATCGTCAATGCCGACATTGAAGTCGCCATCCGTGGCGAGGATCACCCGGTTCACCCCGCCCTGCACCTTGTGCTGCTCGGCGAGCTGGTACGCGAGCTCGATCCCCGCCGCGCCCGCCGTCGAGCCGCCGGCCGACAGCTGCTCCAGCGCCCCGAGGATGCGCGCCTTGTCCGAGCCCTTGGTCGGCTCCAGCACCACGCCTGCCGATCCGGCATAGGCGACGATCGACACCGTGTCGTTCTCGCCGAGCTGATCGACCAGCAGCCCGAACGCCCGCTTCAGCAGCGGCAGCTTGTCCGGCTGGTCCATCGACCCCGACGTATCGAGCAGGAAGACGAGGTTGGACGCCTTGTCCTCCGTCGCCGGTGGCACATAGCCCTTGATGCCGATCTGCACGATCTGCGTCTTCTCGTTCCAGGGCGTCGGATACACCGACACCGTCGGCTTGAACGGCGTCGCCTCGTCCGTGGCTTCGGGATAGTCGTAGTTGAAGTAGTTGATCAGTTCCTCGATCCGCACCGCGTCGGGCTCAGGCACCCAACCCTCGGTCAGCGACCGGCGCACATAGGAATACGCTGCCGTATCGACATCGATCGAGAAGGTCGAGACCGGCTCGTTCTTGACGATCTTCACCGGGCTCTCGGTGAACTTCGAGAACTCGTCACCCGTGGGATCGGTCGGCGCCACCATCATCGGCTCGGCGCCCACGTAGGGCTGCACCCCCGCCGAGATTTGCGGCTGCGCCCCACCCGGCTGCACCAGCGTCCGCATCACCGGCTTCGCCACGTCGCCCAGCGGGGCGGCTTCGGGCGCCGGCGCCATCATCGCGAGGTCAGCCTCGCCTTCCTCAAACAGTGCGTCGGCCTCGGCGCGGTCGTCCGCGCTGATCTGCATTTCGACCGTCGGCGTCTCCACCGAAGCGGTACCATTGGCGAGCACTTCCACCTTCTTCTCGGCCGGAACCGGCACCGGGTCCGCCGTCGTCGACACCGTCGCCGGCGGCACGCCGATCGGCGTGATCGCCGTCGAAGTGTACAGCTGGTACCCCAGCGGCAGGAGCAGCAGTGCAATCGCGGCAGTGCCGAGCCCGTAGGTGAGACGGTTGTCCATCACGAAGTTCCTTCTCGCATTGGCGAACATGGAACTGAGACGGTTGATCAGCGGATTTCCTTGGGTGGCGCGCTTCTGTTCGGCATCGAAGGCCAGCATCGCCGCGTCGAGCGCCTGGTTGCGCCGCGCTTCGTTGGGCGCAGGCGTGTTCAGCCCCTTGAGGGCGCCGAGCTTGTCGTCGAAATCGTCGTGGTTGCTCATAGGAGCCCCCTCAGGGTCTTTTTTGCCTCGTGGACGTGCCAGGAGACGGTTGCCTCCTTGCACCCCATGATCACGCCGGCTTCGGCGTGGCTCATCCCCTCCGCGTAAATGAGCAGCACTGCATCCCGTTGCTGGTCGGGAAGTCTGCGCACTGCGTTCCAGAGCTCCTTGGCCGCCGCCGAGTCCTCCTGGTCGGGCAGGTACTCGTCGGGCGCCACTTCCGCATAGCGGTCGACATTGCGTCCCCGGCGGCTCCTCGCCCGCTGCATGTCGCGCACCGCATTCAGCGTCACGCGATAGAGCCAGCTGGTGAAGGCCGAACGGCCGTCGAAGCTCTTCAAGATACCGGCGAGCTTGACGCACACGTCCTGCGCCACGTCCTCGGCGTCCGATACCTTGCCGCACCACTTGCACGCGGTGCGGAAGATGAAATCGTAGTGCCGCTCGACCAGTTGCCCGAACGCACGCCGATCCCCACCGATCGCTTTCGCAATCAGTGTCTCGTCTGCCACGCGCGGCGGCTCCGCCACCTTGGTGTCAACAAACTGCGGCATCAGGGCAAAGGACCGTTGCACCGGACTGAACTTTCGCGCGGCATACTAGCGATGAGACGCCCGCCGTGCTGAAATCCTTGGGCCACTACCCCAGCTTTTTTCGCCGCGACCTCGACACCCTTGCCGGCCCCGGCGCTGCGCGCTACTCCAGCACCATGTCAACCAAGCCCCCGAAGCCACCCCTCAGCCCCTGGCGCCTCACTGGCGGCCGCATCGTGCTGCTGGTCCTCGGCGCGCTGATGCTCGCCTACATCGTCGCGGCGTTCTCGGGCAGCCTCAGCAACTACCAGATGGTCCGCGAAGGCGCGATGGAGCAGCGCTCCCAGCCGGCAGCGCCCGCCGAACCCGCCCCCGCGAACTGATCAGCCGAACGCCGGGTGGAACGCAACGACTCCGTCTGCCTCTTCGCCGAACGGCAGCACCATGAAGTCCTCGGGCGGGTACCCTTCCACCCACATCGCCGTCGAGTTGTCGAACCCGAACCGGCGGTAGTATTCCGAGCCCACCAGCACGCACCCGGCCGAGCCCAGGCCGCGCAGTCGGGCCAGCCCCTCGGTGATCAGCGCCTCGCCAATCCCTTCACCTTGCCGCCCCGGCGCAACGGCAACCGGCCCCAGCGCATGCCAGTCGGACTCCTCGCCGTCGATCGTGACCGGCGAAAAGGTCACTTGCCCGATGATCTCGCCATCCTCGTCAGCGACCAGTCCCACCGTGACAGCCTCAGCTTCGCGCAGCGCGGTCACGATCTGCGCCTCGGTGCCACTGGCAAACGGCATCGGCGCAAACGCATCCTCGATCACCGCCGCGACAAGCGCGAAATCGGCCCGCCGCTCGGCCCTGATCTTCATCGCCCCACCCCTCATGCCACAAGTGCCTGCGGCACGGCCTCGGCGATGAAGCCGCCACCCAGCACTTCGGCCGTCTCGCTTTCGTCGGCGTAGAACACGCAAGCCTGCCCCGGCGAAATGCCGTACTCGCCGGCGAACAGCGTCACGAACACCTCGCCCCCCTCCATGTGAACGGCGCCCGGCTGCGGCGGCCGCGTCGAGCGCACCTTCACCTCGATCGGCATGCCGTTTCCGGCCGCGAGTGACGCCAGCGCCTGCTCGCCCAGCCAGTTCACGTCGCGCAGGCGCACGGTCTTGGTCATCAGCGCCTCTCGCGGCCCGACGATCACCCGGCCTGTCTTGTGCTCGAGCTTCACCACGTAGAGCGGCTCGCCCGCCGCGACGCCGAGCCCCTTCCGCTGGCCCACCGTGTAGTTCACGATCCCCTCGTGCTGGCCGAGCACCCGTCCGTCGAGATGCACGATCTCGCCCGTCTCCAGCGCCTCGGGATGCATCTTGCGGATCACGTCGGCATACTTGCCCTGCGGCACGAAGCAGATGTCCTGGCTGTCGTGCTTCTCCGCGATCTCGAGCCCGAACTCGCGCGCCAGTTCGCGCACCGCGGGCTTCGTCATGCCGCCCAGCGGAAAGCGCAGGAAATCGAGCTGCTGCTGCGTCGTCGCGAACAGGAAATAGCTCTGGTCGCGGCTGTCATCCACCGGCCGGAACAGCCGTCGCCGCCCATCCACCAGCTTGCTCTGCACATAGTGCCCTGTCGCCAGCACGTCGGCCCCGAGGTCGCGTGCCACTTCCATCAGGTCAACGAACTTCACGCTCTGGTTGCAGGCGATACACGGCACCGGCGTCTCACCCTGCCGGTAGGCATTGGCGAACGGCTCCATCACCGCGTTCTTGAAGCGCTGCTCGTAGTCGAGCACGTAGTGCGGGATGTTCAGGGCCTGTGCCACGCGCCGCGCATCGTGGATGTCCCGCCCCGCGCAGCACGCGCCCTTGCGATGCGTCGCCTCGCCATGGTCGTAAAGCTGCAGGGTAACACCGACGACATCGTAGCCCTCGCGGGCCAGCAGTCCGGCAACGACGGAACTATCGACGCCCCCCGACATCGCGACGACGACGCGCGTGTCTTCGGGGCGCTTGGGCAGGTCAAGCGAGTTCAGCATTCTTGTCTCGTCCGGATGGGTTCAAGGCCACTTTGGATCGGCGCGATATACGCCCTATCGACCTTCCCGGCAACAATTGCCGCCCGCAGGCGGTTTCTGCCGATACGATCTCACGGCCAGTGCCACTAACTCACTGACATTGCTGAATTTCCGAGTCCGGCACGGCACTTGCAACGCCATCGACGCAATTTCGTCCGCGAGGCATTCGTGTCGGTATCCGTCGGCTTCTTCCAGGCTCCCACTTCGCTGTTCGCACCCGCGCCAGGCACGACGAAGCCCGATGGCACGCCGGCTGATGGTAGCGCCGAGGGCGGCGGCGAGGCCGGCCTGTTCGCCGCATTGCTTGCCATACTCGCAACCGGCGCGCAGCCGCCGGTCGATGCCGAAGCGCCCTCCACCCCGGCTCCTGTCGTGCCAACCGCTGTCGCTGCTGCCCCCGCCACCGTCGCGCCAACGACGGAACAGCCCGCCCCGGTCACCCCGGACCTGCCCCAGCTCACCGACCTGCAACAGTCCGAAGCCGGCAAGCTCCTGCTGAAGGACTTTGCCGACGCACTCAAGGCGGCGCGGTCCGCCCTCGACGAGGGCAAGCCGCTCGATCCCGCCCTCGAAAAGAAGCTCACCGAAACCGTCGAAGCCATCGTGGCCTGGCTCGCCGGTCAGCCGCAACTGGCGACGCCGCCGGTCAACACCGGCAAGCTCGCCGAACTGGCCACCGGCAGCAACCTCCTGCCGGTTGCGCCCGCGAACGATTTGCCACCCACTCCCGCGGCCGATGCGCCCGTCGACACTGCCGACACGCCCGCGCCATCCGCCCCGGCAACCGTCGCCGACCCGGCACCGAAGATCGTACAGGCGCAGATCGTGCCGCTCCAGCTCGCCGAGCTCGGCACGGCCCTCAAGGACTTTGCCGCCCAGCTCGAAAAGGCGTCGCCCGACCTCGCCAAGGCCCTCACCCAACTGGCCAACCGCCTTGCCGCCGGCGACATCGCCGACGATGCGATGACGCAGCTGGGCCTCACCCGCACTCCCGGCAGCACCAGCCCGGAGCTGGAGCAGCTGGTCGCCGCTCTCACCGCAAAGCCCGCCACCCGGCCGGCGGCCACCACTGCGACCGCTCCGATCGCCGCCCCGGTCCTCGACCTGCCCGAAACCCTCGCCGCGCCGGCTGCGCCCCCGGCGGAGGCTGCGCCCGCGCCCCGGCCTGAAGCCAGGCCCGCAACTCCGCAGCCGGGCCCCGTAGCGCCCGACACCCGCTCCGAGGCCAGGGCCGACCCGCTGCCGGCCACCCCCGACCTAGAACTCGATACCGAAATCCGCCTCGACCCGCGCCCGTCGCAGCCGAAGGACGAACCGGCAGCCGCCGACGCGCGCCCGGCTGCACCCGCTTCGTCGGCACCCAAGGCGGATGCGGCGCCCGTCGCACCGACTCCGGTTGCCGCCAATGCCGAGGCACCCGCCGCCGTGGCCCAAGCAGCGGCTACCACCGCCGCGGCAGCCACCCGCGCCATCCATGCCGCCTACTCGGCTCCGGTGCAGCAGCTCAACTACCCGCAGGTAGCTTTCGAGATCGCCCGCCACTTCGAAGCCGGCAACACCCGCTTCCAGATCCGCCTCGATCCGGCCGACCTGGGTCGCATCGACGTCAAGCTCGACCTCGACAAGAGCGGTACGGTGAGCGCCCACATGTTCGTCGAGCGCCCGGAAACGCTCGACCTGATGATGCGCGACCAGCGGGCGCTCCAGCAGGCGTTGCAGCAGGCTGGCCTCGACAGCGGCAAGACCAACCTCGAATTCTCGCTCCGCCAGAACCCCTTCGGCACCGGTACCGGTGCCTATACCGGCCAGGGTAACGGCAACGGCGGCCGGCCCGGCTTCGGTCCCTTCGGCACGCCCAGCGACGAGAGCACCGAACTCGCGGCACAAACCCTCTATAGCGGCTCCGCCTCGGCGAGCGGCCTCAACCTGTTCCTGTAAGGAGCAAGTCCATGGCAGTCAGCGGCGTCGGCTCATCGGGTTCATCGTCCACGGCCATCACCGGTGCGCGGCTGGCCGACAACTTCGACACGTTCCTGCAGATTCTCACCACGCAGTTGCGCAACCAGAACCCGCTCGATCCGCTCGATACCAACCAGTTCACCCAGCAGCTGGTGCAGTTTTCCGGCGTCGAGCAGCAGCTCAAGACCAACCAGTTCCTCGAGGCCATGATGACCTCGACCCAGAACGCCAACAATTCGCAGGCCGTGAGCTACATCGGCAAGGTCGTCACCGCCTCGGGCGCCAAGACCGAACTGGTCGACGGCGAGGCCGTCTGGCACTTCGCCACCGACAAGGCTGCCGACATCACCGCGACCGTCCGCGACGCCGACGGCAACGTCGTCTTCACCAAGACCGGCAAGGTCGCGCAGGGCGAGAGCGTGTTCAAGTGGGACGGCATCGGCAACGATGGCCGAAGCAAGCCCAACGGCTCCTACTCCGTCACCATTGAGGGTCGCGACGCAGACGGCAAGCTGGTCAATGTCGCCACTCAGATGACCGGCGAAGTCACCGGCGTCGATTTCTCCGGCTCCGAGCCGGTCCTCGGCGTCGGCGGCGCCCGCGTCAACCTCTCGAGCGTGATGTCGGTCCGTGCAAAGACGGCCGCCGACACGACCACCGAAGAGAGCGCGATCTAGCGGCTATTCCTGCCGGAACCCCGTCGGCAGGCCATCCATGCTGACCATGTTCTTGTCGGCCCAGTAGTCAACGATCCCCTCGGGCCCCTTGGCCTCGGCCCATCGATCCATCGTGTCGCGCTCGCCCTCGTAGCTCATCAGCGGCACGCCGTAGCCGCATGAAGTCTTCACGAGGTCGAAGTCGAGCCGCACCATCTGCCTTGCACCGAGCGGCTCGGTGCCCTGGAATTCGCCCGCCAGTAGCCCGGCATACTCTTCCGACCCGCGGACGATCACCCTGCCCCTGCCGTAGAGCCTCAGGATCAGCGGCGGCCCCTCCACGGCGCAGAACATGATCGTCATCCGCCCATCCGCCAGAAGGTGCGCCGCCGTCTCGTTGCCGCTGCCCGTCCGGTCGAGATAGAGCGCCGTATTCTCCCCCAGCACCCGGAACTGGTCGGTCGAGCGCGGCGAGATGTTGATGCGCGTTCCCGCCGCCGCCGTGGCGGTCAAGAAGAAGTGCTGCCGCGCGATGAAGTCGCGGTGGTGCGCGGTCAGCGCCGGGAAATCCTTGGCCATTCCTGTGTTCTCGTCCTTTGCCCGTCGCTGCCGGGCGATACCGTTAATTAAATCCTAATTCTACTCGACTTGCGCCCAAATCTTGAGGGGTGGTTGCGAGGCCCTTACGTGTCATCCGTTAACACCACGCGACCTCGGAAGCCCCGGTCTTTAACGCATTCTAAGTAATGCCTTAGCCGATTTTTAAGCGCGTTGGGCTAGGGTTTCAGCCGTGGTCAGGTTGAGTAAGTGAGTACAATGACCGTACAGATGCGTCCCCGCGTGAAATACGTTATTGGGCCCGACGGGAGCCCTTTGACTATCGCGGATCTACCCCCCCGAGATACCCGCCGCTGGGTCATCCGCCGCAAGGCGGAAGTTGTCGCGGCCGTGCGGGGTGGCCTGTTGAGCCTCGAAGAGGCATGTCAGCGCTACACCCTTTCCGTCGACGAATTCCTGAACTGGCAGGCCGCCATCGACAAGCATGGCCTCGCCGGTCTGCGCACCACCTGGATCCAGCACTATCGCGAGGGCTGATCCCGGACGCACCGAACTTCAAGGCCCGCCTCGGCGCAATCCGGGGCGGGCCTTGTATTTTGGCTATGGCGTCGCCTCCCCGAGATACTTCGCACCCTCTGGCGTGGCCTTCATCATCTCGTAGTGCGCCTTCACCGACGGCAGGTCAGGCCGCTCGAACGGTGTCGAGAACCAGCGGTGGCTGGAGAGCCCCAGCACGATGTCGGCGAGGCTCAGTCGGTCGTTGGCCACATACCCTCCTGTCTGCCGCAGGTGCGCCTCCAGAATCCGCATGGCCGATCCCCACCGCACCAGCGAGTCCTCGATCCGAGCCCGGTCGGAGTAGGCGGGGTTCGTCCTCAGCAGCGCGTGCACCGCATACATCCAGGGCGGATTGAGCTCGGTCCCCTGCCACGTGACCCACTGGTCCACAAGCGCTCGTTCCTTTAGATCTTTCGGCCACAGCCCGCTGCGATGCTTCTCGGCCAGGTAGCGCATGATGGCGCCCGATTCCCACAGCACGAACCCGTCATCCAGAATCACCGGCACCTGGGCATTGGGATTGAGCTTCAGGAACTCCGCCTCACGCGGGTCGCGATGTGGCAGCCCCCACACCTCGGTGCGATAGCTCAACCCGATCAGGTCGGCGGTCCAGCACACCTTGCGCACGTTTATCGAGGTGATCCGGCCCAGTATCGCCAGCTCGCCGGCCGGTTTGGGGTCATCCGACATCTTCAGTCTCCTTTAACTGTCACCCGGCAAACCCTGCCGGTTTTCGCAATCTGAGAGCCGTGGTTAACAACTTGTTTACCATCAGCTGGGTAATTTTTGCCTATGGGCTCGGTCGCGCATTTTGCACGGCCGTTTGGGTGCAAAAGTCGGATTACGGCGTGGACGGTTTTCTCCAGTTCTTCAACCGCCTCGGCAT
>JAEYYP010000060.1 GCA_023428425.1 Pseudomonadota bacterium
CACGTAGGGGGTGTCGCGAGGGGGAAGCCCCGCCGGGGATGCTGGATCTTTAGCTCAGCCGGGCGTCCACCACGCCGTCCATGGCCTTGATCGAACCAGTGAGTTCGGGCGTGAGGCGGTATTTGCCCTTGAGCTCGATCTCGTACTCTTTCAGTCCGGCGTCGCGGATGACGATGAAGCTGACGAGGCCTTCGCCGCCGAGCTTGAGCTGGGTGCGGATGGGGGCGAGGCACTTCTCGTTGTCGGTGAAGACGACCAGCCGCTTGCCCACCTTTTCGGCGAGGCCGGCGATCGGTTCGGCCGAGGCGAGGCGCAGGCTGATGCCGTCCGGGCGTTCATCCGCCTCGACATTGAGGACGACATTGGCGCCCGGCTGCAGCACGTCGGAATACTGGCTGACCTGCTCCGAAAACGCGATGACTTCGTAGCCGCCCGACGCATCCGAAAGAGTCAGGATGCACATCGGGTTGCCCTTCTTGGTGCGCCGGTCGTTGCGCGAGCCGATGGTACCGGCGAGGCGACCGGCGCGGGCTCCGGCCTCCTTCACCGCGTGCTCGAACTCGCTCCACGGGGTGACGCGCAGGCGTTCGAACAGCGCCGCATACTGATCGAGCGGGTGGCCCGAGAGGTGGAAGCCGATGGCCGAATGCTCGCGCTCCAATCGCTCCGCAGGTAGCCAGCTGGTTACGGCTTGACTGAGCTTGATGGGCTCGGGCTCGGCCGAGGCAAACATGTCGACAATGCCGTCGGCAGCGTTGGCGTTGGTGCGCTGCGCGGTTGCGACGATGGCGTCGATGGCGGCGAAGGCCTGTTCGCGCCGGGGCGCAAGCTGGTCGAAAGCGCCGGCATTGATCAGCGCTTCCAGCGTGCGGCGGTTGATGATGCGGGCATCTACGCGCGAGGCGAAATCGCCGAGATCCCTGAACGGGCGCCCTGCCCTCGCCTCGACTATGTGCTCGGCCACGGCCATGCCGACGCCCTTCACCGCGCCGATGGCGTAGAACACCTTGCCGTCGTGGGTGTTGAACACCGCGTCCGAACGGTTGACGCAAGGCGGCACGATCTCGATGCCATGCTTCTTGGCATCCTGCCGGAATTCGTTGAGCTTGTCGGTATTGCCCATGTCGAGCGTCATGGTCGCCGCGAAGAACTCGTGCGGGTAGTGCGCCTTCAGGTAGGCCGTCTGGTAGCTGACGAGCGCGTAGGTCGCGGCGTGCGACTTGTTGAAGCCGTAGTTGGCGAACTTGGCGAGCAGGTCGAAGATGGTATCGGCGAGGCCCTTCTTGAGGCCGTATTTGATGCAGCCTTCCTGGAAGCGGACGCGCTGGGCGTCCATTTCGGCCTTGATCTTCTTGCCCATGGCGCGGCGCAGCATGTCGGCTTCGCCGAGCGAGTAGCCCGACAGGATCTGGGCGATCTGCATCACCTGTTCCTGGTAGACGATGATGCCGTAGGTCTCGTTGAGGACCTCGCCGAGGGCCTCGTGCGGGTATTCGATGTCCTCGTCGCCGCGCTTTCGGGCGTTGAACAGCGGGATGTTCTCCATCGGGCCCGGGCGGTAGAGCGCAACCAGCGCGATGATATCCTCGAAGCGGTCGGGCTTCATGTCGACGAGGGCGCGGCGCATGCCGGCACCTTCCACCTGGAACACGCCGGCCGTGTCGCCGATCGAGTAGAGCTTGTAGGTGGGCGCATCCTCGAGGGAGATGTCCTCGATGCGGAATTTCTCCTCGCGGCCACGATTGATCATGTCGACGGCGCGCTTGATGGTGGTCAGCGTTTTCAGCCCGAGGAAGTCGAACTTCACGAGGCCGGCCGTCGCGGACCACTTCATGTTGTAGTGGCTGACCGGCATGTCGGAGCGCGGGTCGCGATAGAGCGGCGCCAACTCCTGCAGCGGGCGGTCGCCGATGACGATGCCGGCGGCGTGCGTGGAAGCGTGGCGGAACAGGCCCTCCAGTTTCTGGCCTATGGCGAGGAGTTCGCCGACCTGCTCGTCCTCGTCGGCCATCTGGCGGAGCTGCGGCACCTCTTTCAGCGAGCGCTCGAGTGTCCAGGGGTCGGCGGGGTTGGCAGGCACCAGCTTGGCGATGCGATCGACCTGGCCATAGGGCATCTGCAGCACGCGGCCGACGTCGCGCAGCACGGCGCGGGCCTGGAGCGTACCGAAGGTGATGATCTGGGCGACCTGGGCCTCGCCATATTTCTGCTGGACGTAGCGGATGACCTCCTCGCGCCGGTCCTGGCAGAAATCGATGTCGAAGTCCGGCATCGAGACGCGCTCGGGGTTGAGGAAGCGCTCGAACAGCAGGTTGTAACGCAGGGGATCGAGGTCGGTGATGGTGGTCGCGTAGGCCACCAGCGAGCCGGCGCCCGAGCCGCGGCCGGGGCCGACCGGGATGTCGTGCGCCTTGGCCCACTGGATGAAATCGGCCACGATGAGGAAGTAGCCGGGGTACTTCATGCGCTCGATAATGCCCAGCTCGTATTCCAGCCGCTCGCGGTAGATCTCGACGGTCTTGCCGGGGCCGGGGCCGATCTCGGCGAGGCGGCGCTCGAGGCCGGTGCGGGCCATCTCGCCGAGCGCGGCGGCCTCGGCGGCCACCGACTCCTCGGCGGTCTGGCCGGGCTGCGCCGCGAAGATGGGCAGCACCGGGTTGCGCTTCTTCGGCCGATAGCTGACGCGCTGGGCGATCTCGACGGTACTGTCGAGCGCCTCGGGCAGGTCGGCGAAGAGGGCCTGCATCTCCTCGCGGGTCTTGAAATAGTGCTGGTCGGACAGCTTGCGCCGCTCGGTCTGCGCCAGCACGGAGCCGCCGGCGATGGCGAGGAGCGCGTCATGCGCCTCGTAGTCGGCGGGGCCGGGATAGAACGGCTCGTTGGTGGCGACGAGCGGGATGCCGCGGCGGTAGGCGAAATCGATGAGCCGGGCTTCGTTCAGCTGCTCGACGGGGCGGCCGTGGCGCTGCAGCTCGATGTACAGCCGGTCGCCGAACAGGTCCGCAAGGCGGTCGAGCCGGGCCTCGGCAACGGCGTCCATGTTCGCGGCGAAGTACGGATCGATGGCGCCCTCGGGGCCACCGGAAAGGCAGATGATGCCATCGAGGCTTTCGCGACTGAGCCATGGCAGACGGCCAGCGGCGCGGCCGTTCTCGCCTTCGAGATGCGCGCGGCTGACGAGGCCGGAGAGGTTGCGGAACCCCTCGGCGTTCTGCGCGATCAGCACCACCCCGCCCTTGCCGAAGCGGTCACGCGCGTTGTGCCCGCGCTCCTGCATGCGGTCGGTGCTGTCTTCGACGGCGGAGAAATCGAGGATGAGTTCGACGCCAATCAGCGGCTGAATGCCCTTGCCGGCGGCCTTTTCGGAGAATTCGAGCGCACCGAACAGGTTGTTGCTGTCGGCAATGCCGAGGGCCGGCTGCTTGTCGGCCTTGGCGAGATCCAGCAGCTTGCCGAGCGGCAGCGCTCCCTCAAGCAGGGAATATGCCGAATGAACGTGCAGATGAATGAAGCCGGGACCAGCCATTGCTTCTTCCTACTCGGGCGCGAGGGAACAGGCCAACCTTTCGGCCCGCAATCCACAGCCCTCACACGAGTCGGGAGGCGATATCCATCCAGCCGAGCGAAGCGACCGAGAAACCGGCGATGGTGATGAAAGCCAGGGCGTCCTTGAGGAAAGAGAGCATCGATACCTCCGTTGTTTCTGTTACGTTCCTGTATGTTTCCATTTTGTTCTTGTCCAGCGCCGCTAGGCGGGCTATCAACACATGGTTAACGGCGGGGCAGACTCGGTGGTATGGCGAGCGCGGCATGGCGTCGGGCCGGCCGACGCAACGGGCGGTGTGGGCAACGGCGCGCGGCGCGAAGGCGGAGTGAAGCGAGGACATGGATCAGTTCGAGAAGGCGCAGCGGCTGAAGGCGATGCACGAGGGACCGCTCTTCGTGATCCCCAACCCGTGGGATGCGGGAACGGCACGGCTGCTGGCCAGCCTGGGCTTCGGCGCGCTGACGACGACGAGCGCCGGGCTCGCCTGGTCGCTGGGGCGGCAGGACATGGCGGTCAGCCGTGAGGAGGCCCTGAAGAACGCGGCGGACATCGTGGCTGCGGTGGACCTGCCGGTGGCGGCCGACCTCGAGAACGGCTACGGCGATGCACCCGAGGACGCGGCGGCGACGATCACGCGGGCGGCCGAGGTGGGGCTGGTCGGCGGCTCGATCGAGGACGCTACGGGGCGGCCGAGTGATCCGATCTATGACTTCAATCACGCGGTGGAGCGCGTGGCGGCGGCCGTCTCGGCAGCGCGGGCCCTGCCCTTTCCGTTCACCTTGGTCGCGCGGGCAGAGAACTTTCTCCATGGCCGCCCAGACCTCGACGATACCATCCGGCGGTTGCAGGCGTTCGAGAAGGCTGGAGCCGACGTGCTGTTCGCGCCGGGGTTGCCGAGCCTCGAGGCGATCCGCACGGTCTGCGCGTCGGTGACGAAACCGGTGAACGTAGTCCTGGGTGCCAGGAATACGCCCTACTCCCTCGACGAGCTGGCGGAGGCGGGCGTGAGGCGGGTGAGCACCGGGTCGTCGTTTGCGCGGGCGGCGCTGACGGGGTTGCGCGGGGCGGCGCTCGAGCTGCTTGGGCCGGGGACGGCGCGATATCTCGACGCGGCGATAACGTCGGCGGAGGTCGCGGCGATGATGGCGCCGCGGGCTCCGCACAAGGCATAGGTTATGGATTTGTCGGCCCGAGACGGCTACGCCTGACCCATGGCCATCGATGCGCGCGACAAGGAACGGCTGATCCGGATGCTGAAGCTGCTCGCCTCCGACCAGGTCGGCGAGCGGGCCTCGGCGGCGCTCGCGGCCAACCGGCTGCTCGAGTCGCTCGGGGTGAGCTGGGAGGAGCTGTTTGATCCGCCGCCCGGACCGGAACGGGTAGTCGTGCGCAGGGTACGAGACTGGGACATGAACCACGCCGACGCCGCTGAGGCGCGCATCCGGCAGCTCAAGGACACGGTGCAGCGCCAGGAACGCCAGCTGCGGGCGCTCCGGACCCGTATCAATACGCTTACCGATCGCGAGCGGAAGCGGCGCGAGGGTGAGGAGCTCGATCTCTAGCTGCGGGGCTGCACAGAGCCTTTGTGCGGCTGGTGCCCGGAACCTGTCGCCGCGCCGAGCCTTTGATTCAGTGACAAGAGGACCAGACATGACCAGCACCCAGACCTATCAGGGTCAATGCCACTGCGGGGCCGTCCGCTTCACCGCCGAAACCGACCTCGAAGGGCTGATGGACTGCAACTGTTCACGCTGTCGCCGACTCGGTTGGGTGATGAAGGCGGTGCCCGGCGATAAGTTCACTCTGTTGGGCGGCGCCGAGCAACTGACCGAATACCGGTTCAACACCGATCGCATCGAGCACCTGTTCTGCCGCACCTGCGGCATCGAGTCGTTTGCTCGCGGCAAGGATGCGGAGGGCAAGCCGGTTGTGATGCTGAACATCAACTGCCTCGAACCTGCACCGGCAATCGATCGCAGCAAACTGTTGCACTGGGACGGCGCCAGCGCCTGATCGGCAGGCACCGCCCACGCGGAACGGCTTCGCCCAATTCGACGTTCATGCGGGATGATCAGCAGCGATGGGCCGCTCACACCCATAGTCGAGGAGATCGAGAAG
>JAEYYP010000085.1 GCA_023428425.1 Pseudomonadota bacterium
GGTACCAGAGGTCGGGCACACCCCGCAGCTTGAGCACCTGGCGGTCGATATGCCCCATGGCGAGCGGCATCCCCGCAATCACCGCCATGCCGCGCGCGGCCGCCGCATCGATCAGCGCGGCCCGCTCCGGTCGCAGCACGTTGAAGTCGAGCATCACGGAGTCGAAGCGGCCGGACGCGATGGCCCAGTCGAGCGGCGCATGGTCGAAGCTGTTGAGCCCCAGCCAGCGAAACTGGCCCCGCGCCCGCAGCGTCTCCAGCCGCTCGAACAGTGCGTCGGTCATGTCGGCGATCTCTGGCCCGTGCAGCTGGAACAGCGGGATCGTCTCGAGCCCCAGCCGCCGCCGGCTCCGTTCGAGGCTCGCTTCGATGTGCTCGGGCGAGTAGTCCCGCACCACCTTGCCGTCGACCTTCTCCGGCCCCGCCTTGGTGGCGACCAGCAGCCCGCCCGCGTCGCGGCCCCTGAGCGCCAGCCCCAGTCGCGTCTCGGCGACGCCGCCGCCATAGCTGCCGGCCGTGTCGAAGAAGGCGACGCCCAGTTCCAGCGCCTGGTGCACCAGCGCGATCGCCTGTTTCTCGGGGAACGCCGCGCGCCCCCAGTAGCTGGCGCAGCCGAAGCCCAGCTCCGGGACCTGCGCTCCCGTGGTCCCGAAGGGCCGTGTCTGCATGGCTCAGCGGATCCAGAGGTACATGCCGATCGAGCCGTGCTGCTCGGTCGGCGCGAAACCATACTGCGCGTACAGGTCCTTCGCCGGGCCATCGGCGATGAGGCTGACATAGGCCGATTTCGGCGCGTTCGCCTGCAGCCACCCGACCAGCGCCTCGACGATGCGCTTCCCCAGACCCTTCTTCTGGTGCGCCGGCAGCACCGCGATATCGGTGACCTGGAACGCCGTACCGCCGTCGCCGATCACCCGCCCCATGCCGATCGCCTGCCCCTCGTGTTCGAGCACCACGGCGTATCGCGTGTTCGGCAGACCGGCCACCGCGGCTTCCTCCGTCTTCGGGCTGAGGCCGGCGAGGCGGCGCAGCTCGCGATACTCGGTCACCGACGGCAGCCGCTCGACCAGCACGTAGTCACTCACTTCAACCGCTCCGCAATCCAGGGATGTTCCGTCACGTCGGCGATGTCGCTGAACAGCACGGCCTCCCAGCCATGCTCGCGCGCCGCCTTCACGATGTCCTCGCGGTCATCGAAGAAGAGCGGCTTCTCGTCCAGCCGTCCGAGCCGGTTGTTCACCCAGTCGAAGTAGGGCTTGGCCGGCTTGGCGTGGCCGACGCGGGCCGAGTGGAACATGTCCTCGAAGAGCTCGCCGAACTTCAGCGTCTGCCACAGCCACTGGGCGCGCATGTGCTCTTGGTTGGTGGCAAGGAACAGCCGGCTGTCACCCGCGCCCTTGAGCCGCCGCACCACCTCGACCATCGGCTCGTTGAGGTTGCTGTCATGGCTCAGCCAGTAGCCGACGAACGCCATGGCCGGCCCGCGATAGCCGAGGCCGGGCAGGGTGCGCTCCAGCGCCTCGAGCAACGACATCTGCCCGACGATCACCTTCTTGACGAACACATCGTAGATGAACTCGGCATTGAACCGCTCCGGATCGACTCCGAGATCGGCCAGCAGGTTCTCGTTCCACCGCACTTGCTTCTCGGGCCGCGCGTGGTAGCCGTTCACCAGCACGCCATCGACGTCGAAGAGGACGACGCGGGTCATGTATTCGCCTCCGGCGTGGACGGCACATCTCCTCCCCCGCGGGGCGGGGGAGGGGGACCGCCGGAGGCGGTGGAGGGGGGCAGCGCGGCCCGGATGGCCAGGAGCACGCCCTCCAGTTCTTCCCGCGCCAGAATTTCGCGGGCGGCAAGGCGCATCACCTGAATACCCTGGTTGTTGAGCCAAATGGTGCGGCGTTCGTCCTGCTCGGCCCGCTCGGGGATGTCATGCACGAACCCATCCACTTCGATGGCGAGCTTCCATTCGGGGCAGTAGAAGTCGAGAATGAAGGGGCCGACCGGGTGCTGGCGGCGGAACCTGAGGCCGTCGAGCCTGCCGCCTCGTAAGTGCTCCCACAGCAGCACCTCGGGCAGGGTCATGTCTTGACGCATGGTGCGAGCGCGACCGTAAGCAGTTCTTGAAGCCCTCACGCCGTTGCCCCCTCCGCCGGCTGCGCCAGCACCTCCCCCGCCCCGCGGGGGAGGATATGAACCGTCGACGCCTCAGCCTTAGTCCGGCGCCTTGGTCTGCAGCGCCAGCGAGTGCAGCACCGTGCCCATGTCGGCCCCGAAGGCAGCGTTGACCATCTGGTGCTGCTGCACGCGGGATTTCCCGCGGAACGTCTCGGAAATCACGGTGGCGGCGTAGTGGTCGCCGTCGCCGGCGAGGTCGCGGATTTCCACCTTGGCATCGGGAATCGCGGCGATGATGCGTTTTTCGATCTCATGCGCGGCCATGGCCATGGTGGTCTCCCGGATTCGTGGTGGTTTCCTGAAGATATGCGGCCCGCGCCCCGCGAACGCAAGACGGGCGCCGGTTGCCCGACGCCCGTCCATCATGCTCGTATCTCGGCCGTTACGCGGCCTGGCGCTTCGGCAGCTTCCAGTTCGGCCGCACCCAGTGGCAGGTGTAGCCGTTGGGGATGCGCTGCAGGTAGTCCTGGTGCTCGGGCTCGGCCTCCCAGAACGGGCCGACCGGCTGCAGCTCGGTCACCACCTTGCCGGGCCACAGGCCCGAGGCGTTGACGTCCTTGATGGTGTCCTCGGCCACCGCCTTCTGCTCGGCGTTCTCGTAGAAGATGGCAGAGCGGTAGGCGCGCCCGACGTCGTTGCCCTGGCGGTTCTTCGTCGTGGGATCGTGGATCTGGAAGAAGAACTCGAGGATGTCGCGGAACGAAATGCGGCTGGGGTCGAAGATGATCTCGACCGCCTCGGCGTGGTCGCCGTGGTTGCGATAGGTCGCGTTGGCGTGGTTGTCGTCGCCGGAATAGCCGACGCGGGTGGAGATGACCCCGTCTTTGTGGCGCAGCAACTCCTGCGCGCCCCAGAAGCACCCGCCAGCGAGAACCGCCCGCTCGGTAGTGGTCGTCATGATGCTCTCCATGATTTGGGTTACGCCATATATACGTGCTGACGGGCGCCGACGTTACACCCGTTCACGGAAATGGCATCGGGGAGCAGCCAGCCCTACCTCGCTTGTTAAACCGTCTCGCCCGCCATGAACGTCGGGAACCAGCCCTCGTGCGCTTCCCGCAGCTCGCTCAGCTTCACCGGCCGGGCTTCGCCGAGGGTCAGCGTGTCGCCGCCGGTGGTGCCGATCCATGGGGCGAAAACGCCCGCGTATGGGTAGACCTCGTCGTAGAACTTCTGCAGCGCGTCCTTCTTCATCGTCACGAGGTAACGGCCCTGGTCTTCGCCGAAGAAGAGCGGGATCGGGTCGCCGCCATCGAGCTGGTTGACGGTGGCGCCGATGCCGCCGGCCATGGCCATTTCAGCGAGGCCGACCGCGAGGCCGCCGTCCGACAGGTCGTGCACCGCGGTGGCTATGCCGTCGCGGATGAGGATGCGGACGAGGTCGCCGACCTTCTTCTCGTGGTCGAGATCGACCGGCGGCGGGGTGCCTTCCTTGCGGCCGAAGATGTGCGACAGGTAGATCGACTGGCCGAGGTGCGTGCCCCACCAGTCCGGTGCGCCGAACAGCAGGATCGCCTCGTCTTCGGCAGCGAAGCCGGCGCGGGCCATGCGGCCCCAGGCGGGGATAAGCCCCACGCCGCCGATGGTGGGGGGCGGCAGGATGCCGCGGCCATTGGTTTCGTTGTAGAGCGAGACATTGCCCGAAACGATCGGGAAGCCCAGCGCCCGGCAGGCGTCGCCGATACCCTTCACCGCGTGGACGAACTGGCCCATGATTTCGGGGCGCTCGGGGTTGCCGAAGTTGAGGTTGTCGGTCGCGGCCAGCGGATCGGCACCGGTAGCCGTCAGGTTACGCCAGCACTCGGCAACGGCCTGCTTGCCGCCTTCATAGGCGTCGGCTTCGCAGTAGCGCGGGGTCACGTCCGACGAGAACGCCAGTGCCTTGGTCGGGTGGCCCTCGACGCGGATCACGCCGGCATCGCCACCCGGACGCTGCAGCGAGTTGCCCTGGATCAGCGTGTCGTACTGCTCGTAAACCCAGCGGCGCGAGGACAGGGCCGGCGAGCCGAGCAGCCGCAGCAGGGCGTCAGCGATATCCATCTGCGGGATGTCGTTGGCGGCGAGCGGCGCCGGGGGCGTCGGGGCGACCCAGGGTCGATCATATTCGGGGGCCTCGTCGCCGAGATCCTTGATCGGCAGGTTGGCGACTTCCTCGCCCTTCCAGATCACGCGGAAGCGCAGGTCGTCGGTGGTGTAGCCGACGGTGGCGAAGTCGAGCTCCCACTTCTCGAAGACGGCGCGGGCCTCCGGCTCCTTTTCGGGATGCAGCACCATGAGCATGCGCTCCTGGCTTTCGGACAGCATCATCTCGTAGGGAGTCATCGCCTCTTCGCGCACCGGCACGTTGTCGAGGTTGAGCTCGATGCCAAGGTCGCCCTTGGCGCCCATCTCGACGGCCGAACAGGTGAGGCCTGCTGCGCCCATGTCCTGGATCGCAATCACCGCGCCCGTCGCCATCAGTTCGAGGCAGGCTTCGAGCAGGCGCTTTTCGGTGAAGGGGTCGCCGACCTGCACGGTGGGGCGCTTTTCCTCGATATCGTCGCCGAACTCGGCCGAGGCCATGGTCGCGCCGCCGACGCCGTCGCGTCCGGTCTTGGCGCCGAGATAGACGACGGGCAAGCCGACGCCCTCGGCCTTGGAGTAGAAGATGGCGTCAGTGTTCGCGAGCCCTGCCGCGAAGGCATTGACGAGGATGTTGCCGTTGTAGCGCTCGTCGAACTCGACCTCGCCGCCCACGGTTGGGACGCCGAAGGAGTTGCCGTAGCCGCCCACGCCGGCCACAACGCCGGCCACGAGGTGCTTGGTCTTTTCGTGCTCGGGAGCACCGAAGCGCAGCGCATTCATCGCCGCCACGGGGCGGGCGCCCATGGTGAAAACGTCGCGCAGGATGCCGCCCACGCCCGTCGCCGCGCCCTGGTAGGGCTCGATGTAGCTGGGGTGGTTGTGCGACTCCATCTTGAAGACCACGGCCTGTCCGTCGCCGATATCCACGACGCCGGCATTCTCGCCGGGCCCCTGGATCACGCACTCCCCTGTCGTGGGGAGGGTGCGGAGCCACTTCTTGGAACTCTTGTACGAGCAGTGCTCGTTCCACATGGCCGAAAAGATGCCGAGCTCGGTATAGGTCGGCGTCCGGCCGATGAGGCCGATGATCTTCTGGTATTCGTCCGGCTTCAGTCCGTGGTCGGCAACCAGCTGTGGCGTGATGGCGATATGGTTGTTGAACGTCATCAGGGAATCCGGGTGTGGGGGCTTGCGCACGCTATAGCGCGCAGATGCGGCAAGACCTAGCTCTCCGACGCCTCGGACCTCAGATTTCTCCACCGCTCGGCAACGCCGCGAGGCTGGAATTGTAGTACTGGGGGTCGCCGGTCACCTCGTCACCGAGCCACTGAGGGCGATCGAACCCGGCGGTGGGGCTGTCGAGCTCGATTTCGGCGAGAACCAGACCATCGTGGCGGCCGCGGAACTCGTCGACCACCCATTCGCCGCTGTCGAGATCGAGGGTGTGGCGCATCTTCTCGATCTGCGCGCCACGGCAATAGCCGAGCAACTGCTTGGCATCCGCCACCGGCACCTCGTACTCGAACTCGGCGCGCGCCAGTGCGGAGCCGCCGGCCTTGATGGTGATGTAGGCGCGATCGTCGCCGATGGTCCGTACACGCACCGTCACGCCGTTGCTGGTGGCGAGGTAGCCTTGCCGCAGCTTTTCGGTCCGCTTCACGCTGCTGCGCCAGCCGTCGTCGGCGACGAGGAACTTGCGTTCGATTTCGATACCCATCTACGCGGCCGCCTCCTCTGCTGCCCAGCCGTGCAGGTAGCTGGAAAAGCGGGCGCGCAGCGCCTTGGGCGTTTCGGCATAGACCTGGCGGCCAAGCGCGGCGATCCCTGTCTCCAGTTCGCGCTGCCGCCGCGCGACAGCGTCGTGCACGAAGCCGATATCGAGGTCGCCGAACAGCGCAGGTTCGGCCGTCAGCTTGTCGCGCAGCATGGCGAGATCGTGGTGCAGTCCGAGTTGCTCGCCCAGGTCGTCCACCGCCTTGTGGACCGATGGCAGGATGTCCTCAGCGCAGGCCTCGATCAGTCCAAGCTGGTTCCAGTGATACTTGGCGTGCTTGCGCCACTCGTGGAAGCCTTCATCGGTCGGGTGCACGGCGATATTCTGCATGGCCTCGCGGCCGCGCCGATAGGTGTCGGCGAGGCCATCTGCGAGGGTGCCAAGCCCGATCTTACCGGTCTTCCAGCGCGCCGACCTCCCGATCATCAGGGCCATGTCGGCCGCATAGCGCGCCAGGCGCTCCTCGACGTCGGGCGTCTCGAGCGCCGCGCCGATCATTGGCGCTTCGCGTCCCGCCCAGGCCATCAGGTCGACGAGCGTGTCGGCCGCCACCTTGACGTCGCGGGTCGCCGAGAGCCGGCGGGCGGCGTCGCGAATGAAGGCGTTCTCCGTGCCGTAGTCGCGAAATCCCGGGCGCACCAGGCGGAGCAGGGCGCGCAGCTTCTTGGCGCGCCGTCGCGCCTCATGCACACGCTTGGCCGCGGACTCGCCGGTATCGGTCGCAACCGCAATCGCCTTGTCTCCCTGCTCGCGCGCCATCCGGACAAAGCCGTCGCCGACCGAGCGATCCTGCAGAGACCATCGAAATCCCATGACTGTCGCCCCGTGGTTCGGGCCGACCTTAGGCCGGGGCGCTTGTCACAAACAAGTCACACACCCCGGAGCGCGCGCCGTCCGAGAAGCCGATCTGTCGCGATGAAAGCCCCGTAGAGCAGCACGAACACGACCAGCACGCCCAGGCAGTTGATGATCACCTGGGCGTAGCCGAGCGAATTGGCGTCGAGGAAGGGGTAGGGGTACTCGTTGACAAGCGCGCCCCGCGCCATGGCCCAGACCGTATAGATCAGCGGGTAGACGAGCATCTTCGGCAGCTCCAGCCAGCGCAGCGTGCCGTGCGGCTGGAGCCATAGCCACCAGCCCACATAGAAGATCGGATCGACGTAGTGCAGCATCTTGTCGGCGACCTGGAACCACAGGTCCGTGGGGACGAGGTGGCTGAGCAGCAGGTGGTAGACCAGCATCACCACGAGGATCGATCCGGCGATCATGGCGCGCACCCACGGCGTGCGCCACCAGCCCAGCCAGCGCCAGGAGGTCAGCACCGAGACGTAGACGGCAATCGCCATCAGGTTGGTAAGGATGGTGAAGAAGGTGAAGAAGAAGACCAGCGCGCCGGGCAGGCTGTCGCCAGTGGCAAGCCGAGCCGGGACCGTGAGGCCGAACTGCAGCAGGACTGCGGCCGCTGCCACCACGAGGCCGATCGCCGCTGCCGGCCGCTGTCTCGTCATGCCCCCTCCGTCGCCCGTCGGGGGCGTTCGTTCACGCAACCAGTTGATAGAGCGCCGAGAATAGGCCGCGACCATCGTCGCCGCCATGGGCAGCCTCGATCAAATTCTCCGGATGCGGCATCAGGCCGAGCACGTTCTTGCGCTCGTTGAACACGCCCGCGATGTCGTTGATCGAGCCGTTGGGGTTGGTACCCTCGGCATAGCGGAACGCCACCTGGCCGTTGCCCTCGAGCCGCGCCAGCGTGTCGGCGTCGGCGAAGTAGTTGCCGTCGTGGTGCGCCACCGGGCAGCGGATGATCTGCCCTTGGGTATAGCCGCGAGTGAAGTCGGTGTCGGCGTTCTCGACCTTGAGCTTCACCTCACGGCAGACGAAACGGAGCGAGGCGTTGCGCATCAGCACGCCGGGCAGGAGCTGTGCCTCCGTGAGGATCTGAAAGCCATTGCAGACGCCGAGCACGCGCACGCCCTGGGCGGCGCGCTCGCGGATGATCTCCATCAGCGGCGAACGGGCAGCGATGGCGCCGGCCCTCAGGTAGTCGCCATAGGAAAAGCCACCCGGCACGACGATGAGGTCGACCTTGGGGATATCGGCTTCCTGGTGCCAGACCACGGCCGGCGCCTCGCCGCCGATCTTGGTCAGCGCGGCGATCATGTCGCGATCGCGGTTCAGCCCGGGGAAAACGACGACGGCGGCTTTCATCGGCAGCTCCAGTGTGGATGCCGATGCTTTGATGAGTCTCGGTGGCAAAAGCAAGGGCGGCCGGGCAATGCCGGCCGCGATGCTGTGATTTATTCGGCCGGGACGGCTGCGGCCTTCGCGTCGGCCTTCCGGGCGCTGCTGCCGGCGGTGCCGGGAAGGTGAGCCCATGCCGGCCGCTCGAACAGGAAGCGGCCCCAGCCGGTCTTGCGGATCAGCCAGTAGAGGACCAGCGGCGAGACGAGCGCGATGGTCATCACCAGGATGCTCACCGTGCTGGTGTCGGTCAGCACGCCGGCCTTCAAGATGAGCGTGCGGCTCGCGGCCATCGGGATCGAGAAGCTGAGGTAGACGACGATCGAGTGCTCTCCGAGCCAGCGCAGCCAGTTCATCCACGGCAGTTGCACCAGCAAGCCGCCGGTCACGCACACGGCCAGCGACCCGGCGAGGCCGAGCAGAAGGTGCAGCGGCGGGAACGCGGCATAGCCCATCTCGATGCCGCGTGGGTGCATCTGCACGCCGCCTCCGAACACCAGGTAGGCAAGCACGATGGATAAGCCGGCCAGTGCGACGGTGGACAGTACCACGTGCCGCTGGGCCCATTCGACGATGCGGAAGACCCGCGGAGCGAAGACGTAGCCAACGTAGAAGTAGACGAAGTAGGCCGCGAAATGACCGACGAGGCCATAGCCGGTCTGGATCGGCGCCAGCATCAGTCCGCCGCCGAGCAGCAACGCTGCCCAGTGCGGCACCTTCAGCGTGTGAAGCAGCTTGGCGACCAGCGAGTAGACGGCCAGCATGTAGATGAACCACAGGACGCCATAGGGCTCGACCACTGCCCAGCCGACCTGCGCCAGGGCCGAACCGACATCGCCGGTGCCCAGCCCGACCTTGAAGCCGACCTGCAGCACCACCCAAAGGGCGTAGAAGTAGATGTAGTGGAGTACCCGCCGATCGGCGTAGAGGCGCCAGGGCCGGTCGATCACCTGGGCCAGGAACAGTCCGGAGATCAGGAAGAATTCGGGCATTCGGAAGGGCGAGGCCCAGCCGATGACGTAGTGGAGGATGCCGATGTCGCCGAGGTCCTCGCCCACCCCGTAGGCGGAGTGCATCATGACGACGAGGATGATCGAGATGCCCTTGGCGGCATCCACCCAGTCGAGCCGAGTCTGGTTCACGGACATTCGCGTCTCCGCGCTTGCATCAGGGCGGTCCTGCCGCCGTGTTTCCATCCGCTAACCGGAAAGTCTGCAGTTACGCTTAAGCGGCGTGCTTAACGGAGCGCGTTGCCTAGAACGGCAGGCCTAGGTGGGTGGCGCAAGCGATGCCGAGGGTCATGAAGAACAGGGCGGAAATCGAAAACGTCTTGATCATCGGAACTGGTCTGGTCGCGAGCTCACATCCTGGCGCCTCAGGGCAGGGGCATGTGCCGCCTGCGGGTGTGCAGATGCGCCCTGACGTCTGAATGGAGCGTGAACCATAGCGCTGAACTTCTCGGAGGCGTGGACCAGATGTTAGTTGCGTCACCGCCTGGTTACGCTTCTCAGGCCCGGCCCACTGCCATGTTCTCGATCTCGTCAGCGACCTTCATGTAGCCCCCGGGGGCCTTGAGCGTTTCGCCGAGCCGTTGTGCGTTCTGGCGGTAGGACGGGTCGCCGAGGACCTTGTCGACGGCGGCACGCAGCGCATCGCCTTTCACGGGGCGGCGATAGACCTCGTCGTCGAGGATGACGCCGGCCCCGCCACGGGCCGCGGCCAGGGCGTTGCGCATCTGCTCGAACTGCTGCGGCACGGCGACGAAGGGCACGCCCTGCCATAGCGTCTCGTGGATGCTGCCGAGGCCGGCGTGGGTGATGAACAGGGCCGTCCGCTCGAGCAGCGGCATCTGCGGAAATGTCTGCTGGACGATGAAGTTGTCGGGTATGGCGCCAAAGCGTGTGATGTCGCTGCCCGGTCCTGCGGCCAGCAGGAACTGGGCAGGGTAGTCGGCGAACGTCTCGAGGCAGGTGTTGAAGATGCCGTCGTTGACGAATTGCAGCGTGCCCATCGAGATGAAGATGAGCGGCCGGCCGTCGAGCTTGGAGAAATCGAACTGGTCGTGTCGGGTGCGGGCGTCGATCGAGGCCCCGGTGAACACCCAACTGCTCTTGCGGAAGATCGGCGACTGGGGATGGAGCTCGCGGCTGGTGAGCAGCAGGTCCTTGTCGCCACGCACCGGATAGAGCGGCATGGCGATCGGCATGTTGCGGATGCCGAAGCGCAGCATCTTCAGGTAGGCCAGCACCACGCGCGGTAGCTGCGGGAGGAAGCCCGAGGTCAGCCCCCAGAGTTCGTGCCAACTGACGAGGTGGCGGAACACCTCGAAGACGAAGATCGGTGAATCCGAGACGCGCGGAATACCCAGCGTCCGCGCAGCCATCGCTCCCCACATCGCCACTGCGTCGTAGACGACCACGTCGGGGCGATCCTTGCGCAGTGCATCGAGCATGAAATCGGTGAGCGGCGGCACCGCTTCGAGCAGCAGCGGGTAGACGTTGAGATGGTTGCCCGTCTTCAGCGCGTTGGCGATGTCCATCATGTCGAGCGCTGGGGGATATGCCACGAACCGCGCACCGGTCGCAGTGGTCAGCTTCTCGAACTGCTCCGAGTTGTAGACGACCACATCGTGCCCACGACGCACCAGCTCGGCGATCGGTCCCAGCATGGGAATGACGTGGCCGAAAGCCGGCGTGCAGGCGATAGCGATTTTCGACAAGACGACCCCCGAGCCCAGCCGGGAGCAAGCCTAAGTCGGCGCAGGGCCGATTGCTAGAGCGGGACCGAAGCGTAGGCGGCGAAAAGCAGGCCGAGCGTCAGGAAGAACGCGATCGACAGCGAGAAGGTCTTGAGCATCGGGGATGGTCTTTACTGGTACTGGAGGCGCGTTACGCAGCGCGGCCAGGACATTAGTCGGAGAATCTTAAGGCGCGATTTCGATGGTGTAGTTCTCGATCACGGTGTTCGCCAAGAGCTTCTCGCACATGGCCCGCACGGTCGCCTCGGCCTGTGACAAATCGGACTCAACGATCTCGAGGTCGAACACCTTGCCCTGCCGCACCGCGCCGATACCGGCGAAGCCGAGTGCCTTCAGCGAGCCCTGGATGGCCTGTCCCTGCGGGTCGAGAACGCCGGACTTCAGCGTGACGGTAACGCGAGCTTTCATCGCTAACTCCGCAGGGAAGAGGGCAGGGAGCCGGAGAGCTCCCCGCTGGCGCCTATTGCACGAGTCGGGGACCGGTGGTCAGCGCGTTGTCAGTTTCCACAAGAATGCCGAGGCGCTGCGCCACTTCGCGGTAGGCGTCGACGAGGCCGCCGAGGTTCTCGCGGAAACGGTCCTTGTCGAGCTTGTTGCGGGTCTTGATGTCCCAGAGCCGGCAGTTGTCGGGGCTGATCTCGTCGGCCAGCACCACGCGCATGAGGTCGCCGTCATAGAGGCGGCCGCATTCGATCTTGAAGTCGACGAGCTGGATGCCGACGCCCATGAACAGGCCGGTGAGGAAATCGTTGACGCGGATGGCGAGCGCCATGATGTCGTCGAGTTCCTGCGGCGTCGCCCAACCAAAGGCGGTGATGTGCTCCTCGGAGACCATCGGGTCGCCGAGCGCGTCGTCCTTGTAGTAGAACTCGATGATCGAGCGGGGCAGCTGGGTACCGGGCTCGAGGCCGAGCCGCTTCACCAGCGAGCCGGCGGCGACGTTGCGGACCACGACTTCGAGCGGGATGATCTCGACTTCCTTGATCAGCTGCTCGCGCATGTTGAGCCGGCGGATGAAGTGGGTGGGGATGCCGAGGCCGTTCAGCTTGGAGAAGATGAACTCGCTGATGCGGTTGTTCAGCACGCCCTTGCCGTCGATGATCTCGTGCTTGGCGCCGTTGCCGGCGGTAGCGTCGTCCTTGAAATACTGGATGAGCGTGCCCGGCTCGGGGCCCGCGCTGAGGGTCTTGGCCTTGCCGTCATAGTTTTTCCGCCGACGGTTCATATGCTCTGCCTGTCACGATGCGGGGGGAGGATCGGGGCTCTCATGCGCCAGAAACGGCGCATGTTGCAAGCCCTTTCACCAGCGTGCCGGGCGCACAGGGCCGTTGCCTGGTTGATTGCCGAGCGATTTCATCACGCTGGACGCGCCGCACCGCGGCTCAGGCACGAAATGACGCGGGGAAGCACCCGTTGATTTGCCCGGCCATCCATCCTATTTCCGGTGCTGCAACGAGGGTGCCCGGCCGGGCAGAACAGCGGAGAGCCGAAATGTCGGGTTTCAACGATCGCGAGAAGGGTCAGGAAGCGAAGTTCGCCCATGACTCCGAGCTGCGCTTCAAGGCGGAAGCGCGCCGCAACAAGCTCCTTGGCCTGTGGGCCGCCCAGCACATGGGCCTGTCCGACGAGCATGCGAAGGAATATGCCGCCGAGGTGGTCGCTGCCGATTTCGAGGAAGCCGGCGACGAGGACGTGTTCCGCAAGATCTCCGGCGACCTGAAGGCCAAGGGCGCCTCGGTTTCCGACGACATGATTCGCCAGAAGATGGCCGAACTGGTCGGCGTCGCCCGCGACCAGGTGCTGAACGAGAGCTGATCGCGTCCGATCAGCGAAAGGATGCCCAGCCCCGCGCCACTCGCGCGGGGTTTTTTGTGCGCTCAGATCCGCTGCATCAGCCTGGTGAACATCAGCAGGCCCTCGGGCCAGGGGCCGTGGCCTGACGCCACGTTGATGTGGCCGGCGTCGCCGGCGAAGTGGAGCTCCGACCCCCAGGCGGCGGCCATGTCGGCCGCTCGCTCGCGCGAGACGAGTGCGTCGTTGTCCGAGACGACCAGCAGCGAGGGGAAGGGCAGGGGGTCGGTGGGCACGTTGCCGAAGCTCATGGCTTCGCGCGGGATGGCCTTGCCCTCATGGTCCGGCGGCGAGACGAGCAGCGCGCCCCGCACCTTGCCGGCGGGCAGGCGGGGCGCTGCGTGGACCAGCGCCGAGACGGCGAGCGAGTGAGCGACGAGCACCACCGGCTTCCGGGCTGCTTCCACCGCCTCGACAATCGCCGCCGTCCAGTCACGCAGGTCGGGGTCGTCCCATTCGTCCTGCTCGACGACCCGGCCGGTGGAGAAGCGCTCGGCCCAGCGGCGTTGCCAGTGGCCGGGCCCCGAGTTGCCGAGTCCGGGGAGGATCAGGATTTCGGCGTCGGCAATCCTCATGGCTCAGGCCCGAACACCCGCTCGAAGATCGCGTCGACATGCTTGAGGTGGTAGAAGTCGTCGAACATGGCATCGATCTCGGCGGCCGAGAGCTTGCCGGCCACCTCCGGATCACCTTTCAGCAGTGAGGCGAACATGCCGGTGCGGTCGCCGCGCGCCTGCCAGACCTGCATGGCGTTGCGCTGGACGGCGGCATACGACTCCTCGCGGCTGAGGCCCGCCTGCGTTAGCGCCAGCAGGACGCGCTGCGAGTTGTGGAGGCCGCCCAGCAGATCGAGGTTGGCCTTCATGTTCTCCGGGTAGACCAGCAGGTTGTCGATCAGGCCGACGAGCCGGTTCAGCGCGAAATCGAGCGTCACCGTGGCGTCCGGCCCGATCATGCGCTCGACCGAGGAGTGCGAGATGTCGCGCTCATGCCAGAGCGCCACGTTCTCCAACGCCGGCGTCACCATGCCGCGCACGAGCCGGGCGAGGCCGGTGAGGTTCTCGCTCAGCACCGGGTTGCGCTTGTGCGGCATGGCCGACGAACCCTTCTGCCCCGGCGAAAAGAACTCCTCGGCCTCCAGTACCTCGGTGCGCTGCAGGTGCCGGACTTCGGTCGCCAGTCGCTCGATCGACGAGGCGATGACGCCCAGCGTCGCGAAGAACATGGCGTGGCGGTCGCGCGGGATCACCTGAGTGGAGATCGGTTCGACCGCGAGGCCGAGCTGTTCGGCGACATAGGCTTCGACCCGCGGATCGATATTGGCAAAGGTGCCGATGGCGCCCGAAATCGCGCAGGTCGCAATCTCCGCCTTCGCCCCGACGAGGCGCTGCCTGGCCCGGTCGAACTCGGCATACGCCTGCGCCAGCTTGATACCGAAAGTCGTCGGCTCGGCGTGGATGCCGTGGCTGCGGCCGATGGTGATCGAGTATTTGTGCTCCTTGGCGCGCTTCCGGATTGCCGCTAGCAACCGGTCCAGATCGGTGAGGAGGATATCGCTGGCGCGGCTCAGTTGCACGGCCAGGCAGGTATCGAGCACGTCCGACGACGTCATGCCCTGGTGCAGGAAGCGCGCCTCCGGCCCGACGATTTCGGCGACATGGGTGAGAAAGGCGATGACGTCGTGCTTGGTGGTGCGCTCGATCTCGTCGATCCGCTCGACGTCGAATGTCGCGTCGCCACCTTTGGCCCAGATCGTCTCGGCGGCTTCCTTCGGCACGACGCCGAGTTCCGCGAGTTTCGTCGTCGCATGCGCTTCGATCTCGAACCAGATGCGGAAGCGGGTCTCGGGCGACCACACGGCGACCATCTCGGGGCGGGAATAGCGCGGAATCATAGGCTTCTCGTTGCTTGTTCGTGTAACTTGCGAGTTACGCGATGATGGTCGATGCGGCGTTGCGGATGGCCGCGATGCGGCCGGCGTAGGTCGTGGGGTCGTTACCGGCGAATATGGCGGTACCGGCGACCAGCAGGTCGGCGCCGGCATCGGCTAGCGCGCGGGCATTCTCCGCCGTCACGCCGCCATCGACCTCGACGTCGATGGCCCGGCCGCCGATCAGGGCACGGGCCTGCGCGACCTTGGTCAGCGCCTCGGGGATGAACTTTTGCCCGCCGAAGCCGGGATTGACGCTCATGATCAGGATCAGGTCGATCGAGCCGATCACATGCTCCAGCACGCTCACGGGCGTAGCCGGGTTGATCGCCACCCCGGCCCGCTTGCCCTCGGCGCGGATGGCCTGCAGCGAGCGATGGAGATGCGGTCCGGCCTCGGCGTGCACGGTGATCGAGTCGGCGCCGGCTTTCGCGAAGGCGGCGATATAGGGATCGACCGGTGCGATCATCAGGTGCACATCGAGCACCTTGCGCGTCAGCGGCCGGATGGCCTGCACCACCAGCGGCCCGATCGAGATGTTGGGCACGAAGTGTCCGTCCATCACGTCGACATGGATGTACTCGGCCCCGCCCGCGTCGATGGCACGGATTTCCTCGCCGAGCCGGGTGAAGTCAGCCGACAGGATGGATGGCGCGATGCGGATCGGACGGCTCATGGGCGCTCGCCAGTGGGCTAGGAAAGTTGGCTGACAGGCTGATACCCCGCATCGCCCCGGCTGTCATCCCTGCCGCGCCCTCGACTGTGGCGCTAGCGTCCCAGCAGCGTATCCATCCTGGCCTTGAACCGGGCGACCCGGCCCATGCTCATGCCGCGATCATAGTCCTCGGTGACCTTGGTGTAGAACTTCTCCATCACCAGGTAGTCCTGTCCGAAGATCTGCTGGCGCAGCAGCGCCGCCTGCTCGTAGCCGTAGCGGCGGAGCAGGGCCAGGGCGACCTCGTTCTCCGGCCGCACCCAAGTGAAGGCCTTGTGGAACTTGCCGTTGTCCCAGTGCTGGTCGAACATCCGCATGCCGTGCAGCCCCAGCCGCGACTGGCGGTGCGAGGGGAAGATCCAGCTCCAGTAGCGGAAGATCGAGCCCGTTTCCGGCCCAGAGATCAGCCCGCCGCCGGGTTCACCGTCGGCCGTGAGCACGATGACGTGGTAGGGGTCGGCCCGCTGCAGGGAGCGCAGGAACCCCATGGTCATCCGGCGCTTTTCATGCGCCTTGAACTCTTCGTTGTAGTGCGGTGACTCGTCGATGACCGCCATCAATTCGTGATGGACGAACTCGAGTTCCTGGT
>JAEYYP010000097.1 GCA_023428425.1 Pseudomonadota bacterium
CGGGTGTTGAGGATGTGGTGGTGCCACGCCTTGGCATAGGGGCGGGTGTCCAGCAGTTCCTGCGGGTCGATGCCGGCCGTGGGCGAGCCGGTGACGTTGCGGACGTTGTCCGCCCCCGAGCCGCGGGCCGTGAGACCGAGATCGGCAATCGCCTCGATGAGGCTGGGCGCCTTCTCGGCCGGAATTTCGCGGATCTGCAGGTTGGCGCGAGTGGTGACATGGGAGTAGCCCCCGCCATGCGTCTGGCTGAGCAGGGCGAGCCCGGCCATCTGCCAGTGGTTCAGCACACCGTTGGGGATGCGCAGGCGGCACATGAACGAGTTCTGGTTGGGCGCCACGTAGAACAAGCCGTGGAAGCGCCAGCGGAAGTTGTCGGCGGGCCTGGGGTAGTTGCCGGCCTCGGCCTCGCTCTTCAGGCGGTCGTACGCATCGAGCGGATGCTCCTCCCGCTTGAACTTCTCCTGATCCGCGAGCTTGCGGCCCTCGGCCTCGAAGCGGCTCATCGCCATGAGATGGGGCGCGTCGGGACCGACGGGCTCGGCCGGTGCAGCGACCAGGCTGGTAGAGCGCGCCGCGGTCATGCCGGCGACGAGGCCTTCGAGGTAGCGCCTTTGCTCGGGAGTGAAGTCGCTGTCGGTATCCATGTCTGAGCCTCTCCTTCTGCCCGCGCTGCCGGGCAAAAAACGAAAGGTCACCAAGTGGCAGAGCGCACCGTTGCCGGTGGCGTGCCAATTGGCGACCTTGCCTATGGGGGAAGCGCCCGTCCTTGGACGCGATGAGCTACGGGCGGCGCCCGTTCACCAGCTGACGATGCACGTTGCGTGCCAGACACGAAAATATTGTGAAACCAAGATCTTGGGCGGATCCCGTGTCGGACGATCCGCAAGTGATGCGCTCAAACGCGCACCATTTTGCCCAATTCGCGTGCAGCGCAGGATGCTGGTCAGGAAATCAGCAGATCGCGCTGCCGCAACTGCTCGACATAGCCGTCGAGGTCGTCGGGTGTATAGGCGATGCCATCGTACCAGCGCCCTCGCGTCAGTTCAGGCAAGGGGGCCGAACCGACAGCGTCGCGGTAGAGGTCCGGACGATAGCTCGCGGCAGCTGCAGCTGCTCGCCCGGGGCTGTGTTCCACGTCGCCCCATCGCGCCATCTGGCTGTAGTACCACAGGGCATCGGCGGGGTCGGGCAGGTTGGCGGCATGGGCGTGCGGCACGAAGAATTCCTCGACCGGCAGCGGTTGGCCGGAGAGCGGCTCGATGCGACCAGATAGTGCGCGGGCAATCACCTCGGCCGGCTGGCCGAGATAGGCCTTTTGTGAGAGCAGCACTGCGGCCTCGGCGTGGTTGGCCGGATCGTCGCACCACACTGCTGCCCGGTTCAGTGCCCGCAGCAGCGCCGCCAGCGCGTCGGGGTTGGCTGCCGCCCAGCTCGCCGTGACGCCCAGCACCTTCTCGGGGCTCAACGGCCAGAGCTTCGCCTTCACCGTGGCGATGCGACCGGCTCCCGATGCCACGGCGACGCTGCCCCAGGGCTCCCCGACACAGAACCCATCTATGCGGCCGGCGGCCAGCGCGTCGGCCATGAGCGGCGGCGGCACGATGACCAGTTCGACGTCGCGGTCGGGGTGAATGCCCGAGGCGGCGAGCCAGTAACGCAACTCGTAGTTGTGGCTCGAATAGGGATGCACCACGGCGAGGCGCAGCCGCGCGTCGCGCAGTTTCACCACCAGCCGCAGCGCCGCACCCACTTCTGCAGGCGAGAAGTCATCGGGCGCGCCGGCGGCCTGCATGGCGTCCCACAGGGTCGCGCTCACCGTTATGGCGTTGCCACCCAACCCGAGGCCCATCGCGGCGATCACCGGCACATCGATGGGGCTGAGGCCGAGGCTCGCAGCAATCGGCATGGGGGCGAGCATGTGCGCGACGTCGAACTGGCCGACGGCGACACGGTCGCGGATGTTGGCCCACGAGATCTCGCGCACCAGGGTCAGGTCGACGCCTTCGGCTGAAGCAAAGCCCTTCTCCGTGGCCGCGATCAGCAGAAGGGCGTCGGTAAGTGGGATGAAACCCGCAGTGATTCGATAGTCGGTCATGAGTCGGGTCCCAGCAGTCCGGCCGCGGTGACGAGGCTCTGCGCGATATCGACGATCCGGCGGTTCTGGTTCATGGCGGTCTTGCGGAGCAAGGCATAGGCGTTCGCTTCGTCGAGGCCGCGACTCTTCATCAGGATCGACTTGGCCCGGTCGATCAGCTTCCGATCCTCGAGCGCGGTGCGCGCCTCCTCCAGTTCCCGCGACAGCCGGGCGAAGGCGTTGAAGCGGTGGATGGCCATGTCGAGGATGCCCTTCACCCGCTCCTTCTTCAGGCCGTCGACCACATAGGCCGAGACACCGGCTTCCACCGCGGCCTGGATTTCGGCGGTATCCGACCGATCGACGAACATCGCCACCGGCTTCTGCAGGGCGCGCGACAGGGTGAAGAAATGCTCGAGACGGTCGCGATCGGGATTCTCGAGGTCAATCACCACCACGTCGGGGGCGATCTCGGTGATGCGGCGCGCCACCTCGTTGACCGAGTGCACCATGACGACACGCGTATGCCCGGCCTCGCGCAGGCCATCCTCGATGATGGACGCACGGATACGGTTCTCATCGACGATGAGAATGCTGAGCTCGGGCACCGACATACGCATGGTGTAGCCGTCCGATTGAACCGTGGGCAAGCGCGCCCAATGCAACCCTGATGCTCGACGTACCTCAGCCTAGCCGTTACAACGTTAATCCGAGCGCCTGGAGAGCGCGAACTGGAGGAAAAACCCGAATGAAGATCACGTCTGTAAAGACGGCGGCCTCGACCGGCCATACCCTGCACATGTGGGTGAAGATCGAAACCGACGCCGGGATCACCGGCATCGGCGAAGCCGTGCACGGCGGCTATCAGGCCATCGCCATCGTCAAGGAACTCGAAGAGCGCCTTGTCGGCATGGACCCGTTCGCCATCGACGCGATCTTCGAAGGCCTGCGCCGCAGCCTGGTGTTCGAAGGTGGCGCCTCGGGCGCGCTGATCACGGCGCTGACCGGTATCGAGATCGCGCTCTGGGACCTGAAGGGCAAGGCGCTCAATGTTCCCATCTATGAACTGATGGGTGGCAAGTTCCGCGACGACATCCGCGTCTACTGCGACTGCGAGGTCTCGCCCGGCATGAACATGGCCGAGGTGCAGGCTGTGGTCGACGAGGTGCTCGAAGCCGGCTTCACAGCGCTGAAAGTGGACCTCGACATCCGCGCCTACGGCCATACCGGCTCGGAGACCGGCTGGTACGACAAGGACAAGTTCAACATGACTCCCAACAAGTGGGAGCATGACCGCATGGTGCAGCTGGCCGAAATGGTGGTGAAGGCCGCCGGCAAGGATGTCGACGTCGCCTGCGACCTCCATACGCGGCTCGACAAGCACAGCGCCATCCGGCTCTGCAAGGACCTCGAGCACCTGCAGCTGATGTGGCTCGAGGAGACGATTCCGCCCGAGAACGTCGCCGTCATGTCCGAGATCACCCGCTCGACGACGGTGCCGATCTGCGCCGGCGAAAATCTCTTCCTGCGCCACGGCTTCCGCGAAGTGTTCGAGAAGCAGGCCCTCGACATCATCATGCCCGACATCCCCAAGTGCGGCGGGCTATCAGAGTGTCGCAAGATCGCGGAGATGGCGGACATCTATTCGATCCCCTTCGCCCCCCACAATGTCAGCTCGCCGCTCGGCACCATGGCTTCGGCCCATGTCTGCGGCACAGTGCCGAACTTCCTCATCCTCGAGTTCCACTGGTTCAACCGGCTGGACTACTGGAGCACGGTCACCGACGGCGGCAACATCATCGAGAACGGCCGCATCAAGCTGAGCGACCGGCCGGGTATCGGGCTGGAACTGAACGAAGACGTCGCTCGGAAGTACCAGTATCCGAACACGACCTGGTTCGAGTGATCCGGGGCGGGGGGAGAAGCGCAGCGCGCGGCTCCCCCTACCAGTCGAGGGACCTACCGCACCAGCGACGGGCGCTTGGGATCGAAGGCCCAGCCTTCGATGAGATACTGCATGGCGATGGCGTCGTTCCGCGCACCGGCGGGTAGCGAGCGGTAGAGGGCGTTGGCGCGGTCCAGCGCGGCCTCGTCGAGTTCCACGCCGAGGCCGGGCCGCTCCGGCACCCTCACCTCGCCGTTGCGGATCGGCGGCGGTGACTTGGTCAGCCCGGCGCCGTCCTGCCAGATCCAGTGCGTGTCGAGCGCAGTGATCGTGCCCGGTGCGGCGGCGCCGACCTGGGTGAACATGGCGAGCG
>JAEYYP010000132.1 GCA_023428425.1 Pseudomonadota bacterium
TTCTCCTCCCAAGGATAATTCACGGAACCAGGATGTGCGGATTGTCCCAAGACGCGAACAAGTCCGGTATTGCGTGTATTGCGCCCCTAAAACTCTGAGCAGGAGCCAGATGTCCATAATATGGGCAAAATGTCCAATAAGATATGATGGCCAGACTGCTCGCCGATTGTCAACGCTCCGCGCGCCGGCCCTCCCTGACGTTCGGGCTAGGGCACCGGCGTAATCGCCGCTCCCTCTTGGAACCAGGCGATCAGGTTCCGCGCGAGGAGGTCAGCCATTGCGGTGCGTGTCGCGACCGATGCAGATCCGATGTGCGGCAGGATCGTCAGGTTATCGAGCGCCAGCATGGCGTCCGGGACATTGGGCTCATCCGCAATCACATCGAGACCGGCCGCCGCGATCGTTCCTGTCCGCAGGGCCGCGATCAGTGCATCCTCGTCCACCACGGTTCCGCGGCCGACATTGAGGAACACGCCGTCCGGTCCAAGGGCAGACAGCACGCCGGCATCCACGCTCTTTGCGGTCGAAGCGTCCCCGGGGACGATGGCGATGAGCACGTCGACGGCACCCGCTAACTCGAGCAGCGAGGAGAAATAGTCGTATGACACTCCGCTGGCCTTGCGCCGGCTGTGGTACGCGACAGGAAGCCCGAACGCCTCGATTCGCCGGGCGATGCAGCGCCCGATCCGACCCATCCCGTAGATGCCTACCCTACGGTTTCGCAGCGTGTTGCGGCTGAGCGGATACTCCGACGTCTTCCATCGGCCTTCGCGGACGAAGGCGTCCGCCTTTGGTATCTCGCGCACGACGCTGACCAGGAGCCCTATCGTCAGATCGGCAACCTCCTCGTTCAGGACGTCAGGGGTGTTGGTCACGACGACGTTCTTGCTGCGTGCGTAGGCGGCATCCACCGCGTCGTAGCCGACGCCGTAACTGGCGATGATCTCCAGGTTGGGCAAGGCGTCGATGAACTGACTGTCGATTCTGGTACGGCAGGCCACACCACGAATCGAAGTGCGTATCTCTTGTCGCAAACGGGCGTGAATGTTCCCGTCAGGGATTTCGATCAGGTTGAACTGCGTACCGAGCACGCGCCGTGCATGCTCGTGCATCCAGCCTGGCACCAGCACGGGCACGTCAGGGTTCGACAACGTTTTCCTCCCCGCGGGACATTAATGTCGGCGCGGTTTCTGCAAGGACAAAAGCATCCCGCGACACACCACATCTGCCTACAATGTGGACAAATTGCCCATATAGATGGTAGCGTGATTGGATGGCTTGTCAACGTTCGTAGCAGCGGACCTTCCGATGGCCGCGCTTGACATTTGCGAAGTTCCATTCGATGCTTGGGCACTATGCCCACAATGTGGATCAAAGTGGCGGGATCGTCACTTTCTGCACGGCTTCTCGACACGTATTGCTGCGGCGGTGCACTGGGGTTCGATACATGGAGGAGAGCGGTAGCGTGAATGCTCGCAGCGTTAATACGATAACCTATCTTACGAACATAAGTTTCGGGCTTGGTGCGGCCGACACGTTGGGTGAGACTCTCCGCGAACTCGGCGTGTCGAAGCCCCTGGTGATCAGCGATCACGGTGTCCGGGCCGCCGGCCTGCTTGAGCGCCCTGCTTTCGCGTTCTTGACCACCGCGCCGACCTTCCTGGACGTGCCCTCAAACCCAACAGAGAGCGCGGTTGCGGCCGGTCTCGACATCTACAGGCAAAGTGGTTGCGACGGGGTGGTGGCGATTGGCGGGGGCTCGCCGATCGACCTCGCCAAGGGTGTTGCGCTGCTCGCCACGCATGACGGCGAACTCGAGCGCTATGCGGCGATCCTGGGAGGCGTGGCGCGCATCACAAGCGCGGTCGCGCCGCTCGTGGCTGTCCCGACAACGGCGGGCACGGGATCCGAGGTTGGTCGCGCGGCGCTGATCACGCTGGACGATGGCCGCAAGTTGGGATTCATCAGCCCTCATCTGATCCCCCGCAGGGCGATCTGCGACCCGGAGTTGACGATGGGGCTTCCTCCGGCCTTGACGGCCTCGACAGGGGTCGACGCGCTGTCCCACTGCATCGAGACCTACCTTTCTCCCCGTTACAATCCGCCTGCCGAGGCAATTGCCGTCGACGGCTTCAAGCGCATCTGGAACGCCTTGCCCGTCGCTTACGCGGATGGCTCGAATGCGCAGGCGCGGACCGACCTCATGATGGGTGCGCTCGAAGGGGGCATGACGTTCCAGAAGGGCCTCGGCGCCGTGCATGCGCTCAGCCACGCCTTGGGTGGTCTGAAGGAGGCGAAGCTCCATCACGGCACGCTCAACGCCATCCTGCTTCCGACGGTCGTCCGGTGGAACGTCACGGTCGACGCCGCGGCCGAGAAGGTTCGTTACCTCGAGAGCCTGGCAGCACTTGAAGGGACAACGCTCGCGGACGCGCTGGACGCGCTGAACCGCAGTCTGGGCATCACGCCGAATCTGTCCGAGCTGGGTGTCCCCCGGCATGTCATCGATTGGGTGTGTGAA
>JAEYYP010000154.1 GCA_023428425.1 Pseudomonadota bacterium
GGGCGCCGCTTCGCCGCCCCGCCCGGGGACGGACGGCCGCCGGGCCGGATCTCGGTGAGCACCCGGACATCGCGGCTGAGGACGGTGTCGTATTCGGCATCGACGATGTCGTCGCGGGCCCCCGCGATGTTGGTCACGTGCGTCTGCGCCGCCTCGATGATCGCCTTGCGGGCCGCGATGCCGGCGACCGGGTGGCAGGCTGCGCCGCTCGCGGCATCGAAATGCTTGTCGGCGCCATCGGCCGGGAACATCACGGCATAGATGACCGGAACGCCGATGTTGGTGGTCTGGTTGAAGAGGTGAACGCGGTAGCCGGCGCGGGCCACACGGTCGACGAGGCGGTCGACGCCCGCATCGCCGAAGGCTTCGGGGGCGACGGCGGTCTGGAAGGCGGCGGCGTCGGGCTTGAAGCCCCAGAGGCACACCGCGTCCCGCTCGATGAGCTCGCACAGCGCGTGGAGCAGGGCGCGGTCCTTGCTAACACCGGCGGCGATGCCGTTGGTGGATTGCGAAATGGCGGTGAAGGCCGCGGGAGCAACGCCGAGGACGACCGCATCGTAGGGTACGAGGATGGGCTGGCCGGTCGCGAGATCGGTGCCCTGCACCCAACGGATGGGCAGGGCAGGGTCGACGGAGAAGCTGCGGGGCAGCAGATTGGCGACATCGAGGGTCGCGTGCCCGGCGGTGCGGATGGCATCGAGGCTGAGCAGTCGCTCCGGGGTCTCGGGCGCTTCGGCGACAGCGTATTCCGCGGCCTCCATGACGGCCGACAGTTTGGCGCCGAGCTCGTCCTCGCCCTTGCCCTGGTGCGAGGCGATGGTCAGGGAGTTGGGGCGGATGGCGGCGTAGCAGGGGATGCCGGTGCGATCGAGCCCGGTCTGGCTGGCCAAGCGGGTGATGCCGAGTTCCGGGAACTTTGAGATCAGGTCCCGCAACAGTGCTGCGGAATCGGTTGCCCGGGCCCGCAACGCGTCCGTCGCGGGCCTCGGGGCGATACTTCTGTCCGTCTCGTGGAGCACGGTGGCTGGCTCCAGCCGGGGTGTTGTTACTTGGTCTGGTAGAACCAGGCAGCACTCGAGTCATCGCGCTGGCCGGCGGCCACGGCGATATCGATGCCCTGGAACAGGCTGCCGCCATCGGCGAGCTGGGTCTGCATGTCAGGGGAGAGCACCGTCGACTGGTCGAGGGCGGTCACTGTCATCAGCTGGGTGTCGATCACGAGCAGCTGGGCGTCGTCTTTCTTACCGATGATAACATAGCGCATTTAACGTCTCCTGGGTTTTAGTGAGTGGCTACTTGAAACCGGCCTGTCGCAGGGCCTCGACGTAGAAATCGATGTCCGCGGGGTCTCGCTGGGGCATGCGAGAGGCCCATCGGGCGACACTGAAGTCGGGCTGCAGCTCGAGCGCGAGCAGCCGGTATTTGCGCGCCAGATCCCGGTCGCCGCTCATCGCGGCAGCCGCTGCCATGAGCCGGTAGGCCGGGTCCTGGTTGCGCATCCGGGCCAGGGTCTCGAGGGCCTCCTCGAACCTGCCGCGGAAGAAGTGGATGCCGCCGAGCGTCCAGTGATACTCGTCGGGCGGCACCGGATTGAGCCTGATCGCCTCGTCGATCTTCTGTTCGGCGGCGATGAAATTGGAGTTGTGAGCCAGCGTGTCGGCGTAGTCGGCGAGCAGGTCCGCGTGGTGCGGGGCCAATTCGGCGGCAACTTTCATGTGCTTCAGGCTCTGGTCGATGTCGCGATCGAACAGGGCGACGCGTCCGAGTTCGCGGTAGGCCGTGCCATCGGTCGGGTCGATGGCCACGGCGCGCTCGGCGTGCAGCTTGGCGCGATCGAGCAGCGACTTGTCGGAGCCCGAGCGCAGGACCCACTCGATGACGTAGGTGCGCGCGAGCGCACTCTCGATCGTTGCCTGCTCAGGTTCGATCTCGCGGGCGCGGCGCAGCGAGTTGCGGCCACGTCGCACCTTGGGCAGGTCAAAGGTGCGCAGGTTGTAGCGGCCGTTGAGATAGTGGCCGTAGGCATCCGGGTCACGCTCGGTGCGCTCGCGGGCGAGTTCGGCGGTCTCGATGGAATCGGCGAGCGCACGCGAGATGCCGCCGGTGAAATCCCAGTAGCGGGCCGGGGCGAGCACAGGATTGAAGGCGTACTTGTCGGCCCAGACGATTTCGCGGTTGGAACTGCGGACAAGGCGGATGGCGAGCGACAGGTTGCCGCCGAAATCCTGCGCGACGCGGCTTTCGACCGCGTAGTCGATCTGGTGCGAGCGGACCTCGTCGAGGGCGCTGAACGGATCGAGCTGCCAGGCGGTGTGCGGCGCGATCACCGACACCGAACGCAGGCGCGATAGGCCGATCGTCACATCTTCCACCAGGGCAGGCGCGAGGTGGCGGGGCAGGCCGTTCTTGTGTTCCTGCAGCGGTGGCAGGAGAACGACGCGGGGAACGAAGGCCGGCTTTTCCTCAGCCTGCTGATCGGCAGCGCGCAGGTCGGGCCGACGCGGCGAGTCCTTGCCGCGCGGCTCGGCCGGTTGGGAGGGGCCACCATCGAGCAGCTCGGAGATTTCGGCGGGCAGCTCTTCGCCCAGGCCGCGCATCAGGCGACCCCGGAAAGCGGTCAGCGCGGCGCGTGCGCCCGCTTCGTCACCCTGCGACAGGTGGAGCTGGATGATGGCGCGGCAGACCGCGTCCGAATAGGGCAACCGGGCCGCCATCCGCTGGAGCGCGGCGTGCCCGCCACGGCCGCCGATCCGCAGGGCAGCTTCGGTCGCGTGGGCGACGAACTGGTCCTCTATGCGGGTACGCTCCATGGTGAGCCACTGGTCGAAGCCTTCGCCGATCTCGTCGAGGCCTTCGAGCAGGTCGCCGCGATACAGGCCGATCAGCCGCTCGAGCTCGGATGCTTCGGTGACGGCCCGGATGCGGCCAATCTCGCGCAGATCGAGAGTGACGTTGCGACTCAGTTCGATTTCGGTCGCATCGGCATCGAACAGTTCGAAGCCCAGCTTTGCTTCGAGCTCACGGGTGTGCAGAAGTGTCTGTCGCAGATTAGTCAGCGCCTGTTCGGAACTGCTCTGTTCCCAGACGCGGTCGGCAATCGTCGCGCGCCGGGTGCGATCTCTGAACTCCAAATAAAGCATCGCCGCGAGGGCATACGCCTTTTGCCTGAGCTTGACGGCAGTGCCATCAGCCAGGCGCAGGACCGGGGTCCCCAAGAGCTGCAATGTGGTCGTTTCACGCATGATGTGATTCCAGACGCCAATTGCTTCCGGCAGAACAGGCGTAAGTTTACTTGACGAAGTAAAGCCGGAAGGATAACTACGTAACGATGAGATAACGCGGGTAAGTAAGAGATCGCTGAAGGCGACCTGCGCCAACTAATCGCCGTGAAGTAAGCGGGTACTGGGTGTAATTCCGCACGTTACGGCATGTCTAACCCCATAACGGTAAACGTAACGGCTAATCGAGGGTAAAATGGAAGCAAGTGCACCTGGTTCATCGGGCTCGGCGACCAACTTCAATGGACGGGCAGCCGACAAGCTCGTTGAACTCAGCGCTTCGGTGGTGGGTGCGTATGTCAGCCACAATGCGCTGAGCGCGGGCGACCTGCCCAAGCTGATCGCGCAGGTGCATCAGGCTCTTATCGCGCTGGGTGGTCCGGCGCCGGTCGAGGCCGCTCCGGAACTGAAGCCGGCGGTGCCGGTCAAGAAGTCGATCACGCCCGACTATCTGATCTGCCTGGAGGACGGCAAGAAGTTCAAGTCGCTGAAGCGCCACCTGCGGACCGAGTACGACATGTCGCCGGACGAGTACCGCGCGCGCTGGGGCCTGCCGCCTGATTACCCGATGGTGGCGCCGAGTTACTCCGAAGCGCGCTCGGCCCTCGCCAAGAGCATCGGCCTCGGTCGCAAGCCGGAAGCAGCGCCCGCGCGCACCCGGGCACGCAAGTCTGCCGCCTGATTCGGGCGCATTGCTGAGTCGATGAAGCGCTGGCATGCGTGCCGGCGCTTTTCTTTTGCATATGCACGAGCACAAGGGGGACCGCCCCCCGTGCGGGGCACGGAGGGCAGTCAACACAGGACCCGAATTTCCCATGCTTGAGGAACGTAGCGCAGTCGGCGTGATGGCGCCGTTATGCGACGGGGAGGTCGAGAGACGCTCACAAATCGGAGAGGCGAGACGGCGGGGCTTGGCAGGGCGGGCTCGACGCGCCTAGCCTGATCATCGGGGCTGGGGAACCGATCAACCGGGCGCGGGAGCGTTTGCAGTGGGTAGGCGGCCGCTCTACAGCAGGTCCCAGCGGGCGAGGCCAGCCAACGCGCAGCCCTATGTCGGCGGTCGCGAGGCGCCGGTTGTCAACGGCACCTACCAGCCCGAGCCGACGTTGCGACAGCGCGTCGGGGCTTGGTGGACGCCATTCGCCGCCAGGCACCACTCCCGGCTGTTGGTTGCGGCCAGCGTGCTCACGACGCTCGCGGTGGTCGGGGGATTCGAGTTGCTTCGACCCCCGGCGCAGAACCTGACCCAGACCGACCTCAACGCAGCCGTGAACTTCGCGCTCGACGAACGTCCGCGAGCGCCCTCTGCTGCCGCCCTCGCCTATGCCACCGTGATCGGGTCGGTGGTGCAGGTGAACGGCTACGACCCCGGCGATCCGGAGAGCGAGCCGTCACCCGAGGATCAGGCGGAAGTGCCCGACCCGGCCGCGGACCCGGAAGGGCTGGCCGAGGATTTCCACGAGCGCTTTTCGGCCGTGGGCACCGGCGTGGTCATCGATGAGCAGGGCACGATCCTGACCAACCTGCATGTCGCCGGGGCTGCCGCGAGCCTGAAAGTGATCTTCGCCGATGGCACCGAGTCGGATGCCCGCATCGTCGGGGCGAGACCGGAGAGCGATCTTGCGATCATCGTGCCGATGATCCTGCCGGACGACCTGCAGCCGGCGACACTGGCCTCGAGCGCCAGCCTCAACCCCGGCGACGAGGTGGTGGCCGTCGGCTTCCCGTTCGGCATCGGCCCGTCGGCCTCGGCGGGAGTGGTGTCGGGTCTTGGCCGGGTGATGAACGGCGAAGACGGGCAGCCGGCGCTCACAAACCTCATCCAGTTCGATGCGGCGGCCAACCCGGGCAATTCCGGCGGCCCGCTGGTCAACGCCAATGGCGAGGTGGTGGGCATAGTCACCGCCATCCTCAACCCATCCGGGCTGCGCACCTTCGCCGGCATCGGCTTCGCCGTGCCGATCGAAGAAGCCGCCTCCGCGGCCGGAGAAAATCCACTCTAGTTCAAGGGAATCGACATGCCTGACCCTCAGCTCGCCCCCGCCACCGCTTCGCAGATGGAGCAGGTGCTCTACGAGGTGAAGAAGGTCGTGGTCGGGCAGGACCGCTTCCTCGAACGCGTGCTGGTGGCACTGCTGGCGCGGGGGCATCTGCTGGTGGAGGGTGTGCCTGGGCTCGCCAAGACGCTCACCGTCAGCACGCTGGCCCGTGCGATCCAGGGCAGCTTCAAGCGCATCCAGTTCACGCCGGACCTCGTGCCATCGGATCTGGTGGGCACCCGCATCTACAATCAGAAGACCGGCGAGTTCACCACGTCGCTCGGGCCCGTGTTCGCCAACCTGCTGCTCGCCGACGAAATCAACCGCGCCCCCGCCAAGGTGCAGTCGGCGCTGCTCGAGGTGATGCAGGAGCGGCAGGTGACGATTGCCGGCGAAACCCACACGGTGCCGACGCCCTTCGTGGTGATGGCGACGCAGAACCCGATCGAGACCGAAGGCACCTATCCGCTCCCCGAGGCGCAGGTCGACCGCTTCTTGATGAAGGTGCTGGTGGGCTATCCGACCGAGGAGGAGGAGTTCGTCATCGTGTCGCGGCAGACCGGCAACGCCGAGCAGGTGGCCAAGGTGACCACCACGGCGCAACTGGTCGAACTGCAGAAAAAGTGCCACGCGCTGTTTGTCGATCCGAGCCTGATCCAGTTCGCGGTCAAGGTGGTGTCGGCGACGCGCCGGCCCGAGCAGTACGGGCTCAAGGACCTGCCGCGCCTGCTGACTTACGGCGCCAGCCCGCGCGCGACCATCGGCATGATCGAGGCCGGGCGCGCGCTCGCCTTCCTCAGGGGGCGCGAATATGTGCTGCCCGAGGACGTGATCGACATCATCCCCGACGTGCTGCGCCACCGGCTGGTGCTGAGCTACGAGGCGCTGAGCGAATCCGTGACCGCCGACCAGATCATCGCGCAGGTGCTGCGCGCCGTCCCCGCTCCCGAAAAGCTGTTGGAAGCCCATGTCAAGTTCGCCACGGCAAGCTGAACAGCTCCTCGCCCGTCTCGAGTGGACGGTGATCCGGCGTCTCGACGGGCTGCTGCAGGGCAATTACCGCACGCTGTTCCGCGGCTTCGGACTCGATTTCGCCGACCTGCGCGAGTACCAGGCGCATGACGACGTCCGGCATATCGACTGGAATGTCACCGCCCGCACGCAGACGCCGCACGTGCGTGTCTACAACGAGGATCGCGACGTCACGGCGTGGTTCCTGCTCGACCTGAGCCCGTCGGTCGATTTCGGCTCGGGCGAGATCACCAAGCGCCAGTTGCTGCTCGAGTTCACGGCGGTGGTGGCCCGGCTGTTGACTCGGCAGGGCAACAAGGTGGGCGCGGTCCTCTTCAACGGCATGGGCGAGTTCGTGGTGCCGCCGCGAACCGGACGGGCGCATGTGCTGCACCTCATCGACAAGGTGGCCACCAATCCCCGCCTCCTGCGCGCGCCACCGACCGACCTCAAGGCCTACTTCACCCGCGCGGGGACTTCGCTGGGACGCAGGGGACTAGTCTTCGCGGTGTCGGACTTCATCTCCCAGCCGGGCTGGGAGCATGGACTCTCGGCGATAGCGCAGCGGCACGAGACGCTGGCGGTGCGCCTCTGCGATCCACTCGAAAGCGCGCTGCCGGATATCGGGCTCATGACCTTCGAGGATGCGGAGACCGGCGAGCAGGTGGTCGTCGACACCGATGATCCAGGCTTCCGGCGTCGCTTTGTGGCTGCGGCCGAGGCGCAGGAGGAGCAGTTGATGACTGCGTTCGCGGGCGCCGGCACCGATGTGCTCGAACTGTCGACCGGCGATGACCTCGTCGATGCGGTGCTGCGCTTCTCCAACATGCGCAAGGTAAATGCCCGGCTCGGGGCGGGCAGTATCGCCATTCCGGTACCGGCCTAGGAGACGACAGCGATGACCTTCATCTGGGTGGAAATGCTGTGGCTGCTGCTGCTGGTGCCGGTGCTGGTAGCGCTCTACCTGTGGGCCCTCAGGCGCAAGAAGAGCTCGCTGCGCTTCGGCAACCTGGCGCTGGTGAAGCAGGCGCTCGGCAAGTCGGTGGGGTGGCGGCGCCACCTGCCGCCGGCGCTTTTCCTCCTCGCCTTCACCATCCTGATCGTCGCCGTGGCGCGACCGGCCGCCGTGCTGGAACTGGCCTCGTCGCGGGCGACGGTGATCCTCGCGATGGATGTTTCGGGGTCCATGCGGGCGCGCGATGTCGACCCATCGCGCATCGTCGCCTCGCAGGAGGCTGCCAAGACCTTCATCCGCGACCAGCCGGCCGATGTGCAGATCGGCATCGTCGCCTTCGCGGCAGCCGCCGTGCTGGTGCAGACGCCGACGCTCGATCGCGAGGCGCTGGTCGGGGCTGTCGATCGCTTCGAGCTGCGGCGCGGCACGGCCGTCGGGGCCGGGGTGCTGACCTCGCTCGCCACCATCTTCCCCGATCAGGATTTCGACGAGCTGCAAGGCGACAACCCGTTCGACGCGCTTGGCATGCCGTCGCGTGGCTTCGACAGCCGGCCGATCGGGCAACCCAGCACCACACCCAAGGCCTCGGTGACCGACCACGTGCCGGTGGAGCCGGGATCGTACCAGAGTGCGGTGGTCATCCTGCTCACCGACGGGGCGACGACCGTGGGGCCGGACCCAATCGCGGCGGGGCGGCTGGCATCGGAATATGGTGTTCGGGTATTCACCGTGGGCTTCGGCTCGCGCGACGGCGACGTCGTGGATTTCGGCGGGCGCTCGATGCGGGCCCAACTCGATGCCGAAAGCCTGCAGGCGATCGCCGACCTGACGCGGGCACAGTATTTCGAGGCGCAGTCGGCCGCCGACCTGACCAAGGTCTATTCGTCGCTCTCCACCAAGCTGATCAGCGAGAAGAAGCTGACCGAGATCGCCTTCATTTTCGCCGGTCTCGGCGCGCTGGTGGCGCTGCTCGGAGCAGGGCTGTCGGTGCTGTGGTTCGGGCGTGTGACCTAGGGTCAGCTTCCATTTTCGGCGGCGTTGGCCTACTCGCGAGGTGAACTCACTCGCGACGGCACCCATGACCAAGATCACTTCGCTCACCACGCACGACCTGCGCTTCCCGACCTCGGCTTCGCTCGATGGCTCGGACGCGATGAACCCCGATCCGGATTACTCGGCGGCCTATGTGGTGCTAGGCACCGATGGGGCGCATGCCGGCCACGGGCTCACCTTCACCATCGGGCGCGGCAACGACATCGTGTGTCGGGCCATCGAAGCGCTGACGGCGCGGGTGGTGGGGCTCGAGCTCAGCTGGATCGCCGAGAATCCGGGGCGGTTCTGGCGGCACATCACGTCGGACAGCCAGCTGCGGTGGATCGGCCCGGACAAGGGCGTGATGCATCTGGCCACCGGCGCGGTGGTCAACGCGGTGTGGGACCTGCTGGCGAAGGATGCCGGCAAGCCGGTCTGGCGCTACGTCGCCGACATGACGCCGGAGCAGCTCGTGTCGATCATCGACTTCCGCTACCTCACCGACGCGATCACCCCCGACGAGGCACTGGCGATCTTCCGGAAGGCCGAGGCGGGGAAAGCAGCGCGGATCGCGACGCTCGAGGCGGAAGGCTACCAGTGCTATACGACCTCGGCCGGGTGGCTCGGCTACTCGAACGAGAAGCTGACGCGGCTTGCTACCGAGGCGGTCGAGGCCGGCTTCAACCACATCAAGATGAAGGTGGGGCGCGACCTTGCCGACGATGTCCGGCGGCTGGAGATCGTGCGCTCGATCATGGGGCCGGACCGGTTCCTGATGATCGACGCCAACCAGGTTTGGGAAGTCGGTCAGGCGATCGAGTGGGTACGCGAGCTGTCGCGCTTCTCGCCCTATTTCATCGAGGAGCCGACCAGTCCCGACGACGTGCTCGGCCACAAGGCCATCCGCGACGCCATCGCGCCGGTGAGAGTGGCGACGGGCGAGATGTGCCAGAACCGTATCCTGTTCAAGCAGTTCATCACCTCCGATGCCATCGACATCGTGCAGATCGATGCGTGCCGCATCGGCGGTCTGAACGAGGTCCTGTCGGTGCTGCTGCTGGCCGCCAAGTACGGCAAGCCGGTGTGGCCGCATGCCGGCGGCGTGGGGCTCTGCGAATATGTGCAGCACCTGTCGATGATCGACTACCTCGTGGTGTCGGGGACCAAGGAAGGCCGGGTGATCGAGTATGTCGATCACCTGCACGAGCATTTCCTCGAGCCCTGTGACATCCGCAACGCGGCCTACATGCCGCCGAAGCGGGCCGGGTTCTCGATCGAGATGAAGCCGCAGTCGATCGCGGGGAATACGTTCAGGGGGTAAGGGCGCGCTCAGAGCGGGACGACCCCCTCCCATCCTCCCCCAGGAAGGGGGAGGTGCTGCGTTGCGGCACCTGCGAAGTCTTGCCAACGACCGCCCTCTTCACCTCCCCCTTCATGGGGGAGGCTGGGAGGGGGTCGTCTCGGTGTGAAGTGGGACAGCTCCTAGATCGCCAGATACTCCCGCCGCAGCTCTTCGTTCTCCAGCACGTCGCTGGCCGCGCCGGAGAAGGCCACTTCGCCCGTATCGAGGATCACCGCCCGATCCGCCAGCCGCAGCGCCGCGACGGCGTTCTGCTCGACGATGATGGTGGTGATGCCCAGCGCCTTGATCTCGTTGAGGATCTTCTCGATCTCGTTGACGATCACCGGGGCCAGTCCCTCATAGGGTTCGTCGAGCAGCAGCAGCTTGATGTCGCGCGTCAGCGCCCGGGCGATGGCCAGCATCTGCTGCTCACCGCCGGACAGGGTGACGCCCTCCTGCTTGCGGCGCTCGGCGAGGCGAGGGAAGTGGCTGTAGACGCGGTCGAGTTCCCAGCCGTGCCCGGGGGCGACCTGGGCGAGCGTGAGGTTTTCCTCGACGGTCAGGCCCGCAATGATGCGGCGATCCTCGGGGACGAGCTGGATACCGGCGCGCGAGGCCTCGAAGGCCTTCATCTGGTGCAGCGGCTTGCCATCGAGCCAGATTTCGCCGGACTTCAGCGCCGGGTTGTCGACGCGGGCGATGGTCCGCAGGGTCGAGGTCTTGCCGGCGCCGTTGCGACCGAGCAGAGCCAGGATTTCGCCGTGGTGCACGTCGAGCGAGACGCCCTGCACGATGTAGCTCTCGCCGTAATAGGCGTGGATGTCGCGCACGGCGAAGAAGGGTTGTGCCCGCGAGGCGGCGGCAGCAGCCGGGGCGGCGGCGACGGAGGCGTCAGCGGTCATCGTGGTCACGCTCATCAGTGGGCCTCCAGCCGGTGGGCGCCGCCCAGGTAGGCTTCCTGCACCTTGGTGCTGCCGCGCACTTCATCGGGGGCCCCCTCCGCGATGATCCTGCCGCCCGAAAGGACGGAGATCCGATCGGCCAAGGAGAACACGACATGCATGTCGTGTTCAATGATCACCTTGGTCATGCCGCGGGCCTTGATCTTCTTGAGCAGCTCGATCGTGGTGTTGGTGTCGTGGCGGCTCATGCCTGCCGTGGGCTCGTCGAGCAGCAGCAGGCGCGGGTGCTGGATCAGGCACATGGCGAGTTCCATGCGCCGCTTGTCGCCGCGGCTGAGTGCGCCCGCGTGCGAGGCGCGGCGACCCGAAAGGCCGACATCCTCAAGGATGGCCTCGGCCTCGTCGCGGATCTCGCCCTCGCCATCGACGGTGCGGAACATGTTGATGCGGAAGGCGCCGTCGCGCTTGGCGAAGGCGGGCGTCATCACGTTCTGCAGCACCGAGAGTTCGGGGAAGATTTCCGGCGTCTGGAACACGCGCGCCACGCCGAGCTGGTTGATCTCGTAGGGCTGCCGCCCGGTCAGCACCGTGCCGTCGAAGACCACAGCGCCACGCGTGGGGGCGAGGCGGCCGACGATGACGTTGAGCAGAGTCGACTTGCCGGCGCCATTGGGGCCGATGATGGCGTGGGTGGTGCCCTCCTCGACGGCGAAGTCGATGTCGCTCAGGGCATGGAGCCCGCCGAAATTCTTGCTGACGTCATCGACGTGGAGGACGATGTTCTGGTCGGACCTGGCCATCGGTCACTCCGCCGGCTGGGCGCGCATGGCGCCGGGTGAAACGGGGGTGCCGCGGCGGCGGAACAGGCTGGCGATCCGTCGCACGCCCTCCATGATGCCACCGGGCAGGAACACCACCACCAGCACGAAGAGCAGGCCGAGCGTCAGCTGCCAGCCTTCGCCGACGAACTTCGACGCGACGAGAGCGAGCGGATCGGCGATCTCGGCAGGCAGGAACGAGAAGAAGCGGTGCACGACGCCTTCGTTGAAGGCGGAGAAGATGTTCTCGAAGTACTCGATGAACCAGGCGCCGATCACCGGTCCGATCAGCGTGCCGACGCCGCCGAGGATGGTCATCAGCACCACTTCGCCCGACGCGGTCCACTGCATCCGCTCGGTGCCGGCGAGCGGGTCGGTGATTGCAAAGAGCGCACCGGCAAGGCCGGCGAACATGCCCGAGATGACGAAGGCGGTGAGCGTGTAGGGTCGGGTGTTGAAGCCGGTATAGGTCATGCGCGTCTGGTTGGACTTGATGGCGCGCAGCATCATGCCGAAGGGCGAGGCAAAGATCTTCTGGGTGACGAAGAAGGCGATGAGCAGCACCACGGCGCAGAAGTAGAAGCCTTCGAGGCCGCTGAAGGTGTGGCCGAACAGGCTGGCCGAGGGCAGGCCGTCGGGACGCGGCGCCAGGGCGGTGTCGATGAGGCGCGGATCGGCCAGCGTCAGCTGCAGCGAGGTCTCGCCATTGGTGATCGGGGTGAGCACCGAATAGGCGAGGTTGTAGCACATCTGGGCGAAGGCCAGCGTCAGGATGGAGAAATAGATGCCAGAGCGCCTGAGGCTGAGATAGCCGATGACCAGGGCGAACAGCCCGGACACCAGCACGGCGAAGAAGATCGCCGGGATGGCATCCATGGTCAGCAACTTGAACGACCACACCGCCGTGTAGGAGCCGACGCCAAGGAAGGCAGCGTGTCCGAAGCTGAGATAGCCGGTGAGGCCGAACAGGATGTTGAAGCCGATGGCGAAGATCGCCGAGATGACGAACTTCTGCATCAGCGCGGGATAGGCGGCGCCGAGTGGCTGCAGCCAGAACGGCATGGCGAGAACTACCGCCGCGAAGACGACGAAGACGATGAGGTCGCGGCGGGACAGGGCGAAAAGAGTCATCTCAGCTCTCCATCATGCCACGGCGGCCCATCAGGCCACGCGGGCGGACCAGCAGGATCACCACAGCGATGAGGTAGATGATGATCTGGTCGATGCCGGGGATGATCTGCTTGACCTCGCTCATCGAGGCAAAGCTCTGCAGGATACCGAGCAGGAAGCCGGCGGCGACGGCACCGGGCAGCGAGCCCATGCCGCCGACCACGACGACGACGAAGCTCAGCACCAGGAAATCCATGCCCTGGTGATAGTTGGGCGGCAGCAGCGGCGTGTACATGACGCCAGCGAGGCCCGCGACCACCGCGGCGAGGCCGAACATTATAGTGAAGCGCCGGTCGATGTTGATGCCGAGCAGCCCCACGGTCTCGCGGTCGGCCATACCGGCGCGGACCACCATGCCGAAGGTGGTGAAGCGCAGGAAGGCGAAGACGGCGCCGATGATGCCAAGCGAGAACAGGAAGTAGATCAGCCGCCACATCGGATAAGTGAGGGCGCCCGGTGCGAGGCCGAGCATGGCGCCGACGTCGAACGCGCCGCGCACGGCACTCGGGATCGGCTGGCTGATCGGGTTGGGTCCGAAGATCGCCTTGACCACTTCCTGCAGCACGATGGCGAGGCCGAAGGTGACGAGGATCTGCTCGGCATGCGGCCGCTTGTAGAAGTGCTTGATTATACCTCGCTCCATGGCGATGCCGATCAGCAGCATGGTCGGGATGGCGAGGACGATCGACAACGGCACGGAATAATCGACGAGGACGGCACCGAAATCGCCGAACCAGGTCTGCGCCAGCGGCGTGCGGATCTCGAGGGGCGATCCCCAGGCCGACAGCTGTTCGGGATCGATGACGACAGTCTCGAGGGTGATCAGTTGCCGGAAGGTGACGGCGCAGAAGGCGCCGAGCATGAACAGCGCGCCATGGGCGAAGTTGACGACGCCCAGCGTGCCGAAGACCAGTGTCAGGCCCAGCGCGATCAGCGCGTAGGCACCGCCCTTGTCGAGGCCGTTGAGCAATTGCGCGAGGATGGCGTCCAATTGAAACTCCGGGGAGCGCTGGCAGTCAGGGCAGGGAAGCCGGGCGGTGATCGCTACCCGAAGGCAGCGATCACCGGTGTCGGGATCAGCAGGCGGCCGCGGTGTCGGGGCCGAGTTCGCCGCCAAAGATGGCCGGATCGTAGGTCACCGATTCCTTGGAGGCGGTGGCGACGACTTCGAGCAGGTCAAACGGGTTGGCCGGGGCATCCTTGCCCTTCACCGCGTAGACTTCCTTGAAGCACTGGTGGTCCGAGCCACGATAGGTGGTCGGGCCGTTGCCGAGGCCGTCGAACTCGTAGTCTTCGAGTGCCTTGATCACTGCTGAGGGCAGGAAGGTACCGGCGCGTTCGCAGGCGTCGGCGTAGAGCAGGACCTGTGCGTAGGAGGTCTGCGCGATCTGGCTCGGCGGCTGGCCGTACTTGGCGCCGAACGACTTGGTGAAGGCCTTGGAAGCCTCGTCGCCCAGCTGCCAGTCCCAGTTGGCAGTGCCGTAGACGCCGCGGATCGCCTCGCCGGCGCCCTTGGCCATCAGGTCGGAGACCAGCGGCAGCACGATCTGGAAGTCCTTGCCGTTCACCTGCTTGTCGCGCATGCCGAACTGCATGGCCTGGGTGATCGAGTTCACGCCATCGAAGCCGTAGTGGTTGAGCACAAGCACGTCGGCGCCCGAGTTCAGCACTGGGGTCAGGTACTGGCTGAAGTCGCCGGCATTCACCGGGGTACGGACCGGCGGCAGCGTCTTCCAGCCGAGCGCCTCGGTGGCGGCGATCATCGATTCTTCCTGGGTCCAGCCCCAGGTATAGTCGGCGGTCAGGTGGTAGGCGACGCGGTCCTTGCCATAGGCATCCCCGAGGATCGGGCCGAGCGCGATGCCGGACTGGTAGGCGTTGAAGAAGTGGCGGAAGCCGAAGCGCTTCTTGTCCTTGCCGGTTGTGTCGTTTGAGTGCGTCAGGCCGGCCATGTAGATGATGCCTTTTTCCTGGCATAGGGCCTGCTCGGCGATGGCCACGCCGGACGAGGATGCGCCGCTGATCATGACGGCGCCATCGCGCTCGATCATGCGCCGGGCGGTGTCGCGGCCGGCATCGGGCTTGGTCTGGTCGTCGCCGGTGACGTAGGCCACCTTCTTGCCAAGAATGCCGCCGCCCTTCAGCGTCTTTGACGAGAAGGTCGGGATCATGCCGCCATCGCCCTCGCCGTTGAGATGCTCGACGGCGAGAAGGAAGGCACGCTGCTGATCGGCGCCTTCATCGGCATAGGCGCCGGTCAGCGGCATGACGAAGCCGAGCGTCACGGTGTCGCCGGTGGGGGCGTTGCAGAATTCCTGGGCGTAGGCGCCCTTCGAAAATATCAGCGGCGAGACACCGGTCGCGAGGATGCCGGCGAGGCCGCCTTTCAGCACGCCACGGCGGCTGAAGCCCTTCAGGTTGGTCATATGGTCCTCCTCAAGCGCGGGGGACCGGTTCGTTGCCGATTTCCTCACCGCAAGGCCAGCACGATGCGTCAGTGAGAAAAGCGCTGCAATATGTCACTGTAATCGTTGGAAAATTCTGTAAATTGTTGCTCTTCATCCTGTGGTGTGCTGTAAATTCATTTACAAACGTGGAGGAGGCGATGCGGGCTCCGATCGGTTTGCGCATCAGTTCGCGGCGGCGGGCCCTTGGCATTTCCCAGGCGGCGCTGGCCAGGCAGGCCGGCATTTCGGCGAGCTATCTCAACCTGATAGAGCGGAACCGAAGGCAGGTCGGGGGCGCGCTGCTGCTCAGGCTGGCCCATGAGCTCGGGGTGGATATCGGCGAACTCTCCGGCGATGCCGAGCACCGGCTGATCGCCGAAGTCGACGAAGCGCTGGCCGATCCGGTGCTGCAGCCGGCAAGGCTCGGTCTCGACGCGCGGGACCTCGTGGCGCAGCAGCCGGGGGCCGCACTGGCGATCGCAAGGCTCCACCGTGCCTACCAGGGGGCGCAGTCGATCGCCGACGACTATGCCGACCGGCTGCGCACCGATCCGCTGCTGGCCGAACTGCTGCATCGAGTGCTCTCGGGCATCACGGCTGTGCGTTCCAGCGCCGAAATTCTCGAGGAGGTCGAGGACCTCGACGAGGCGGAGCGCCGTCGCTTTCTCGGTTCCATCACGCGGGAAACCCGGGGACTGACCGATGTTGCCCGTGGGCTTATCGGGCAGTTCGAGCAGGAGGCGAAAGGGCGGCGGACCCTTTCGCCGATGCGGGAACTCGATGACCTGATCTTCGAACGCGACAACTATTTTGCCGGGCTGGAAGCGGCGGCGGCGGAGTTGCGGCGCGAGATCGAACGGGCCGGGCCATTCGGCGAGGCGACGCTGACCGACCTGCTGTCACGCCGGTTCGGGGTGCAGGTGGTGCGCAGCAGCGGCCGCGAGCTCGATGCGCTCGGCTTTCCCGGCCAGTATCACTTCAACCCGGAAGCGCGGGTGATGTGGTTCCAGACCAGTGCGATCGCGGCGACCCGCCAGTTCCAGCTGACGCGGCTTTATGCCGAACTGGCAGCATCGGACTCGATCGAGCGTGCGGTGCTGGCGCCCGAACTCGGCACGGCGGCGGCGCGACGGCTGGGGTATCGGGCGCTCGGCTCCTACCTCGCCGGGGCGATCGTATTCCCCTATTCGGCGTTCCTCGGCGAGGCGGAGCGGGTGCGCTACGATATCGAGGCGCTGCGACAGACCTACACGGCGAGCTTCGAGCAGGTGGCGCACCGGCTGGTGACGCTCAGGCGACCGGGTGAGGCAGGGGTGCCGTTCGGATTTCTGCGTTCCGACCCGGCGGGGCGCCTCACCAAGCACTTTCCACTGCCCGGCCTGCCGATGCCGGGAGCAGGGCATGCCTGCCCGCTCTGGGCCATCTACGGCGCCTTCCGCACGCCCGAGGCCCTGGTGCGGCAGGTGGTGCAGTTCGCTGACGCCTCGCGCTACCTGTTCGTGGCGCAGGCCCATGCGCGGCGGGTGGCGAATTTCCGCGAACGTGGGGCGATCCACACCTCGGTGATGCTGGCCTGCGACATGCTGCACGCCGATCGCACGGTCTATGCCGCCGGGCTCGACCTGAGTGACGTCAGTGCCGACGTCCCCGTTGGCCCGGGCTGCCGGCTCTGCCCGCGCCGCGACTGCCCCGATCGTCAGGAGGAGGCGCTGATGCCGGGCGGCCAGCCCGGCGCGGTGCGGGCGCCGCTGGTGCCGCGGCGTTTCGATATTGGCGAAGCGAGTTGAGTATGCGTAACTGTCCCGTGAACGCCGATTGGGAGGTCGGCAGGAGGGGCATTTGAGCGTGGACGTTCTCATTGCGGAGGATGAGCCGAGCATTCTGGATTCGCTGGACTTCATCCTGAGGCGCGCCGGCTTTTCGATCGAATCGGTGACCGATGGCGACGCTGCGCTGGCCGCGATCCGGCGCCAGCGGCCGCGGCTGGTCGTGCTCGACGTGATGCTGCCCAAGCGCTCGGGCTTCGAGGTGCTGAAACAGATTCGCGCCGATGCGGTGACGCACGACCTGCCGGTGATGATCCTCACCGCCAAGGGCCAGTCGCAGGACAGGCAGATCGCCGAAGAGCTTGGCGCCTCGAGCTTCATCACCAAGCCCTACGCCAATGCGGACGTGGTGGGCACGGTGAAGCGCCTGCTGGCGGAGGCCGGGGAGTAGGGGCGATGGAGCGCCGCAAGCTCAGCAGCGCAGCGTTGGTCCTGACGCTTCTGGGGGCGCTGTTCCTGATGCCGCCGATTGTCAGCGTGTTTCAGATCCACCAGTTGATCCTCGGCGTGCCGGCCGAGGTGATCTACCTGTTCTCCGTCTGGGTGCTGCTGATCGTGGGCGCCTGGTGGCTGGGCCGGCGGTTGCCGCACGAGAGCGAGGACGAGGGCTGATGCTCAGCGCCGATCTCGTCACCGCGACTGGCATCGCATATGTCGGGCTGCTGTTCCTGATCGCCTACGTGTCGGATCGGCAGGCGCGGAAATCCAAGTCGAGCTTCCTGCGCTCGCCGTTCGTCTACACTCTTGCCATCTCGGTCTACTGCACCAGTTGGACCTTCTATGGCGCGGTCGGCTCGGCGGCGCGCAACGGTCTCGAGTACCTCGCGATCTACCTGGGGCCGACGCTGGTCTTTGTGGGCTGGTGGTTCATTCTCCGGCGCCTGGTGCGCATCAGCCACAACCAACGCATCACCTCGATCGCCGACCTGTTGTCGTCGCGCTTCGGCAAGTCGAGCCGGCTTGCGGTGCTGGTGACGGTGATCGCGGTGATCGGCATCGCGCCCTATATCGCCCTGCAGCTCAAGGCGGTGACCTCGTCCATCCAGGCGATTTCCGGAGTGAGTGCGGCGCAGGGCACGCTGCAAGGGGTCGACGATGTCGGCCTCGCCTTTGGCGTGGCAGCGGGCATGGCGCTCTTCACCGTGCTGTTCGGCACGCGCAACGTCGATGCCAAGGAGCAGCACCACGGCGTCGTCGCCGCCATCGCCTTCGAGGCGGTGGTGAAGCTCGCGGCGCTGATCGCGGTCGGGCTGTTCGTGGTGTTCGCTGGCGGCGGGCTCGAGGCGATCTTCTCGCGCGCGGAGGCGGCGGGCGTCGACATCTACTCGACCGGCACGTTTGATGATCGCTGGATCGCCATGAACGTGCTGTCCATCGCGGCCATCATCTGCCTGCCGCGGCAGTTCCAGATCACGGTGGTGGAGAACTCCGACGAAAACCATCTGCGAACGGCGGCCTGGGCCTTCCCCGGCTACCTGCTGCTGATGAGCCTGTTCACCCTGCCCATCGCGCTCTACGGCCTCACCAGCATGCCAGCGGGGGCCAATCCCGACATGTTCGTGCTGACCCTGCCGCTGGCTGCCGACCAGGAGGGACTGGCGCTCTTCGCCTTCATCGGCGGTTTCTCGTCGGCCACCTCGATGATCATCGTCGAATCGATCGCGCTCTCGATCATGGT
>JAEYYP010000156.1 GCA_023428425.1 Pseudomonadota bacterium
GCCCAAGGGCCGCCCGTTCGTTTGGAATGAGGTGCTTGCCGCCTCAGAAGGCGACCTTGAGACCGACGTCGAGGATGCTGGCCGAGGCCGAGCCGGTGTTCTCGTCGCCGGGGGCCGGAAAGTTCGCGCTGTCCGTAAGGCTGACCTCGCCCGTGGCCAGGTAGCGATACCGGCCAGCCAGCGAGATATTGTCAGTGAGAGCGAGGCTGACGCCAGCGCCGACCTGGGCGGCCCAGGTCATGGCACTGTCGTCGATGGCGGAATCCGGGAAGCCGGTGAACTCGGAGTCGAGAGCGACGGAGGCAGCACCGACGCCGCCGCCGATGAACGGGGTAATGCCACCGAGATCGAAGCCATACCAGGCGTTGATCATGCCGTAGGTGATCGAGGCAGTGCCCTCGGCCTCCAGCGGAGTGCCGTTGTAGTCGCCATCGGCAAGGTCGGCACTGATGTGGCCGACCTGACCTTCGATAGAGAGGCCGTTGCCGAAATCGTAGCCCAGGGCCGCGTCGATGCTGTAGCCGGAATCGAAGCTGACGGTGCCGCTGCCGCCGATCGACGACTCAAAATCGAAATCGTCGATCATGGAAATGCCGCCGAAGACGGAGGCGTAGAAGTTGCCGGCGGCAACCGGATCGCTCATGTCGACCGGCTCGTAGACCTGCAGGTCGGCGGCGAAGGCGGTGCCGGTCAGCAGCGATGCGGCAATGAGGGAAAGTGCAAACTTGGTCATTATGGCCCCTAGGGATTCGTAACGAAGCCAATGGGTCAGTTCGGTCCGCCGGGGTCAACTCACGATCCCTGCCCCAGGAGGTATCGGTCTGACCTGAGGCATATTCACCACAAGACACACCCTCGTCCCTGGTGCTGAGGAAGGGCCGCCGCGACCACAGCGGCCCTTTCGGGGGAATGTCTCAGGCCGTCGGCGCTGCACCCGAGACCGACTCCCGGATGGGCTCCTGGTCCTTGGGGATGAAGCTCTCGAACAGCCGCAGGCGTTTGTAGACCGATAGCAGTTCGATGACCGTGCCCCAGGCCCGGGCGAGGAACTGGAACGAACTCGCTACCTGGCCGAACGCCTGCTGCACCTGCTGGTAGAGGCCGAGAGTCAGGGCCCCCGCGAGGATGGAGGGAGCCAGCATGAAGAGCGGGATGTACCCCGCCAGCTGCAGGTACCCATAGCGGGCGAAGTTGAAGTACGTGTAGTGCCAATAGATGCGGTAGTAGTTCTTCTGCACCGTCGCGAAGATCTCGCGGACCGTCATCGGGTCGGCACGGTCGGCATTGTCCTCGCCGTAGACCAGTTCCTTGCGGTACGCCGCCTCAACCTTCTGGTTCTCGAACTGGAGCCCTGGAAGCTTGAAGCCGATCAGGCCGAGGAACACGGTTCCCAGTGCTGCCGAGATCAGTGCTACCCAGACGAGGCTGCCCGGCACATCGCCGAGGAACGGCAGCTCTGTCACGCGCTGCGACAGGCCCCACAGGATCGGCAGGAACACGGCCAGGGTGATCAGTGCATCGAAGAAGCTGGAACCGAGATCCTCGACGATCTGGGCGAAGCGCATGGTGTCTTCCTGCACGCGCTGCGCCGCGCCTTCGGTGGTGCGGATCGCCGGCCAGTAGCGCATGTAGTAGAAGTTCATCGCCTTGCGCCAGCGGAAGACATAGTGGCTGGTGAAGAAGGCAAGGACGACCAGCACCAGGATACGCGGCACGACGACGGCGACGATGGTGATGATCTCGGCGTAGAACTGGTTGGCCGGCACCGATCCTGGTGTGGAGAGAGCCTGCTGCAGGGTGTTGAAGAACGTTCCCTGCCAGTTGTTCACGAAGGCATCGACCTGCACGTTGAAGTACAGGATGAGCAGGATGACGGTGCTTCCGACAACCGACCACCAGTACCACTCGTTGCGCTCGTAGAAGAACCAGAACAGGCAGAAGATGAGAGCGACCATCAGCACGTACTGATAGGTCCACACCTGCTCGCCGGTGAGGAATGCTCCCTCGGGGGTACAGGCCGGGGTGGAGACTTCCTCGGGGACCGAACTCTGGCCGATCTCGGGAGTCGCGGGCGCCGCTTGATCCTGCTGCGGAAGTCCGTCGGGTGTTGCCGGGTCGGAGACCGGTGCGGTTGGCGCGCACATGGGCGCCACCAACCAGCCATCGAGGCTCGCGACGGAACGGATCGGCTGCCCGAAGAACGAGAAGGCCAGTGTCGCGACCAGCATCCAGGCCGCCGCGGAGAGGAAGAAGAGCTTGGGAGAGGGGAAGAACGAGCGGAACAAGGGAGACTCCTTGGGGTTCCGGGTTTCGTTGTCATCTAACTGACTAAATTCGAGACCCGCAAGGAAGCCGAACGCACCTTGCCCCGAAGTTATCTGTCCGCAAGCTTCCGGTAAGGCGCCGCGTCTGTTATCAGCCACGCCATGAACGAGATCGTCCCCACCGCGCAGGTCGAAGCCGACGCCGAGGAGTTTTCGGGCGCGCATCCGCTGTTTGCGGCAGCGCCCCGCTCGGTGGAGTTCAACAAGCTGCGCAAGCGGCTGATCCGCAACGTGCGCGAGGCGATCGACAAGTTCGGCATGGCCCGGTCGGGCGAGAAGTGGCTCGTTGCCATTTCGGGCGGCAAGGACAGCTACGGCATGCTGGCGCTGCTGCTCGACCTCAAGTGGCGCGGGCTGCTGCCGGTGGACCTCGTCGCCTGCAACCTCGACCAGGGTCAGCCGAACTTTCCCAAGCACATCCTGCCCGAGTGGCTGGCGGCGAACGGCATTCCCAATCGCATCGAATACCGCGACACCTATTCGGTGGTGACAAGCACGCTGCCGCAGGGCGCGACCTACTGTTCGCTCTGCTCGCGACTGCGGCGCGGCAACCTCTACCGCATCGCGCGGGAGGAGGGATGCTCGGCGCTGGTGCTGGGCCACCATCGCGAGGACAGCCTCGAAACGTTCTTCATGAACATGTTCCATGGCGGCCGCCTCGCCGCGATGCCGCCGCGGCTGATGAACGACGATGGCGATGTCGAGGTGCTGCGGCCGCTGATTTACTGCGCCGAGCCGGACCTCGAGAAGTTTGCGCAGCACATGGCCTTCCCGATCATCCCGTGCGACCTCTGTGGCAGCCAGGACGGGCTCGAGCGCAACGCCATGAAGGCGATGCTCGACGACATCGAGAAGCGCATGCCGGGCCGCAAGGACATCATGATCCGAGCGCTGGGCAACGTGCGGCCGAGCCACCTGCTCGATCCCAAGCTGTTCGACTTCCTCGGGCTCGCTGCCAAGGAATAGCACCTACCATTTCCCCGGTGGCCATCGCGGCCGCGTGTGCTAGTCCACCGGCGTCGCTCCCCACGCCAAGGACCAGCCATGCCCGCTCTCGATGTCACCCAACTCGCCAACATCCTGCGCGATGCCGCAAAGGCCGAAATCCTGCCGCGCTTCCGGCGGCTCGACGAGGGCATGGTGCGGCAGAAATCCGAGGCGATCGACCTCGTGACCGAGGCCGATGAATCGGCTGAGCGGTTCATTCGCGCCGCGGTGGAAAAGCTCTGGCCCGAGGCGTTGTTCGTGGGCGAGGAGTCGGTGGCGGCCGATCCGGCGCTGCTCGACCGCCTCGACACGGCGGACTTCGCCATCGTCGTTGATCCGGTCGATGGCACGGCCAACTTCGCCGCCGGGCTGCCACTCTACGCCACGATGGCGTCGGTGGTGGTGAAGGGCGAGACCGTCGCCGGCATCATCTACGACCCGATGGGCGACGACTGGGTGCTGGCGGAGCGCGGGGCAGGGGCGTTCATGCGCTTCCCGGACGGTCGCGCTCAGCGGCTTCAGGTGGCCAAGGCGCCGGCGCTCGACCGGATGGTCGGGCACGTGTCGATCACCTTCATGCCGAACGCCAGCAAGCCGCAGATCATGCAGAACCTCGCCAAGGTCCGCGTCGCGGCGAACTACCGGGTGGCCGGGCACGACTACCGCACCTTCGCCACCGGGCACTGCCACTTCGTGGCGTTCAACAAGCTGATGCCGTGGGATCACCTCGGCGGCTGCCTGATCGCACAGGAGGCCGGCGGCTACGTGGCGCGCTTCGATGGTTCGCCCTACCTGCCGCAGCACCGTGATGGCGGGCTGATCGTCGCGACGGACAAGGACAACTGGACCCTGCTGCGCCGCGAGATCTTCACCGTGTAGCGGAGAGGCCGGCGATCGTGCGCCGGCCGCATCCGGATCAGAACGCCGCGTTGGCGCCGAGCTTCACGCCGGCCGAGATTTCCCCGGCCGCGTAGCCGATGTTGCCGCGCGCGAAGCCCGACAGCGTCGCATCGTCGTTGGCGATGGTCAGGCCGCCGCTGAGGTCGCCGTAGACGCCGCCATTGCTGCCGAGCACCACCGCGGTCGGGGGAGCATCGACGCCATCGCCGCCGAGGAAGTCGTAGCCTACCGTTGCTACGGCGAAGGGGGTCAAGGTCACAC
>JAEYYP010000166.1 GCA_023428425.1 Pseudomonadota bacterium
GGCCAGGGGATCAGCGTCACCCGCTGCGGCGGGCATTTTGCCGGCAGCGCGGCGCTCCATTGGCCGGCCGTCGACGGCAAGGGGGTGCTGATGACCGGCGATACCATCATGGTGGTGCCCGACACGCGCTGGGTCAGCTTCATGTATTCCTACCCCAACCTGATCCCGCTGCCGGCGCGCGAGGTCACCCGCATCGTCGGCACCATCGACGACCTCAGCTACGACCGCATCTATTCGGCCTGGTGGGACCGGGTGATGACGTCGGATGCGAAAGCCCGCGTCCACGCCTCGGCCGCGCGCTACATCGCGGCGCTCGCGTGATCGGTTAGCCTGCGGAAACCGCTGGATTTCGTCGCGATCGCACCGTTAACTGCATCACGCAAACTCGCGTTGAAGTGAGTAGCGTGGGGTCGGGGGGCTCCGTAAAAGCATCGCCATGTTATTCCGATCGCTTTTTTGCGCGCTGGCGCTGCTCGTTCTCGGCCAGCCTGCCTCGGCCGGCCAGTTCCGCGAGGGGCCCAAGGCCGTGCTCGAGCTCTTCACCTCGCAGGGCTGCTCATCCTGCCCCGAGGCCGATGCCATGCTCGACGAACTGGGCCAGCGGCCGGACGTGATCGCGCTCGCCTATCACGTCGACTACTGGGACTACATCGGCTGGCAGGACACGTTCGGCGCCAAGGAGCACTCCAAGCGCCAGCGCGACTATGCCGCCGCCTGGGGCTCGTCGCGCATCTTCACCCCGCAGTTGGTCGTCAACGGCGATTGCGGCGTGGTCGGCAACAAGCGCCACAAGGTCGATGCGGCGCTCGAATCGGCCACGCTGATCCCGCTCTCGGTCGACCTGAGCGACGCCGGCGACGACACGATCGACGTGCGCATCGCGGGAAAGCCTGACAGCGGCAGCGCCGAGGCGGTGGTCTGGCTGGTCACCTATATCGATCGGGCGGAAGTCGAGATCGAGCGTGGCGAGAACGAGGGCAAGTCCATCGCCTACACCCACATCGTCACCGGCCGGCAGGTGCTCGGCCGCTGGGATCCGGTCGAGGGTGCGACGCTTCAGCTCAAGCTGGCCGAGGTACTGACCGGCCCCTCTGATGGCGCCGCCATTCTCGTGCAGCAGGACAAGGGTGGCCTTCCCGGCCCCATCCTCGGCGCCGCCAGCTTCACCCGCTGAGCCGGGCAGCCGCCCGCACGGTCAAACAGGCCCCCCTGGATTCCCACATCGAAGGTCGATGGGCCCGCCGGCCCACAAAGAAAAACCCGCGGGCGGGGGCGCCAGCGGGTTCAGAATGACTATTGCAGAAAGGCGGCTGGCAACCAGGCATCTAAGGTTTGGGGGCTCGGTCAGCCCGGATGCCAGCCACTGGAGGCAATGGTGACAAGATGCTGGGCCAATCGGGCGCGATGAGGGAGGGAATGTGACCGAAATGGGGATTCTGCGTTAGCCGTACGAGTTGGATGGACAAGCCGGCCGATCGGCGCGAACATGACACTAGCGTGACGGGAGGCATGATGGCGGACGAACCGGAGCAGTCGGGATCGGGGCAGCTGATCGATTTCGCGCAGGGCGCGGCGCTCTCGACCCCGAAACAATCCCGCTTCATCGCGTCGGTGACGTTCGATCGACGCGAGCTCACCACCATCCTCAATCTCTATGGCCGCAAGGTCGCGAGCGGCGAATGGCGCGACTACGCGCTCGATTTCCTGCGCGAGCGGGCGCTGTTCTCGATCTACAAGCGCTCGTCAGAGCGTCCGCTCTACGTCATCGAGAAGAACCCGAAACTTCGCGCCAAGCAGGGCCAGTACCTCGTGCTGAGCCAGGAAGGCCGGGTGCTGAAGCGCGGACACGATCTGAGCCAGGTGCTCCGCGTGCTCGAACTGGCCGTGGTGAAGTGATCACCGTCCGTCGGGCGACGGAGGCCGATATCCCGGCGATGAGCCAGGTGCTGACCCGCTCGATCACCGAACTCTGCACCCTCGACCACAAGAACGACCCCGATGCGATAGCGGCCTGGACCGCGAACAAGACCCCCGATGGCGTCCGTCGCATGCTGGAGAGCGCGGAGACCGAGATTTTCGTGGCTGAGCGTGGCGGCGTCGTGGCCGCGGTCGGTTGCGTCATGAACGGCAACGAGATCGGTCTCAACTACGTGCACCCCGACCACCGGTTCCGGGGTGTCAGCCGCGCCCCTGCTGGTCACTATGGAGCGGGCGATGCGCGATGCGGGGGTCACCGAGGCCCGGTTGAAGTCCACCCAGACCGCGCGCGCCTTCTACCTCACAAATGGCTGGCAGGACGCCAGCGACCTCTACACCGGTCGCTGGATCGACGCCTGGCCGATGCGGAAGGCGATTTGAGGCGGGCGGGGCACGGCAGGTTGACAAGGTACCGGCCGGACGCCGGCCCGAAGCCTGCGAGCCTACAGCGCCTTCTGCATGTACGTCACGCCGATCCAGCGGTCGAACTTGAAGCCGGTGTTTTCCTGCGTGCCGACGTGGATGAAGCCGGCCTTCTCGTGCAGGCGCACCGAGTTGGCGCGTTCGGCGGTGATCACGGCGATCATCTGCTTGAAGCCGAAGGCGCGGCTGTCTTCGATCAGGCGGTCGAGCAGCCGGCCGCCGAGGCCCTGGCCCACCATGTCCTGGCGAAGGTAGATCGAGTTCTCGCAGGTGAAGCGATAGGCGACCCGCGTCCGGTAGTACGAGGCATAGGCGTAGCCCACCACCTCGCCGTCGCGCTCTGCGATGATGATGGGGTGGCCCAGTTCCACCATGGCGCCGAAGCGGCCGGCCATGGTCGCCTCGCTGGGCGGGTCGTACTCGAACGTGATCACCGTGTCGGTGACATAGGGACGGTAGATGGCGGTGATCGCCGGGATGTCGCGCCATTCGAAGGCGCGGAAGAGGATGTCGCTCATCGGGGTCCGAGGCAAAAGGAAGGGGCCGCGATCTAGCTAGACCGCGGCCCCCGATGAAGTCCAATGAGACTTGCTGATCGCTGGGATCAGTCCCGCGATTACTCGCGGTTGCCGAACAGGCGGAGCAGCATCATGAACAGGTTGATAAAGTCGAGGTAGAGGCTCAGCGCTCCCATGATGGCGCCCTTGGCCAGCACGTCCGACCCCATGCGCTCGTCGTAGCTCTCCTTGATCTTCTGGGTATCGTAGGCGGTGAGGCCGACGAAGATCAGCACGCCGATCGCCGAGATGGCGATCTCGAGCATCGAGGAGGCGAGGAAGATGTTGTCGATCGAGGCGATGATCAGGCCGATCAGGCCCATCATCAGGAAGCTGCCCATGCCCGTCAGGTCACGCTTGGTGGTGTAGCCGTAGAGGCTCATGGTGCCGAAGGTCGCGGCGGTGATGAAGAACACCTTGGCGATCGAGGCGTCGGTGTAGACCATGAAGATGGACGACATCGACAGGCCCATGATGGCCGCGAAGGCCCAGAACGTCGCCTGCGCGGCAGGTACGCTCAGCTTGTTGATGCCGAAGCTCAGCACCAGCACGAAGGCCAGCGGCGCAAGGGCGAACACCCACATCAGCGGGCTGGTGTAGAGCAGCACGCCCCACTGGGTCAGCAGTTCGCCGTTCGCCAGCTGCGCGGCGGCAGCGGACGGATCAGTGGTCGTGGCCGCCTGGTTGGCGAACCAGGCCACCAGGCCGGTCACCACGAGGCCGATGCCCATGTAGTTGTAGACCTTGAGCATGTAGCTCCGCAGGCCCTCGTCGATGGCCGCGGCGGTTCCGGCCCGCGCAGCGGCGATAGTCGGTCTGTCGAATTCAGCCATTGCTAATTCCCTTTCCTGGCGACGGCCCCTGAAATAAGCGTCTTTCGCGCCCGTCACCGTCAGGTGGGGAATATGAGGTGTGCGGCGCGCGAATACAAGGGAATGCGGGCCTTCTCACCAAACCGTAATGTCGCACGGCTTCAACGCCTTAACCGCGATTGCTGGAGCGGATGGTGCGGCACAGGCTACGGCCCGGGCGTCGGTGTTCTTGCGGGCGCAACATTCGCTGGCTACGGTCGGGTCAGGATGGTTGCCGAATCATCCGGTATCAGGCGGCAAAGGGAGGGTCGAATGCCCAGGCTCTTTACCGGGATCGAGGTGCCCTACGAAGTGGGGCTCGCCCTGTCGCTGAAGCGCGGCGGCCTGTCTGGTGCCCGCTGGATCGACGCCGAGAACTATCACATTACCTTGCGCTTCATCGGCGATGTCGATCACCACGTCGCGAGCGACGTGACCGACATGCTCGATCGGCTGGTGGGGTCCGATCCGTTCACGGTCAAGCTCGACCATCTCGGCTCGTTCGGCGGCGACCGGCCGCGCGCGCTCTATGCCGGGGTCGAGAACAACGCCGCGCTGGTGCGGTTGCAGGCGGCGCACGAGCGGGTGCTGCAGCGCTGCGGGCTCGCTCCGGAAGGCCGGAAGTTCGTGCCGCACGTGGCGCTGGCCCGGCTGCGCGGCGTTTCGGCGATGGAGGTCGCGCAGTTCATCGCCCAGGCCGGCCGCTTCATGCCGCTCGAGTTCCAAGTGAAGCGCTTCGTGCTGTTTTCCTCCAAGGATTCGGTCGGGGGCGGCCCCTATCTCGTCGAGCAGTCCTACCGCCTCGCGGCCTGATCACGTTCCGCCGCCGAGGGGCTGGCGTTAACCGATCATTCATCATGCCGGTCCAGATAGGACACAGAACGTTTCGACGCGCCAAAATGCCGTCATGTTTGCCGTTAAGGTCGCAACTCAATTCAAATGCGCGCTCCCTTCAAACCTTGGTAACCATGCTGGTGGCAGGATGCCGGGGTGTCGGTTGCGCACACTTCACGGAGGATGTTGGGCGATGACATCATCTCGCATCGGGACTTGCATTGTAGCTCTGCTGGTCGGTCTGGGTACCGCGGCCGGTCCGGTCGCGGCACAGGAAATCAAGCAGCTCGGGGTCTTCAAGTCGTGGACGGCATGGACCGGCAGCGATGCCAACGGTCCGACCTGCTACATCTCCTCGGCGCCCGAAAGCTGGGGGCCGCAGGAAGTGAAGGGGGCGCCGGTGAAGCGCAGCCCGATCCACTTCCTGGTGATCAACCGCAAGGGCCTCGGCACCAAGAACGAGGTGCAGACGCTGGTCGGCTACCCGTTCCACCCCAGCAACGCCAACGTGACAGCTACCATCGACGGCAAGACCTACCCGATGGTCACCGAGGGCGAGGCGGCCTGGCTGGCGGTTGAAGCGGACGAGGGCAATTTCGTCGAAGGCCTGAAGGCCGGTTCCAAGCTGGTCATCAAGGGCACTTCGCAGAAGGGCAACGCCATGACCGACAACTACAACCTGTCGGGCGTCACCGCCGCGCTGGCCGAAATCGCCAAGGCCTGCGCCTGACCTTGAACCTTGCCCCCGCACCACGCGTTCGGGGTTACGGCAGGATTGCGCTCCTGCTAGTGAGGTTCGAGACAAGAGGCTCCCAATGAAACGTGTCGCCCTCGGCATCGCCATTGCCATCCTGCTGAGCGCGCCGGCGCTGGCGCAGTCGGTCAGGCTGATCGGCGAGTTCCGTGCCTGGTCCGCCTACTCGGCAACCGAGCAGACGGGTCCGGTCTGTTTTGCGCTGACGCGACCCACCGAGATCACGCCGCAGCCCGACGATTTCTCAGGGGCCTACCTCTACCTCACCAACCGTCCGTCGATCGGGGTGCGCAACGAGCTGAACCTCGTGGCAGGCTACACGTTCGCCGCGGATACGCCGGCGACCGCGACCGTCAGCGGGCAGAGCTTCGAGCTGTTCACCGACAAGGACGCGGCCTGGTTGAAGAACCCCAGCCAGAACGATGGCCTCGCGGGCGCCTTGCGTGCCGGCTCGACCGTGGTGATCGAGGGCACGACCGAAAACGGCATCAAGGTCGTGCAGACCTTCTCGCTGTCGGGTGCCACCGCTGCCTCTCGCGCCATCGAAGGCAACTGCACCGGCTGAGGCGCAGGGCTGCCCTGTCGCGGCCCTTCTTTGCGCGCGGGCCGTGCCTATGTTATGTGCCGCGCCTTCCCGCTAAGATACGCGACCGCTGAGAGAGCCGCCCGCATGTCCATTTCGCTCGACCTCGACCACCATTCGCATGTCGACCGCCCCAAAGTCGGGCGGACGTCGCTGGTCGGGCTGATGAAGCCGGAGCTGCGCGATACTCTCAAGGGCATCGGGCTCGATGACCGGGAAGCGAAGATGCGCGCCTCCCAGCTGTGGAACTGGATCTACCACAACGGCGTCACCGACTTCGACAAGATGAGCAACATCCAGAAGGGTTTCCGCCAGAAGCTCTCGGACACTTTCCTGCTCGATCGCCCCGAGATCGTCTCAGAGCAGATTTCGATGGATGGCACGCGCAAGTGGCTGTTCCGCTTCCGCGATCCCAAGAACCCGCTGCTGCCGCCGGTCGAGGTCGAGACCGTCTACATCCCCGAGGAAGATCGCGGGACACTCTGTGTCTCGTCGCAAGTGGGTTGCACCCTGACTTGCTCGTTCTGCCACACCGGCACGCAGAAGCTGGTGCGCAACCTGACGGCCGGCGAAATCCTCGGCCAGATCCTCATGGCCCGCGAACGCCTCGGCGATTTCCCCGGCGGCGTGCGGCCCGATGATGGCGGCCTCGTGCCGGCGCCGCGTGGTTCGGGCGGGTCCGAGGGCGACAGCCGCGCCATCACCAACGTGGTGATGATGGGCATGGGCGAGCCGCTCTACAACTACGAGAACGTGAAGCAGGCACTGCTGATCGCGTCGGACGAAGCCGGCATCTCGCTTTCCAAGCGCCGCATCACGCTCTCCACCTCGGGCGTCGTGCCCTATATCGAGCCGACGGGTCGCGAGATCGGCACCATGCTGGCCATTTCGCTGCACGCAGTGCGCGACGACCTGCGCGACATCCTCGTGCCGATCAACAAGAAGTATCCGCTGAAAGAGCTGATCCAGGCCTGCCGCGACTATCCCGGCCTCAGCAACGCGCGCCGCATCACCTTCGAATACGTGATGCTCAAGGATATCAACGATTCCGATGCCGATGCGCGCGAGCTGGTGCGGCTGCTGGCCGGCATCCCGGCCAAGATCAACCTGATCCCGTTCAACCCCTGGCCGGGCACCAACTACGATTGCTCGAGCTCGTCGCGGATCGAGAAGTTCGCCGACATCGTCAACCGCGCCGGCTACGCCTCGCCCGTCCGCACCCCACGCGGCCGCGACATCCTCGCCGCCTGCGGCCAGCTCAAGAGCGAAACCGAGCGGCTCACCAAGAAAGAGCGCGACGCTCTTACTGCCTGATGCGCCGCGTCTCGCAAAAGCGGGCCGAACAGGCAGCGGCCGAGGCCGATGGCCGGGCCGCAGCGAGACAGCCGCCGGTCTGCCCGCTCTGCGAGCGGCCGATCCTGCCCGGGACGAAGCAGAGCCGGCATCATCTGACCCCGCGGCTCAAGGGCGGCACGCATCTGGGCACGGTGCTGCTGCACCAGATCTGTCATAGCGCCATCCATGCCCGCTTCTCGGAGACCGAGCTGGCGAAGCGGCTGGCCGACATGGAGGCCCTGCGCGCCCACCCGGCGCTCATCGAGTTCGTCGCGTGGTTGCGCACCAAGCCACCCGAATTCCACGCGCCGACCCGCATGACCCGCAGCGAACGAGAGCGCAACCGCGACAAGAGCCGATGAACGGATCGTCAGCCGGCGTTCATCTTGATGGCTTTGGTGCGGAGGAAGTTGGGCTGCTGGATTGTTTCACGTGAAACATCAATGGTTTATCGTCTAGTCGCGGGCCAGAACAGCACCCCGCCGCCGATGCCGCACAGCACCGCGCAGACGCCGAACACCGCCCAGTAGCCGAACGCCTGGGCGAATATCCCGGTGCCCAACCCCGACAGCAGGAAGCCGGCACTCATCGTGTTGCCGAACAGTGCCGAGGCGACTCCGGCCCGGCCGGGCAACAATTCCTGCACATAGGCCATGCCGACAACGCTGAGGATGCCGATGGCAGCAGCGCGCGGGATCTGCCCCAGATAGAGCGAGAGCAGGGTCGGCCACAGCAGCGCCATGAGGAAGTAGGCTGCGAAGAGAGCGAAGCCGAGCGCCAGCAGTGGTACGCTGACGCGCTGCATCGGTCGCACCACGAACAGGCCCATCACCACCACCTCGATGGCGGCGCAGAGGCTGAAGAGCAGCCCCACGTCGGTCTCGCTGCCCAGTTCGCGTACCACCACGATCGACATGGCGTTCGAGCCCATGAACATCACGGTGTGGAAGGCCGTCATGGCGATCACGGCCGGGGCGGCGAGGCGCACCACGCTCCAGGTGATTGCCTGCCGAGTGGACGTGTCGGCCGGCACCACCTTGATCCGGCTCGCCAGCACGATGGCGAGCGCCAGGACGGCGAGCAGCGCTGCGCCGACATAGACGCCGAAGAAGCTCCAGCCCGCGACGAAGCCCGCACCGAGGGCAGGCCCGATGGCCCAGCTCAGCGATGAGGTCATCCTGAGGCTCGCCATGCCGGCCGCCACGATACGGGCGTCGGCCCGGTCGAGATAACCCTTGGCCATGGCGAAGAGCAGGGCGAAGGAGGCGTTGCTGAGCCCGAACAGCACGAAGGCCACGCAGAGCAGCATCCATGTATCGGTCACCACGGCGCAGAGCGCGTAGCCCACGACCTTGGCGACGAGCGAGAGCAACAGCGGCCAGAGCACCGGCCGGCGATCGTGCATCTGGCCGAACAGCGTGGTCACGGCGATGCCGGAAATGGCCGAGAGCGTGAGGAACGCACTCAGTTCGAGCGGGCCCATGCCGATCTTCTCGACGGCCAGCAGCGCCATGTAGCTGCCGGCCACCGCTTCGGCGAGAGTGGCGAACAGTATGGCCAGCAGCACCGGCGAGAAGGACGGCACCTTGAGCAGGTTGAGACTCGACGTCGGCGACACGATGGACTTTCGGGATAGCGCGCATGGCGCGCGGCGACTTTCTAGGTGGTCGCGCGTTGCGCGCCAATGGGGTGGGGCGGTAAACCTACCGGGCGCCCGGTGGCGCGACAAGGACGCCATGCCCCACCTTTCGACTATCGGATTCGATGCCGACGACACCCTGTGGGACCACGAGAAATACTTCGTGGCCACCAAGGAGCGCTTCGTCGCGCTGATGGCCGACCACGCCGATGCCGAGGCCATCGGGAAGACGCTGCACGATACCGAAATCGGCAACCTGCGGCTCTACGGCTACGGGGTGAAGAGTTTTACCCTGTCGATGATCGAGACAGCGGTCGCCGCCACCGGTGGCAGCGTCCCGGGCACCGTGTTCGGCGCCATTCTCGACCTCGGCCGCGAGATGCTGAACCATCCCGTCGATCCCTATCCCGGCGTCCGTGAGACACTCGAAGCCCTCAGCGGCCGCCACAAGCTGCTGGTGGTGACGCGCGGCGACCTCATCGACCAGGAGCGCAAGCTCGCCGCCTCCGGCCTGCCGCCGTTCTTCGACGAGATCGAAATCGTCTCGGACAAGACGACACCCGTATACGAGCGCATCTTCAGCCGGCATGGCGATGGGGCGGACCGCGCCATGATGATCGGCAATTCGATGCGTGCCGATGTGGTGCCGGCCCTTGCTGCCGGCGCCTGGGGCATCCACATTCCATCCGACTATGTCTGGTCGCTCGACCTCGACGAGACCCCGGCGGATGCGCGCCGCTTCCGCCAGCTGGGCCGTATCGGGGACGTGCTGCCGGTCATCGCGGAGATCGGCTGATGGATATTCATCTCAAGCGCATGCAACCCGGCGACGACCTCGACTTCTCCGAGATCGCGCCCGAAGTGTTCGACGAGCCGATCCATCCCGAGCGGCTCGAGGCTTACCTCGCCGAGCCGGGCCACCTGATGATCCTCGCCTTCGACGATGGTGTGGTCGTCGGCCAGTGCGCCGCCGTCATTCATCGCCACCCCGACAAGGTGACCGAGCTCTATATCGACGAGGTGGGGACCGCCTCGACCCACCTGCGGCAGGGCATCGCCACGCGCATGGTCGAGGCGATGTTCGACTGGGGCCGCGAGCTCGGCTGCCGCGAAGCATGGCTCGGCAC
>JAEYYP010000185.1 GCA_023428425.1 Pseudomonadota bacterium
GCACGAGATCAGCTGGGCGTTGTTCGAGAAGATGCGCGACAGGTGGGCCGGCCGGATCGAGCTCCAGGCCTCCGCCATCGTCGGGCCTGACACACTGGTCACGCCGCACGAGCTCGATACCGTCGCGCGTCAGGTGAAGGCCTCGGGCGGATTGATGGGCGGCTCGGTCGCAACGTTCGATCGCTCGAAGGAAGCAATGCTGCGCGTGGTCGAGAAGGCCGGTGACCTCGGCATCGACCTCGATCTCCACACCGACGAAACCGGCAACCCCGACGCCCACGCCCTGCTTCACCTCGCCGAGGCGGTGCTCGAAACCGGCTACACCGGCAAGGTGATGGCCGGGCATTGCTGCGTGCTCACCGTGCAGGACGAGCGGACCGTGCGCACCACCATCGACAAGGCAGTGGAAGCGGGCATCGCCATCGTTTCGCTGCCAATGTGCAACCTCTACCTTCAGGATCGTGACAACGGCAACGGCCGGGTCCGCACGCCGATCCGGCGCGGCGCCACGCTCCTCAACGAATTCAAGGCAGCGGGCGCGGTCGTCGCCATCGCGTCGGACAATACCCGCGATCCCTTCTACGCCTATGGCGACCTCGATGGTGTCGAGGTGCTGCGCGAGGGCGCGCGCATCCTCCACTTTGATCACCCGCAGGATATGGCGTGGGACTGGGTGCGTGCAGTAGGCAGTGCGCCGGCCGCGCATGCCGGGTTCGCCTACAAGGCCGTGATCGAGCCGGGCGCTCCGGCCGATCTCGTGCTGTTCTGTGCCCGCGCCTGGTCCGAACTCAATTCCCGTCCGCAGATGGATCGGATTGTCCTGCGTCAAGGCAAAGCGATCGACACCACGCTACCGGACTACCGCGAACTCGACGACCTGATGGAGTAACAAGATGAACCTCGAAGGCTTCCGCGCCGCGCTCGGCGACATTCCGGTCGAAGACAACCCCCGCATCGTCCAGCAGAAGAGCCGCGACCACTACTGGTACTCGCCGCGCCTCAAGCAGCAGCTCGAAGGCGTCACGGCGCAGCTCGTCGTCTCCCCCCGCTCCACCGACGAAGTGGTGGCGACGCTGAAGGCCGCCTTCGCCAACGAGGTGCCGATCACGCCGCGCGGCGCGGGCACCGGCAACTACGGCCAGGCCATGCCGCTTTCGGGCGGCGCCATGCTGAGCCTCACCAACATGGACAAGGTCATCAGGATCGAGAAGGACCGGGTGCGGGCCGAAGCCGGCGTCATCCTCGAGAAGCTCGACGAGGAGACTACCCACGCCGTCAACGGCGAGATGCGCTTCCACCCGTCCACCTACCGGATGGCAACGCTGGGCGGCTTCATCGCCGGTGGCTCGGGCGGCGTCGGCTCCATCCGCTGGGGCGGCCTGCGCAATTTCGGCAACATCCTCGGCCTCAAGGTCGTGACCTGCGAGGCCGAGCCGCGCGTGCTCGACCTCACCGGCCCGGACATCCTCAAGGTGGCGCACGCCTACGGCACCAACGGCATCATCGTCGAAGCCGAGATGCCACTGACCGCCCACTACGACTGGGTCGACATGATGGTGGGCTTCGATTCCATCATCGACGCCTGCGCCTTCGCCGAGCAGGTGGCGCGCCAGGATGGCCTCCTGTGCAAGGAAATCTCGCCCGTCGCCGCGCCGCTGGCGCATGACTATTTCAACCGCCACCGCCCCTATATCCGGTCGCGCGAACAGTCCGTCGTGCTGCTGATGGTGGCGCCCGCTGCGGTCCCGGCGATGGTCGATTTCGTCGAATTCCACAAGGGCGACATGCTGCTCAACGCGGCCACGCTCGAACCCGAGGCGAAGGCCAAGCTGCCGCCGATCTACGAGCTCGCGTGGAACCACACCACGCTGCGCGGCCTGAAGATCGACCCCACGATCACCTACCTCCAGACCCAGTATCCTGACCTCGCCCACGTCAAATGGGCCGTCGACACGTTCGGCGACGAGATGCCGATGCATATCGAGATGACGCGCTTCGACGGCCGCATCGTCTTCTCGGGCCTGCCGGTGGTGCGCTACACTTCCGAGGAACGGCTCGAAGAGATCATCCGTCTCCACGAGGAGAATGGCTGCCTGGTCTTCAACCCGCACCGCTACACCCTCGAGGAAGGCGGCATGAAAAAGACCGACCGGGCGCAGCTGCAGTTCAAGAAGGAAGCCGACCCCAAGGGCATCCTCAATCCCGGCAAGATGATCGCCTGGGACGACCCGGACTTCGACTTCGAGTCTGGCCGCACCTGGCTGTTCACCGGCCTCTACACGCTGGGCACCGCCGCCGAATGAAGGTCCTCGTCGTCCACGCCCACCCGGTCGAAACCAGCTACAACCGCGCGCTTTTCAACGCCACCTGCGAGGCGTTGCGCCAGAAGGGCGATGAAGTCGACGCGCTGAATCTCTACGACGAGGAGTTCCGCGCGGTCATGAGCCGCACCGAGCGGCTCGAGTACCACGACGTGCCGGGCAACCTCACCCCCGAGGTCAAGCCCTATGTCGACCGGCTCCGCGCCTGCGACAAGATCGTGTTCGTGCACCCAGTGTGGAACTACGGCTACCCTGCCATCCTCAAGGGCTTCTTTGACCGCATCTTCCTGCCCGGCGTCAGTTTCGTGCTGGTCGGGGGTGACGATTCGGACAAGGGCAAGCTCGTCCCCTCGATGAAGAACATCAAGAAGGTGGCCTACATCACCACCTATGGAGGCGACCGCTTCCGCACCTGGATCATGGGCGATCCGCCGCGCCGCCTCGCCATGCGCTGGGCTTGGGTCACCTTCGGCACGCCGACGCCGCCGAAATACCTGGCCCTCTACGACATGAACAACCAGTCGCCGGAAAAGCTCGCCGCCTTCATCGAGAAGGTGAAACGCGAGATGGCCCGCTTCTAGGGGCGGCATGGCGGCGCTTGCGCCGCAGCCCGAGCCGGCTACAGTCCATCGGTCGGCGTGCGTGGCCGACTGACCTTTCGTGGAGACCCTCATGAAGACCGGACGCCGTTTCGTCGCATCGCTGCTGGTGGCCATCGCCGCCACCTTGCCCGGCGCGGCCCTGGCCACCGAGTGCCCCGCCGAACGCGCCGTCTACGGCCTCGAGACCGACGAAGGCCCGCTCACGCTCGGCTTCATCCCGGCGCGCTCGATGGCGACCATCGCCTCCGACCTCTACATGTACCTTACCACGACGCAGCGGACCTACTGGTTCACCTTCACGGTCTCCAACGGCTACAGCGGCATGACCCTGTGGCCGGTGTCCGACCCGCGCGCCGCCGATGCCGAACCCGATGGTCCGCGGCAGTTGATCGATCTCGACGCCGATGACTCGCCGGAGCGGCAGGACGCTGTGCGCTCGCTGCGCTTCTACGCCCTCGACGAAGACCTGACCTTCTGGTTCGAGCCGCCAATGGCGGGTCAGCCGGCCCCCCACTACGTGATGATGCCGGAGTTGGGCCTGACGCTCTGGTACAATCCTCGCGCCCTCACCGAGGATACCACCGCCGACCGCGATCCCATCCCCCGCGGCATCTTCCGGCAGACCGCCTGCCTCGACACCGCCCCCGAGCCCGGCTGGCCTTGAGCCGCCCGGCGTCAGCCGTACTTCCAGCCGCGCTTGAACTGGTAGAAGACGTGCAGGCCGATCTTGGTCAGCTTGGTCATGCGCGGGGCCCAGTGCGGGCGGACGTAGGTGGCGTGGTAGTGCGTGGCGTAGCCGACCTCGGTCAGGTATTCCTTGCCTGAGACTACGTCGTTGGCGATCTGCTGCGCCTGCTTCCACGATTTCTGGTCGTTCACCTTCTCGGGGATGCCGTCGCAGGCGAACGAGAACTGGCAGGCGTTGCGCTTGGACTGGTTCTGGAACACGACGCCGCAGATGGTGCTCGGGTAAAGCTTGTGGGCGACGCGGTTCATCACTACCTGGCCCACCGCGACCTGGCCGCGATAGCTTTCGCCGCGGGCCTCGAAGTAGATGGCCGTGGCCATGCACCAGAGCTCCTTCTCGGAGACCTTCTTGCCCTTCTTGTCGAGCACCGAGCCATCGAACGTCGTCGCCGGCAGCTCCTCGCGGGCGTAGGCGAGTTCCTTGCTCATCGTCAGCGGCACGGGCGCGGCATCATCCGGCGCGAATGCGTTGATCGCGTCGAGTGCGGCCGAATTGGTCATCTCGGGGTCGATGGCCGCGACCTGGATGATCTCCGCGGTACCCGTCGTCGGTGCCTCGACCGGCGCCACGACTTCAGGGTTTCGTAGCGCCGCGATGCGGGCGCGGATGTCGGAGAAATCGGCGGTCATGGCGAGGAGGTTGACCTGCGGTCGCGCCCGGTCCTGCTTCAATGCCCGGTTGGTGCCGGTGAAGCTGGCGCTGTCGAACAGGTCGATCGATCCGGTGATGATCAGGTCCGTACCAACGCGGGCGATGGTGGCAACTGGAACCGCGGCGACCGCCACGGGATCCATTGCCACGCCCGGAGCGTTGGCAGGCAGAGCGAGAGCTGCACTCGACCCGGCCAGCATCACGATGCCAAGCAGGCCCTTGAGCACGGCCAGCTCACGACGAGCCCGGCTGAGCGGGGTGGTCCGATAATGGGCCATTACGCTTTTACTATCCACGCGAGAACGCAACTACGACGCGCCGGCAACTCAGCTAAACTGTGACGCAAATGCCGACGACCCGGATAATGCGGGGTTAGGGTTAGGGCGAGGTAAACGCGATCATCACGGCACGGATTTGAGTGTGCCGTGTCGGGATTGCGATGGTTTGCGGATTATTGCGGGCGGGCCTGAGGCGACCGAGGCGCCCTCTCCACCACCCTTCGGGTGGTCCCCTCCCCCGCCAAGCGG
>JAEYYP010000366.1 GCA_023428425.1 Pseudomonadota bacterium
CCCTCGATCACATGCTGCATCGCCACGGCGTCGTTACGCGCGCCGGCCGGCAGCCGGCGGTACAGCGCGTGCGCCGTCGCGAGCGCCTCTTCGTCGAGCTCGACGCCGAGCCCCGGCCGCTCCGGCACCGCGACTTCACCGTCCCGGATCAGGGGCGGCTCACGCGTCAGCCGCTGACCATCCTGCCAGATCCAGTGCGTATCGAGCGCCGTGATCTCGCCCGGCGCAGCCGCGCCGACCTGGGTGAACATGGCCAGCGAGATGTCGAAATGGTTGTTGGAGTGGCTGCCCCAGGTGAGCCCCCAGCGGGCGCAGAGCTTCGCCACGTCGATCGAGCCGCGCGGCGTCCAGAAATGCGGGTCGGCCAGGGGAATGTCGACGCTGCCAAGCACGACGGCGTGTCCCATCTGGCGCCAGTCGGTGGCGATCATGTTGGTGGCTGTGCGGATGCCCGTGGCCCGCCTGAACTCCGCCAGCACTTCGCGGCCGGAAAAGCCCTGCTCGCCGCCGCACGGATCTTCGGCATAGGCGAGGTAGGGCTTGAGGCCGAGGCAGACGTCGATCGCCTCGCTGAGCGACCAGGCGCCGTTGGGATCGAGTGTGATGCGGGCGTCGGGGAAGCGCTGCGCCAGGGCGACGATCGCTTCCCCCTCCTCATGCCCCCGCAACACTCCACCCTTGAGCTTGAAGTCCTTGAAGCCGTAGCGCGTTTGCGCCGCCTCGGCCTGACGGACGACTGACGTCGCATCGAGCGCCGGCAGGTCACGCACCTGCTCCCAGTCGTCTCCCGAAGTCGCCCGCCGGTAGCCGAGCGGCGTCTTCGCGCCATCGCCGACATAGAACAGGTAGCCCAGCATCGGCACGGCATCGCGGACCTGTCCGTCACCAAGCAACTCGGCCATCGGCACGCCGAGGAACTGGCCCATCAGGTCGAGCAGCGCGCACTCGAGCGCCGCGACGGCGTGGATGGTGATGCGCAGATCGAAGGTCTGCGCCCCGCGACCGCCTGCGTCACGGCCGGCGAAGGTCTCGCCTACCTGGCGCAGCAGCGAGCGGTAGGCGCCGATCTCGCGGCCGACGATCAGGTCGCAGGCATCTTCCAGCGTCTTCGCGATGGCCTCGCCGCCGGGGACCTCTCCGAGGCCAGTATGCCCGGCGCTGTCGGTGAGGATGACGATGTTGCGGGTGAAGACCGGGGCGTGCGCGCCGCTCAGGTTGAGCAGCATGCTGTCCTGCCCCGCCACCGGCACGACGCGCATGCCGGTGACAACAGGTGTGGCGGTCATGATGGTGTCAGCCCTTCACCGCACCGACCGTCAGTCCGCCCACCAGGAAGCGCTGGGCGTACATGTAGAGGATCGCGACCGGGATCGCCGTCAGCAGCGAGGCCGCCATCAGTTCACCCCAGGGCAGGATGTCGCCCACCACCATCGACTGCAGGCCGATCGGCAGGGTCCTCAGCGATTCCGACGTGATGAACACGAAGGCGAAGAGGAACTCGTTCCAGGCATTGGTGAAGGCGAACAACGCCACCGAGAGCAGGGCGGGTGCCGCCAGCGGCAGCGTGATCCGCACGAAGGCGTAGAGCCGGCTCGCCCCGTCGATCATCGCGGCCTCTTCGAGCTCCACCGGGATGGAGCGGAAGTAGCCGATCAGCACCCAGGTGGCGAAGGGGACAAGGAAAGTCGGGTACGTGGTGAGCAGTGCACCATAGCTGTTGATCAGTCCGAGGTCGCTCAGGGTCTGGTAGAGCGGGATGAAGATCAGCGTGCCCGGCAGCAGATAGGTGATCAGGATCGCCGTGGTCAGCAGTCCCGCGCCGAGGAACTTCAGGCGGGTCAGGGCGTAGGCAGCCAGCGCGGCAATCGCCACCGAGATGATTGTGCTCAGCGCCGCTATCAGCAGCGAGTTGCCCAGCCACATGAGGAATGGCGAGCCGAAGATCAACTCCTGGTACTGGTTCAGGGTCGGCGGATCAGGCCAGAAGATCGACTGGCGCTGGCTGATCTGGGTCGTCGTCTTGAACGACGTGATCAGCACCCAATAGAACGGGAACAGCACGAATACCATAATCGGCAGCAGGATCAGGATACGGATGCCGATCCCCATCCGCTCGCGGCTCTCGGGCTTGAACACGGGCTTCTGGGACGAGCCGGTCATGCGGCGCCGCAGGGCGAGCCCGAGCTTCTCGATCCCCCGGTTCAGCATGTCGAAGGGCCAGAACAGAATGTCGAGAATGAAGCTGAAGATGGCGCCAAAGAACTTGCCGATGCCGAGCTTCTTCTTCTCAACGCCTGCAGCGCGCTCGTCATGCCGCATGTACTTGGACAGCAGGTAGATCAGGAAGGCCATCAGCGGGGCGACGGAGAGAGCGATGGCGCTGCCCGGGCCATACTGGAGCGAGCCGATCGCCTTCTCGTAGGCGAGGATCGAGTAGAGCCGGGTTGCGCCCGAGGGGCCACCGCCGGTCATCAGGAAGATGAGGCCGAACTGGTTGAAGGTCGAAATGAAGCTGAGCAGCAGCACGACGAGGATGACGTAGCGCATGCCGGGCAGGGTCACGTAGCGGAAACGCTGCACTGCGTTGGCGCCGTCGACTTCCGCCGACTCGTAGAGTTCGGTGTCGATCGCCTTGAGGCCGGCGAGCAGCAGCAGGGTGAAGAACGGGATGCCCTTCCATACGTTCACGGCGATGACACTGCCGAGCGCGAGGTTGGCGTCAGAGAGCCATCCGAGGGGCTTGTCGATGACGCCCGCGCCCTGAAGGATGGGATTGAGGCCACCGAAGAGCGGGTCGTAGATCGACTTCCAGGCGAGAGCGGTCACGATCTCGGGGACGATCCACGGCAGCAGCATGATCGCCGACATCAGGTTGCGCCACGGCAACTTGGAGTGGAGGATCATGGCGATGATCATGCCAGTGACAAACTTGATCGACAGCGACCAGAAGGTGAAGTTGATCGTGTTCGACAGCGACAGCAAGTAGTCGGAATTGGTGTAGAGGCGTTCATAGTTCCTCAGGCCGACATCGTTGGTCGCGCCCGTCAGGAAGTTGAACGTCGTCGTGGACATCAGGATGGCGCTGATGAATGGCCAGAAGATCAGGCCCGCCATGAGCAGGACCATCGGCAGCACGAACAGGTAGGCTATCCGCCAGTCGCGGCCGAGGATGTTCTTGAGCTTGAACCGCGGACGCGCGGCAGTGCTGGTGCCGCCAATGGGCCCATCAAGAGTAATGCGCTTGTCCACAGACAGGCTCCTTCCAGCTGAAGCGCCCGGTACCGTCGCGGCGCAGGAGTTGGGGCCGCGCGTCAAACGGTCACGACGCATGGCGGCGATTTTGTCGTGGGGGGGGGGCGGGGGGTGGCGGGCGCCG
>JAEYYP010000409.1 GCA_023428425.1 Pseudomonadota bacterium
GACGTCTCCTTGGCCAGTCGCCGCCAGTTGAATCAGCTTTTCGTCGATCCGTCGGCGAACGTCGGGCTGAAGCTTCAGCCACTGGCGCAACGCAGCGGGAGTAAACGAAACCTTGATGCGCAGATGATATCGCTGATCGCGATACTCGTCAAACGATGCTCCGGGCTGCGCCCCTCACCAAAGGTTTCGTCCGTCTATTTCTACGACCTCCAGCGCCTTGAGGTCGAAGTCATCGAACAACCTCACATTGATGGCGAACTTCTGCTTCTCAGGGATCCCCTCGCCGCCCAGCTCCCAGTCCGGCGAGATGCCGTAGGTGGTGCAGCCGCAATTGGCGCAGAAGAAATGGTGGTTGAGGCCCGACGGGGCGTATTCGCCGCGATGGGCATCCGAGACGATCCGGGGCACGCCCGGGGCGAAGTAGGCCCAGAGCCCACCGGTCTTGGTGCAGAAGGTGCAGGTGCAGCTCGTTGCATGGGACGGTGCCTCCGGCAACTCGATGCGGGTGCCGCGGCAATGGCAGGTGGCGGTGATCGTCATCCGAGGTCTCCTCTATCGGGGTTGCGCCACCATTGCCCGAAATGCTGACAGGCTGCGTCAGCAGCGTCGAAACTTATCCCCGCCGAATTGTTCTCTTTTCGTTCTTGCTTCAGTGATGGTGCTCGGCTACGGTTCGATTCTCTCCGGAACGACACGATGGCGCGCACCAAAACCTCCTATGTCTGCCAGGCCTGCGGGGCCGTCTCGCCACGCTGGCAGGGGCGCTGCGAGAGCTGTGGCGAGTGGAATACCATCGTCGAGGAGATCGTCGATTCAGGCGTAGGCGCCGGGCCGAAATCGGCGATTGCCGGCGGTAGGCCGGTGGAATTGCAGGCGCTCGCCGGTGAGACCGAGACGGCGGCGCGCGTCGTCACCGGCATCGCCGAGCTCGATCGGGTCACCGGCGGCGGCTTCGTCGTCGGCTCGGCCGTGCTGGTCGGCGGCGATCCGGGCATCGGCAAGTCGACGCTGCTGCTGCAGGGCGCGGCGGCACTGGCCCGCTCGGGCAAGCGCGTCGTCTATGTGTCGGGCGAAGAAGCCGTGGCGCAGGTACGGCTTCGGGCCCAGCGCCTTGGGCTGGCCGACAGCCCGGTGCTGCTCGCCAGCGAGACCAATGTCGAGATCATCCTCGCCACTTTGCAGAAGGGCCCGCCGCCCGACCTGGTGATCATCGACTCGATCCAGACGCTGTGGACGGATCGGGTGGAGAGCGCCCCTGGCACCGTCACCCAGGTCCGCACCTCGGCGCAGGCGCTGACGCGCTTCGCCAAGAAGTCTGGCGCCTGCGTGGTGCTGGTCGGCCACGTCACCAAGGACGGGCAGATCGCGGGCCCGCGCGTGGTCGAGCACATGGTCGACGCCGTGCTCTATTTCGAGGGCGATTCCAGCCACACCTTCCGCATCCTGCGCGGGGTGAAAAACCGCTACGGCGCTACCGACGAGATCGGCGTGTTCGAGATGTCGACGCAAGGGTTGCAGGAGGTGGCCAACCCCTCCTCGCTGTTCCTCGACCAGCGCGACAAGTCGGCCACCGGCTCGGCGGTGTTCGCCGGAATGGAAGGGACCCGGCCGGTGCTATGCGAGATCCAGGCCCTCGTGGCCCCCTCGCCGCTCGGCACGCCGCGACGCGCAGTGGTCGGCTGGGATTCCTCGCGCCTCTCGATGGTGCTCGCGGTGCTGGAGACCCGCTGCGGCGTCCGCATCGGCGCCAACGACATCTACCTCAACGTCGCGGGTGGGCTGAAGATCAGCGAACCGGCGGCGGACCTCGCCGTGGCGGCGGCGCTGATTTCCTCGCTGGTGGGTACGCCGCTACCACAGGAGGCGGTGTTCTTCGGCGAGATTTCGCTGGCCGGCGGGGTGCGCCCGGTGGTGCACGGGGCGCTGCGCATCCGCGAGGCGCAGAAGCTCGGGTTCAAGGCGGCGATCACCGGGCGCCTCAAGGCCGGGGACTCCGTCACCGGCATCCGCGTATCGGAGTATTCGGAACTCGCCGACCTCATCGGGCGCATCGCTGCCTCGGGCCAGCGGCAGGCGGCAGAGTGAGATGGGGCGTAGCCGATCGGCAACGATGCCTCGCTTTGCCGTGAACAGGCCGCGCCGTGTGCTTGGCTTTGCCCAAGTTAGCAGCTAAACGGGGCTTCAGGCTGGTCCCGATGGGCGGATTCTCTACATGTTGACTGCATTCGACGTCGGCGTCGCCGTGCTGGTTCTGATCTCGGCGATCCTCGCCACGGCGCGCGGCTTTACCCGCGAAATCCTGTCGCTGGCGACCTGGGTCGGTGCGGCCGCAGTGGCCGCCTACCTCTATTTCTACCAGCCCGACCTGCTGAAGCCCTACTTCGCCGACGAGCTGATCGGCCGGATCGTGCTGGTCGGCGCAGGCTTCTTCGTGTCGCTGATCGTGCTGCACCTCATTACCATGCGCATCGCCGATTTCGTCGTCGACAGCCGGATCGGTCCGCTCGACCGTACCCTGGGCTTCGTCTTCGGCACGGCGCGTGGCGTGCTGATCGCCGTGGTGGCCGTGATCTTCAGCGCCAACCTGCTGAACGTCGCCAAGCAGCCCTGGGCGGCGGATTCGCGGTCATGGCCGATCCTGGAGAATTTTGGCGACAGCCTCATGAACGCGCTCCCCGACAATCTGGAGCAGCAGCTCAGCAACCTGCTGCAGCGCGGCGGCGATGACGAGGAATCCGCATCGCCGGACGAGGCAACGACTCCGCCGGACGACAGCACCGACCTGCCCGAAGATGGTTCGCTCCCGGCGACCAATACCTGATCAGGCTGGCGTGTTCGGATTGCCTATTGCAGTTCCGTGACAGAGATGCCACGGGACGGCGTCGATAGCCGCATTGAAAGGTTCTCGAATGAGCGACCAGCAGAAGACCCTGCCGGAATGGGATCATGACACGCTGCGCGAAGAGTGCGGCGTGTTCGGCATACTGGGCCACCCCGAAGCCGCTACGCTGACCGCGCTCGGGCTCCACGCCCTGCAGCATCGCGGCCAGGAGGCAGCGGGAGTCGTCAGCTTCGATGGCCGGCAGTTCCACTCCGAGCGCCAACTCGGCCTCGTCGGCGACCACTTTACCGACCCAGCGATCGTCAAGCGCCTGCCCGGCCACATGGCCATGGGCCACGTGCGCTACTCGACAACCGGCGAGACGATCCTCCGCAACGTGCAGCCGCTGTTCGCCGAACTCGAAGTGGGCGGCATCGCCATTGCCCATAACGGCAATTTCACCAACGGCCTGACGCTGCGCCGCGAGATCATCGCGCAGGGCGCCATCTGCCAGTCCACCTCGGACACCGAGGTCGTACTGCACCTCATCGCCCGCTCCAAGAAAAAGACCTCGTCGGAGCGTTTCATCGACGCGCTGACCCACCTCGAGGGAGCCTTCGCCCTTGTCGCCATGACGCGGACCAAGCTGATCGGCGCTCGCGATCCCAACGGCATCCGCCCGCTGGTGCTGGGCGATCTCGACGGCAAGCCGATCTTCGCATCGGAAACCTGCGCGCTCGATATCATCGGCGCGAAGTTCGTGCGCGATGTCGAGAATGGCGAAGTGGTCATCTGCGAAACGCAGCCCGATGGCTCCATCACCATAGACAGCGTGAAGCTGTCCTCGCGGCCCGAGCGGGTCTGCCTGTTCGAGTATGTCTACTTCGCCCGCCCCGATTCCGTCGTCGCCGGCCGCCCGGTCTACACGGCGCGCAAGCGCATGGGCATCAACCTGGCGAAGGAAGCGCCAGTCGAGGCCGACGTCATCGTGCCGGTGCCCGATGGCGGCACGCCGGCCGCCATCGGCTTCGCGCAGGCGAGCGGTATCCCGTTCGAGCTCGGCATCATCCGCAACCACTATGTCGGCCGCACCTTCATCGAGCCGACCCAGTCGAGCCGCGCCTTCGGCGTCAAGCTGAAGCACTCGGCCAACCGCGCCGAGATCGAGGGCAAGCGCGTCGTGCTGGTCGACGATTCGATCGTGCGCGGCACCACCTCGGTGAAGATCGTGCAGATGATCCGCGATGCCGGCGCCCGCGAGGTGCATATCCGCGTCGCCTCGCCGATGATCTACCACTCGGACTACTACGGCATCGATACGCCCGACCCCGAGCACCTGCTGGCCAACCAGCATGCCGACCTTGCCTCGATGTGCCGCTACATCGGCGCCGACTCCCTCGCCTTCCTCTCGATCGACGGGCTCTACGAGGCCGTGGGCGGCGTGAAGCGCGACCCTGCGAACCCGCAGTTCACCGACCACTATTTCACGGGCGAGTACCCCACCCGCCTCACCGACCTCACAGGCCGCGGCAAGTCCGATCCGAAGACCATCTCCCTGATGCGCGAAGCCAGCTGAGGGGCATTTAGCCCCTCTGACTTTCGATGTGGGGCAGTAGGGTGGCTCAGTTCAAGTCGCTGTTGTTCCAGCCATCCACAACGCTGTCATCCCTGCGAAAGCAGGGACCCCACCTCGAAACCCGTGCCGTCGAAGAGGTGGATCCCTGCTTTCGCAGGGATGATACTTCTAGAGGCTGATTGGCTTCGGTGCCGAGCGTCAGCAGCTCCTGCGGCAAGCTTCCCCTTCCCTCGCCGCGTGCTGCCCGCTAGAAGCGCGGCAGCTTCAGTTCGAGACCTCGCATGACCGCCAACACGACCGCCCGTTCCCTTTCCGACAAGATCGTGCTCGTCACCGGCGCCTCGCGTGGCATCGGCTACCAGGCGGCACTGGAAGCGGCACGGCGCGGCGCGCATGTCATCGCCGTGGCGCGCACGGTAGGGGGACTCGAGGATCTCGACGACGAGATCCAGGCGCTTGGCGGCTCGACGACGCTGGTGCCGCTCGACCTGCGCGACTATGATGGGATCGATCGGCTTGGCCAGGCCATCTTCGAGCGCTGGGGCCGGCTCGACGGATTCGTCGGCAATGCCGCCATGCTGACCGGGCTCAGCCCCGTCGCCCACATCGACCCCAAGGACTTCGACAAGGTGATGTCGGTCAACGTCACGGCCAACTATCGCCTGCTGCGCTCGCTCGACCTGCTGCTGCGTCAGTCCGAGGCCGGCCGCGCCGTCTTCGTCTCGTCGAGTTCAGCCAGCTCGGCCCGGGCGTTCTGGGGCCTCTATGCCGCCAGCAAGGCGGCGCTCGAGGCCCTGGTGAAGAGCTACGCTGCCGAGACGGCCGGGGCGTCGAAGGTCTGCGTCAACCTCTTCTATCCCGGCGCGGTGCGCACTGCCATGCGCGCCAAGGCCGTGCCCGGCGAAGACCCGGATACCCTGCCGCGCCCGTCGGAAGTTGCCCCCAAGCTGATCGACATGATCGAACCGTCATTTGCCGCAAACCGCGCGCTCTACGACTGGGAGAAGCAGGCGTCGGTAGCGCTTTAAGGCCCGTCGCCCCAGACGGACTCGCCCGCAACGGCGATTGCCGGCGAGCGGAAGCCCATGGCCGCCCACGCCGTCAGCAAGGTGAAGAAGAAGCCGGCCGACTGCGTCTTGTGGTTCGGGATGTCTGTCGGCATGGTCTGCCCCGCCGGCACGTCGCTGACCATGGTACGCATCACCGGTGCCGGCCTGCTCTCGGCTGACCACAGTCCGGCATAGAGACTGAGCCAGTGCCCTCCCTGGAACTCCAGGAACAGCGGTGTGCCACAGCACGCAGCTACGACGCGACGGGTCTTCGAAGTGGCTGTCAGCCGATGCGAGTGCAGCTCGCGCGCACTAGCCAAGCTGACGCGGTCCTTGCGGTAGAGCACAAACGGCGTGCCACCGGTGTCAGCGGTTGCGGGAGATTTTCCCGAGATTGCCTCCAGTCGCACGGCGGCTTTTCGGCAGCTGTCACACTGGCATTCCACGGCCAGCAGCGGTGCGCCCTCCAGCCGCAGACGAACCTTGCCGCATCGGCAGGCAACTTCATTCATTGTCGGCACGGTAGCTCTCCAGATTGAACAACAGGCGGATGTAGCGATCGAGATGATCCAGGGCCTCGCGGGCGAAGGTCGCGTCGTCACCGGCCTTGGCCAGAATGAAGCCGCCTTGCAGCGCCACCTGGAAGTAGCGGGCAAGACTCGCAGGCTCCGGTGCTGTGATGCCGCGCGAAGTCATAGCCTCGCCGATATCGGCCTCGAGCGTGGCAGCGTGGCCGAATATGCTGCGCGCCGCGGCATCACGTATGGCCGGCCCGGTGACATAGACCTCGCTGGCCAGCGTCCCGACCAGACATACGAAGCCCGGGATCGGTCCGGCGATGATCGACCGGCGAAAGGCGATATAGGCAAGGACCCGGTCAAGCGGGTCTGCCGGCGCGTGGTAGGGAGCGGCAGCGAAGAACGCTGCAGTCGTTTCGGCCCAGAATTCCGCGGCAGCGACGCCTAGCGCCGACTTGTCGGCAAAGTGGTGGAAGAATGCCCCCTTGCTCACCCCCGCGGATCTGCACAGGTCTTCGATCGATGTCCCGGCGTAGCCACGTTCGCGAATGAGGTCGCGCGCTGCCTCCAGCAGGCGTGTTCGGGCATCTCCCCGCTCGGGAGCATGGATGGTCGGTCTCGACATGCTCTTTACATACCAACCGGTTTGTATTTTTACAATGCCGTTGTGAGGGGTGACTGCCGCGCATTCCCGGCAAGATCTTGTCGCTCAACGTGCACAGGCGCAGTCGAACATGCTAGACAACAGTATTTGCATTGCTTCGTTGGGGAGAGAACGCGTGTCTTCAATTACATCGGGAATGTCCAAGCAATATGCCGACAGCAGCAAGCTGGCGGCTCGAGCGCGGTTGCATCGCGAGTTCTCGGTGGGGGAGGCGTGGTTTCCGTGGGTCATGGACCGACTGCCGCTCGCAGCGGGCGACCGAGTCCTTGATATCGGCTGCGGGCCGGCGTGGTTCTGGGCTGCCTCCGAGGGACACTTCCCAAAGGGGATTAACCTCACGCTTGCCGATCAGTCCGAGGGCATGGTGACGGAAGCGACCGAGCGCTGTGGCCGTCTCGGATTCGCAAGCGTCACGGGCCAGCAGGCGGATGCAGTTGCCATGCCTTTCGCCGATGGCAGCTTCGACGTCGTGATCGCCATGCACATGCTCTACCACGTCGCCGATCAGGCGAAGGCGGTGGCCGAAATGCACCGCGTGCTGAAGCCGGGCGGCACGCTCGCGGTCACCAACAACGGCGCTGACAACCTCAGGCAGCTCTACGCGCTCACTTCGGTGTTCGGCAGCCCGCCGGTCGATCCCGCAGCCGTTGCGTTCGGTCACGAACGGGCCCACAGCCTGCTCGAAGCCCAGTTCGGCAACGTCGTGCGAGCCAACTGTCCCAGCGGCCTGCACGTCACCGATCCCGAGGTGGTGTTTCTCGCGCTCACCTCGTACCCGCCGGGCGACGGCGCGAGCGACGAACAACTCGAAGCGTTCCGCGATGCCATCACCGCCGCTTTCTCGGCCGGCGGCGGTGTGCTCGACGTGCAGAAGGACGTGGCGCTCTATCTCAGCCGGAAGTAGCTACGGCTTCCGGCTGACCAGCACCTTGTCGATGCGGCGGCCATCGAGGTCCATCACCTCGAAGCGCCACGGCCCGCGCTCGAACACCTCGCCGACGACCGGCAGGTGGTTGAGCTCGGCCAGCACGAAGCCGGCAACCGTTTCGTACTTGGCGTCGCGCGGCACCTTCACGCCGATGCGTTCCTCGAACTCGTCGGCCTGCATCCAGCCCGAGACGAGGAACGAGCCATCCTCGCGCTTGACGAACGCGGCCTCGTCCTCGCCTTCCTCTTCCTGGAAGGCGCCGGTAATCGCCTCGAGAACGTCGCCGGGGGTGACGATACCCTCGAAGTGCCCGTATTCGTCGAACACCAGGGCCAAGTGTACCACCGAGCCGCGGATGGCCTTGAGCACGTCGATGGCGCTGGAGCGATCCATCACCACCGGCGCCGGCTTCACCATGGCGCGGATATCGAGCTCCTCGCCGGCAAACAGGGCATCGAGCAGGTCCTTGCGCACGATGACCCCGACGATCGAGTCGGTGCTGCCATCCTGTACCGGCACGACCGAGTGGCGGATCTGGCGCAATTGCGCGACGATTTCCTCCTGGCTATCGCTGAGATCGACGTATTCCACGTCGAGCCGCGGCGTCATCAGGCCACGGGCGGAGCGGTCGGCGAGCCGCATCACGCCACTGATCATGTGGCGCTCCTCGCTTTCCAGCACGCCGGCGCTCTCGGCCTCGGCGATGATGGATTTCACCTCCTCGTCGGTCACCTTCTCCTCGGACTCGCCGGTCTGGCCGAGCAGGCGCAGCACCAGCTTGCCCGAGACATCGAGCACCCAGACGATGGGCGCACCCACCGATGCGATGAAGGCCATCAGCGGCGCGACGCGGGCGGCGACGCCCTCGGCATCGCGCAGGGCGATCTGCTTGGGCACCAGTTCGCCGATGATCAGCGACAGGTAGGTGATGATCACTACCACGATGCCGACGCCCAGCGGCATGGCGATGCCCGGCTCGATGCCGAAGCCGATCAGGCCGGTGCCCACCCGGTCACCCAGCGTGGCGCCCGAGAAAGCGCCGGAGAGCACACCCACCAGGGTAATGCCGATCTGCACGGAGGAGAGGAACTTGCCGGGGTCGTCCTGCAGCCTGAGCGCCACCTGGGCGCCGCGCTTGCCTTCGGCAGCCAGCACTTTCAGGCGGGCAGGACGGGAGGAAACCACGGCCAGTTCGGACATGGAAAGGAGGCCATTGACGAGCGTCAGGATGGCAACGATCAGGATCTCGGCGAACAATGTCGTTTTCGCGTTGCGGCCCCGCACTCAGCATCGGGTCGCTTAGGAGCGTGCGAATATAGCGACGGTTCGGCGTGATGCAATGCGGCGTTGGTGCCGCGATTTGCTCACTTATTCGAGCCGCGCAACACCCTGCTCGCAGAGTTCGGATTCAGGTGTCTCTCAGACCTCCGACCTCAGCTCTTAGGCTTTCGAGTGCCGACTCTAGCGTCGAGAGCAAGTGATCTGACTCCTCGGCCCAGAACTCTACATGGCATTCGCCGCCGCCACCCTCGGGACCACCTACCCATAGGTCGGGAGCAACCTTGATCGAGAGCAACACTCTCCCGGTGTCGACCCGCCTTTTAACCCTCCACTGAATGTAAGAGTTCTTCGAAGCCCCTGGGACCACCGGAGATGAAAATACCACCTCCGCGGCGGCATCCCCAAAAGCAGTGTATCGCGATAGTATTCTCTTGATGGTTCTTAACATCTGGCCCGCCACACCGTCGTCTTGATTAGCATCTGCACGCCAACAGAATGCAATAGACATCAATGCCGCAAAGCCAGACCGCCCCCCTGCGACTCCAGGAGAACAAGGCGCCGCAAGAGGGTTTCTAGTTCAGTCCTTCTTGGCGAACGGGTTCTTACCGCCGCGCAGCCAGAGGCGGATGGGCGTGCCCTGGAGGCCGAAGCTCTCGCGCAGGCCGTTGACCAGGTAGCGCTGGTAGGAGGCCGGCACGGAATCGGGCCGCGTGGCGAAGACGATGAAGCTCGGCGGGCGGATCTTTGCCTGCGTCATGTAGCGCATCTTGAGGCGGCGGCCGGAGACGGCCGGGGGCGGATGGCTCTCGGTCATGGCGCCGAGCCAGCGGTTCAGCTTGGCGGTCGAAACGTGGCTGTTCCAGTTACGCTCGATGGCGAAGATGGCGTCCATCAGCTTGTCGATATTGCGGCCCTGGAGGCCTGAAATGGTCACCAGCGGCACGCCGCGCAGCTGCGGCAGCAGGCGCTCGCACTCCTCGCGCAGCTCGGCCAGCTTGGCGTTCTTGTCCTCGATGGTGTCCCACTTGTTGAGGGCAATCACCAGCGCCCGGCCCTCGCGCTCAACGAGGTCGGCCAGCGCCAGGTCCTGCTTCTCGAACGGGATCTGCGCATCGAGCAGCAGCACCACAACCTCGGCGTATTGGAGCGAGCGGAGCGAATCGCCAACCGCCATCTTCTCGAGCTTGCCCTCGACCCGCGCCTTGCGACGGATGCCGGCGGTATCGACGAGGTTGATCGTCCGGCCCTCGTACTCCCACGGCACGAGGATCGAATCGCGGGTGATGCCGGCCTCGGGGCCGGTGAGCAGGCGCTCCTCGCCCACCATGCGGTTGATCAGGGTCGACTTGCCGGCATTGGGGCGGCCGATGATCGCGACGTTGAGATAGCGCTTGGGGTTCCAGCGCTCGGTCGGGCCCTCTTCCGTCGAGCCATCGTCCTCGGGCAGGTCGACATCGACCTCGGGCAGGAAATCCTCGTCGGCCGCAGCGGCCGCTTCGGCGCGCTCGGCGGCGGCGTCGACCGCGCGCGAGACGATGGCGTGGAGGTCGGACATGCCGACGCCATGCTCGGCGGAGAGCGCGATCGGCTCGCCGAAGCCGAGCGAATAGGCCTCCATCAGCCCGGGCGCGGCAGCCTTGCTCTCGGCCTTGTTGCCGACGAGGTGCACTTCCTTGCCGGCCTTGCGCAGCACCTGGGCGAAGCGCTCGTCGAGCGGCGTCACGCCGGCACGGGCGTCGATCATGAACAGGATGACGTCGGCTTCGCGGATGGCGATCTCGGTCTGCTGGCGCATCCGGTCTTCGAGCGAGCCGTCGGTGCGGTCCTCGTAGCCGGCGGTATCCAGCACCTTGAAATGCAGGTCGGCGATACGCGCGTCGGCCTCGCGACGATCGCGGGTGACGCCCGGCGTATCGTCGACCAGGGCGATCTTCTTGCCCACCAGCCGGTTGAACAGGGTGGATTTGCCGACGTTGGGACGGCCGACAATGGCGACGGTGACACTCATGTCGGCCTCATTGGTTGGTTGAGCGCGTCAGGGGAAGGTCGTCGACCTCCCCCTGACCGCTCCGATCTCGATCGTCCGCGATCAGTTCGCGGGCGCGTCAGCTGCCGGTTCGGCCGGGGTGGCGGCGTCTGTCGCCGCCGGTTCGGCCGGTGCCTCGACGGGCGGCACGGCTTCCATCGCAGGTGCCGCTTCCATCGCGGGTGCAGCCTCCATTGCCGGAGCGGGCTCCATCGCGGGTGCGGCCTCTGCGGCTGTCTCATCCACGACGGGCGGGGCCTCGGCTGCTGCGGGCGCGCCTGCGCCCATCGCCTTGAGCTGCGCCACGTAGATCTGCAGCCGCGACTGCGCCTCACGCGACACGGCGGGATCGACCAGCACCGCTTCGAAATCGGCCTGGGCCCCTGCGAGGTCGCCAGCCTTGTATTTCGTCAGGCCGAGCGCCTCGCGGGCGGCGTTGCGCATCGGGTTCTCGGGGACGGCGAGGCCGGAAACGCGCTGCTCGACCTGCGCGACATTGCCGCCGTCGACCAGCGTGTAGGCCGCAAGCACCAGCGCCAGGGCGCGGATATTGGCGTTGGTCTCGGTGGTGGCGATCGCGTCGTAGGCGGCAGCCGCCTCGGCGGTCTTGCCCTGCTTCACCAGCAGCGCCGCTTCGCGGAAGCGCGCCAGCATCGGATAGGCGCCGGTGCCGGTCGTCTCGAGCTCGTCGAGCGCCGCCTGCGCGGCAGCGACATCGGTGCCTTCGCTCAGTTCGAGGGCGTTGTAAAACTGGTCCGACGAACGGGCGGCGTTGGAGTTCGTCCACCACTGCCAGCCCTCCCAGCCGGCGACACCGAGTACGAGAACCACCGCCGCGGCGATCAGCCAGGGTCCGAAGTTCCTCCACAGGGCGCGCATCTGGTCAGAGCGCAGCTCCTCGTCGATCTCTCGGATGAAGTTCTCGTTTGACATCCAGTGGCTTTCGTTCCGGCGTTCAGATTGGCGCGCAACATATTCATGTGCCCCCCTGAATGCAAACGCATCCGGGGGCTTCCGGGCGGAAGACGCGCGGCGATTCGGGCGGCGTTCAGCGCCGCGCCGTCATTCCCACTCGATCGTGCCGGGCGGCTTCGACGTCACGTCGTACACCACCCGGTTGATGCCGCGCACTTCGTTGATGATGCGGGTGGCGGCGCGACCGAGGAAGTTCATGTCGTAGGGGAAGAAATCGGCGGTCATGCCGTCGACCGAGGTGACGGCGCGGAGCGCGCAGACGAACTCGTAGGTGCGACCATCGCCCATCACGCCGACGGTCTGCACCGGCAGCAGCACGGCGAAGGCCTGCCAGATCTTGTCGTAGAGCCCGGCCTTGCGGATTTCATCGAGATAGATCGCATCGGCCTGGCGCAGGATGTCGAGCTTTTCGCGCGTCACGCCACCGGGCAGGCGGATGGCGAGGCCGGGGCCGGGGAACGGGTGGCGGCCGACAAAGCGCTCGGGCAGGCCGAGTTCGCGGCCCAGCGCCCGGACCTCGTCCTTGAACAGCTCGCGCAGCGGTTCGACGAGCTGCATCTTCATCTTTTCGGGCAGGCCGCCCACATTGTGATGCGACTTGATGGTGACCGAGGGGCCACCCGAGAAACTGACGCTCTCGATCACGTCGGGGTAAAGCGTGCCCTGCGCGAGGAAATCGGCGCCGCCCATCTACTTCGCC
>JAEYYP010000434.1 GCA_023428425.1 Pseudomonadota bacterium
GCACCTCCCCCTTCATGGGGGAGGCTGGGAGGGGGCCGTCATACGCTGGTTCTTCGTAGTGCCGTGCCGACACCCATCAACCATCCCAAGGAGGGACAAATGGAAACTCGTAACTTCCCGCGCCTCATCGCACCCGCTGCTGCCAAGCTCGCAAAAGAAAAACGAAAACAATCCCTTGTAGCCCTCCCCTGACTCATATCGTCAGACGGGCTCGGAACATGAGTTCAACATGCTCAACCGAGTCATTGCCTGGTTCGACAGCCGTTACGCGCCTGTAGCGCTGGCCAAGGACACGCAGCCCCCCAAGGGGGTGAGCGCCTTCACCTTCTACTTCGTCAAGCAGTTCAGCACCGCCTTCGTGCTGCGTATCGTGCTGGTCGCCATCGGCTCGATTGCCGACGCGATGATGCCGGTCTTTGTCGGTCTCATCGTCGGCTACCTCGCCACCACGCCGCCCGGCCAGATCTTCGACCTGCACTGGCAGACCTTCGCGTGGATGATCGCCATCATCGCGGTGATCCGCCCGGCAGCGTTCCTGCTCGATACGCTGGTGCGCAACCACTCCATCGTGCCCAACCTCGTCGACATCGTCCGCTGGCAGAGCCACTGGCACGTGATCCGGCAGAGCTGGACCTATTTCCAGAACGACTTCGCCGGCCGCATTGCCAACAAGATCATGCAGGCGGGCGAAAGCGTCGAAATGTCGGTCAACATGACCATCGACGCGGTCTGGTACGCCGGCATCTTTGTCATCGTCGCGGTCGTGGTGATGGCGGGGCTGGATTGGGTGCTGCTGGTGCCGATCGCCGTGTGGCTCATCCTCTACGGCATCCTCTTCACCATCGTCATGCCGCTCATCGCCAAGCATTCCGAGGACCTTTCGGAAGCCAAGTCGGTGATGACCGGCCGCATCGTCGACAGCTACACCAACATCCACACGCTGAAGACGTTCTCGACCGACGGCCACGAGGACAACTACGTCGCCGCCTCGGTGAATGAGCATGCGGTGGAGTTCCGCAAGCTGATGCGGGTCTTCACCTACATGTGGTCGACCCTGTTCATGCTGAACGCCGGCCTCGTGATCTCGATCGCCTGGATCGCGCTCGCGGGCTGGAACGCCGGCACGCTCAATGCGGCCGCGGTGGCGACTGCCATCCCGTTCGCGCTGCAGATCATGAACATGAGTGGCTGGATCCTCGATGTGGGCTCCAACATCTTTCGCCAGATCGGCACCACGCGGGACTCGATGGAAACCATCGCCCAGCCCATCGAGATGCTCGATCCGCCAACCGCCCCGAAACTCGTCGTCCGCGAAGGCGGCATCGAGTTCAAGGACGTGAGCTTCAACTACTGGCGGGGCAAGGAAGGCACGGTGATCGAGGGGTTCAACCTCGCGATCCGGCCAGGCGAGAAGGTGGGTCTTGTCGGTCGCTCCGGCGCCGGCAAGTCGACGCTGGTCAACCTGATGCTGCGCCTGTTCGACGTGGAATCCGGTTCGATCCGCATCGACGGGCAGGATGTGCGGAATGTGACGCAGGAAAGCGTCCGCGCCGCCATCGGCCTCGTCAGCCAGGATACCTCGCTGCTCCACCGTTCGGTGCGCGAGAACATCAAGTACGGCCGCCAGGATGCGACCGACGAGGAGATGATCCGCGCTGCCGAGCAGTCGAAGGTTGCCGACGTCATCGCCGGGCTCAAGGACCCCAAGGGCCTCACCGGCTACGATGCCCATGTCGGCGAGCGTGGCGTGAAGCTCTCGGGCGGCCAGCGGCAGCGCGTGGCGATTGCCCGCGTCCTGCTCAAGAACGCCCCGATCCTTGTGCTCGACGAAGCGACGTCGGCGCTCGACTCCGAGGTCGAGGCGGCGATCCAGGAGCAGCTGGTGTCGCTGATGCAGGGCAAGACGGTGATCGCCATCGCCCACCGCCTCTCGACCATCGCGGCAATGGATCGTCTGGTGGTGCTCGAAAAGGGCCAGATCGTCGAGGAAGGCACCCACGCCGAACTGCTGGCCCGCGGCGGGCACTATGCCCAACTGTGGGAACGCCAGTCCGGCGGCTTCCTCGACATGAAGGCCGAGGCGGCGGCAGAGTAGTGCAGGGGGGCGGGCCACTGGTCCGCCCCTTGCTCTCCGCCAGACTCACCGCGCCGACTTGCGCGCTGCTCACCGACCCAACCGGTTCAGGACGGTTGCACGTGCGGTTCACGCCGCTGGCCAAATACATAATTCCCCTTGCGGGGAGGGTACCGCAGCTTGGGCGCGTCAGCGCCATAGCGGAGGTAGGGAGGGGGTGCAACCGAGGTAGGAGTATCTAGCCAGCCCCGGTCATACCCCCTCCAAGCTCTGCCACGTCGCTATCGCTCCTGGCGACGCTACCTCCCCCGCAAGGGGGGAGGTGGTCAGCGGCCCTGATCATGCACGCCTTGGCCGCCTCAGGCGGCGCAGTAGAGGCCGTACAGCGTCTCCAGCACGGCTTCGACCTCGCGGCTGGCGAGGCGATAGTGGATCGACTGGCCCTCGCGCCGCGTCTTCACCAGCCCCAGGGCGCGCAGCTTCGACAGGTGCTGCGACAGCGGGCTCTGGTTGAGCCCAACCCGCTCCGCCAGCTCCCCCACGGTCAGCTCCTCGCTGAGCAGGTGGCACAGGATCATCAGCCGGCTCTGGTTCGCCATCGCGGCGAGCAGGCTGGCGGCCGAGTCCGATCTTTGCGCAAGCAGTTGCGGTTCCATCTTGATCATATTAGAACATTCGAATATATATTCAAGAGACGATCTTGACTGACCTTTAGCACCGCTGGGAGAAAACGCCATGTTCACCGCAAATGTCGGCATGCCCGATCGCATCATCCGCCTCGTCCTCGGCCTCATCCTCATCGCCCTGCCGTTTGTCGGCATAGTGGAGGTTGCCGGGACCTGGTTGGCCTGGGCCGCCCCGATCGTCGGCCTGATCCTCGCCGCCACCGCCTTCCTCTCCTTCTGCCCCATCTACCGGGTGCTCGGCCTTTCGACACGACCGAAGCAGACACGCTGACGCTACCGCCGGAAAGTTATCCCCGCTCCTCCACCCCATGCGATTCTCCCTCCGTCACCTGTAGGGCGGGCGCTCGCGACGAACGGACGGCAGGGGATATCGAGGGCCATCGGAGTCGTCCGGTGGCGGGCCGCGGTGTAGAGCAACCGGCGGGCGGGAGGCCGAGTTCTGCCGGACCATCGGGCAGGCTACCGGGAGATCCGACGCGACCGTTCCCTTTGCATCCCCGTCTAAACCGACCTCGATTGACCGGCGGGGTGAAAGTCTCGCTCATATTGCGGACTAACCGCGCCTTGGGGCTCAGCCCCGCCGGTCCCCGCCCATTCATCAACCCGAGGCCAAGAGGCCGGCGGGAACTTCGTCACGTCCGCGCCTTGGCAGCGCCAACCCCCATCGCTACAACCCGGGCACCCAACCATCGGAGAGCGTCATGGCGAAGGCCAGGGAACCGGAAACCGCAACCGCCTATGGCGAACTCAGCCTCGCCGGCCAGTTCCAGCTCACCTCGCCCAAGGTCAAGCTGAAGGCGCCGATCACGCTACCGGGCGACGTCCACGCCGCCCTGCTCGACGCCGGCGAGATTCCCGACCCGTACTTCGCCGACAACGAAACCCGCGTCATGTGGGTGCACGACACCCCCTGGCATATGGAGCGGAAGTTCACCGCTACCCCCGGTGACATCGGCGGCTACCTGACGCTGACCCTCGAGAACGTCGATACCATCGCCACGGTCTTCCTCAACGGCGAAGCCATCGCCGAGACGCAGAACCAGTTCATCCGCTACGACATCGACGTCACCGGCAAGGTGAAGGCCGGCAACAACACCCTGCGGCTCGAATTCGCGGTGACCAAGGACGTCGCCAAGGCGCGCTCCGACGCGCATCCGTTCCCCATTCCGTTCACTTACAACTACCTGAGCAACGGCTTGCCGGGCGTGCATCTCAACTTCGTGCGCAAGACCGCCTGCCATGCCGGCTGGGATTGGGGCATCTGCCTGATGCCGACAGGCGTCTATGGCCGCATGGCCATCCGCAAGTCGCGCCTGGCCCGGCAGGAGAGCGTCACGGTCGAGCAGGCGCACGGCAAGAAGTCGGTCGAACTCTCGATCACGACTCGCGTTTTCGCCTTTGCCGAGGGTTCGGTCGAACTCACCCACGAGATCGACGGCCAGAAGCTGAGCGACAAGGTCGTGGTGCGCCCCGGCGAGAACACCTTCGTCCACAACGTGACGATCAGGAATCCAAAACTCTGGTGGCCGAGCGGCCATGGCGAGCAGCCGCTCTACGAACTCTGGACCACGCTCGATGGTGAGCGGACCACCCGCAAGCTTGGCCTCCGCAAGCTCGAGTGGGTGGTGGAGCCCGACGAGATCGACCACACGTTCAAGTGCCGCGTGAACGGTCGGGACATCTCGATGTTCGGTGCCAACTGGATCCCCGCCGACGCCATCCCCTCGCGCATCACCCCCGAGGTCGTCCGCGACCTGCTGGAGAGTGCGAAGGCCGTCAATATGAACATGCTCCGTATATGGGGCGGCGGGCAGTACGAGCCGGACTATTTCTACGAGATGTGCGACGAACTCGGCCTGCTCATCTGGCACGATTTCATGTTCGCCTGCATGAGCTACCCGTCCGATCGCGCCTTCCTCGCCGACGTGCGCACCGAGATCACCCAGCAGGTCCGCCGCCTGCAGCACCACGCCTCGATCGCGCTCTGGTGCGGCGACAACGAGGTCATCGGCTCGCTCACCTGGTACCCCGAGACCAAGGCCGCGCCCGAGCGCTATGTCGCCAACTATGATCGCCTGAACTCGATGCTCGGCAACATCGTCGAGGACGAGGACCCCGGTCGCCGCTTCTGGCCAAGCTCGCCCTCGATGGGCTACCTCGATTTCTCCGACGGCTGGCATGCCGATACCCGCGGCGACACCCACTACTGGAGCGTCTGGCACTCGGCGAAGGATTTCTCGGCCTATCGCGACGTCAACCCGCGCTTCGCCTCGGAGTTCGGCTTCCAGAGCTTCACCTCGATGAACGTCATCGAGACCTTCACCGAGCCCAAGGATCGCAACCCGTCCTCGCCGGTCATGGAGAGCCACCAGCGCAATACCGGCGGCAATGCCCGCATTCTCGAAACGATGACGCGCTACTTCCGCTTCCCGTCGAACTTCGAGCAGATGGTGTTCCTCAGCCAGGTCCAGCAGGGCCTCGCCATCAAGACCGCCATCGAATACTGGCGCTCCACCACGCCGCGCTGCATGGGCACGCTCTACTGGCAGATCAACGATACCTACCCGGTGGCGAGCTGGTCGAGCCTCGACTACGGCGGGCAGTGGAAACTGCTGCAATACATGGCGAAGCGGTTCTATAGCCCCATCACCGTCGTCGCCGTGCCCGATGGCGACCAGCTGATCCTCAAGGCCATCAACGACACTGCCGCCAAGGCGCCGATCGAACTCGAGGTGCAGGCGGTGGATGCTGATGGCGGCGCGCGCATCATCGCCACCGCCACGGTGAAGACCAATCCGGACAAGGCAATTGTCGCCACCCGCATCGCGCTCGACGACCTCGGCCCCAACGAGTTCCTGTTCTTCAGCTGGACCGCCGAGGACGGGAGGTTGCTGGGCGAGAACGACTATTTCCCCAAGCCCTACAAGGCCTACGAGATCGGGGAAGCCACGGTGAAGGCCGCGTGGTCGTCCTCCGACGCCGGCCCGGTGCTGACGCTGACGTCCGACAAGCCGGCCCTGTTCGTTACGGCGACGGTCGACGTCCCCGGATATTTTTCCGACAACGCGCTGACCCTGCTGCCCGGTCGCGAAGCAAAGCTGAGCTTCACCCCCCGCAACGGTGCGGCAGTCACCGGGGACGCGCTGCGGAAGTCGCTGAAGGTCGGCCATCTGCGCAAAACGTACTGAGGATGGGAGTGACCGTCCGACGGGCACGAGCGGATGAGCGGCCGGGCCTTCGACATCGAGCGGGTGACCATTTCGGATGGCGTCGCCTACCGCTTCACGATCGCGGCCACCGGTTGACCTGTTCGCCCGCGAGGCAGACAACTGCGGCAAGGAGATCGTGCGATGACCAATAGCGAGCGGTTGGCCCTCGGCCTCATCGTCGTCGGTGTGCTGAGCCGCCTCATTCCCCATCCGCCCAATGTCACGGCGGTGGTCGGGGCATCGCTGCTCGCTTCCTGGGGCATTCGAAACCTCTGGGTCGCGGCGCTGGTGCCCGTGGCCATAATGGCGCTCGGAGACCTGGTGCTCGGCTGGCACGGCTCGGCGCTCTTCACCTATGCCGGTATGCTGGCCGCGACCTTCGTCGGCCGCGGGCTGATCCGGGAACTGTCGGTAGTCCGCGTCGGCACCGCTGCCTTGCTCGCGAGTGCCGCATTCTTCCTCATCTCGAACTTCGGCGTCTGGGCGGGCGGATACTACGGCTATTCGGTTGAGGGTCTGGTGACGTGCTACCTCGAGGCCATCCCGTTCTGGGGCAACAGCCTCATCGGCGACCTCGGCTCCACCGCCGTTCTCTTCGGCCTCTACGTACTGGGTCGTAACACTTTCGTCGCCGCGAACGGTTCGGCCGTGCCCCGGCATTGACAGGGCAGGGCGGCACCTTTCTGGTGAAGCTGCCGCCGCTCCCCTCGCGGCTCCGGACCTGACATGACGACCACGATCGCGCCCATCGAGGAGCGCCGCAATCTCGGCATCGGCATCCTGCTGTTCGCACAGCTGTTCTTTGCCACCCTCGACACCTCGGCAAAGTACCTGAGCTCGATCGGCCTACCGCTCTCCGAGATCGTCTTCGTGCGCTACGCCGTGCACGTCGCGCTGGCGCTTGCCCTCTTCCTGCCGGTGATGAAAGGGGCGCTGTTCGTCACCCGCAACTGGAAGCTGGAACTGCTTCGCGGTCTGTTCCTTCTCGGCGTTACCGCCGCCAATTTCCTGGCCCAGCGCTATCTGCCACTCACCGTCACGGGCGCGTTGATGTTCACCATGCCGCTGATGGTCACCGCGCTCTCCGGGCCATTCCTCGGCGAAAAGGTCGGCTGGCGCCGCTGGATGGCGGTCGGGGTTGGCTTCGTCGGCATCCTGATCATTGTGCGGCCCGGCACCGAGGCCTTCCAGCCGGCTTCCCTGATCGCCCTCGCCGGAGCGCTCTCGGCCGCCTTCTACTCGATCGTCACCCGCAAGCTGGCCGGTGTCGATTCCGCCTCGACCCAGCAGGTCTATTCCGGGCTGATTGCGCTCGCCTGCGTGACGCCCTTCGCCTTCCAGGGCTGGGTCTGGCCATCGACCGGACCGGGCTGGTTCGCCTTCATCGCTGCGGGCATCGCCGGCATGATCGCGCATCAGCTCAACACCGTGGCCCACCGTTTCGCGCCCCCCTCGGCGCTGGCGCCGTTCAGCTACACCGAGCTGATCCTCCTCGCCTTCGCCAGTTGGCTGATCTTCTCTGAGCCGCCCGACGCCTGGTTCTACCTTGGCGCCCCCGTCATCATCGGCTCGGGCATCTACATCTGGCTGCGCGAGCGGAAGCTCAGCCGCCCTACCACCGTCGAGCCAGTGGAGGACTAAGCGATGGCGAGCGCCCTCAAGCCCGTGGAGGACCGACGCCTTCTCGGTATCGGCATGATGATCGCGGCGCTGTTCTGCTATACGGTCATCGACAGCTTCGCCAAGCTCCTGAGCGCTTCCGGCCTGCCCACAATGGAGGTGGTGTTCATCCGCTACCTCGGCCAGTTCGTGCTGGTCGTCGCCATCTTCCTGCCGCGCGAGGGCAGGGCGCTTGTCACCACCCGCAACCTGAAACTGGAGATTGCGCGGGGCCTGTGCCTTCTCGGCTCCACCATCTTCAACTTCATCGCCATCACCTTCCTGCCGCTCACGGTGACCTCCGCGATCTCCTTCACCATGCCGCTGATCCTCTGCGCGCTGTCGATCCCGCTGCTCGGCGAGACCGTCGGCTGGCGCCGCTGGCTGGCCATCGCCGTCGGTTTCATTGGCGTGCTCGTCATCGTTCAGCCCGGCACCGAGGCGTTCCAGCCGGCGGTGATCCTGTCGCTGATCACCGCCGTGTTCAGCGCCCTCTACAACCTGCTCACCCGAAAGCTCGCCGGCGTCGATACCACCACCACCCAGCAGTTCTTCGCGGCGGGTGTGGCCACGGTCTGCATCGCGCCATTCTCGTTCGGTGACTGGACCTGGCCGCAGGAGATCACCGGCTGGTCGGCCTTTGCCGGCATCGGGGTCGCGGCGCTCGTCGGCCATCTGCTGGTCACTACGGCGCACCGCTACGCCCCGGCCTCGGTGCTGGCGCCGTTCGGCTACCTGCAGATCATCTTCATGACCGGTTCCAGCTGGTTCGTATTCAACCAGCCCCCGACCTTCTGGCTCTTCGTCGGTGCCCCCATCGTCATGGCCTCGGGCCTCTACATCTGGCTCCGCGAACGCCAGCTGTCCAAGACCGTCATCCGCCAGGTGGCGGTGGAAGACTAGAAGCCGTTGAACAGCATGTCATATGCGAGCTTCACCTGATCGTAGTACCGATCGACGTTGTCGACGCGCGCTCGAAGCTCGTGGCGGTCGACGGCGATCATGTACTGGGTGACCATCACATAAGTCTGGTCGCCAATGACGACGACCGGGTTCAGCCGCGGATGCCGGATCGGGGCCTCGTCTGGAAGCATCAGGGGCACGACGACCCGGGTATCGAACGAACCGAGCAATTCAGTCTGCACATCAACGACCAGTTCGCCATCCGCCATGCGAAAGATGTCGAACTGCGCCATCTAGAACGAGCGATACTTGCGCAAAGGTAAGCCGTGTTTGGCGACGTAGTCGTTGTTGCTCCTGACGACGTCGGCGTATTCCTCGTCGAACCGCCGCGCTGCCCTTGTTCTTGCCACGGCCCGGGCGATGCCGTCCTCGGCAGCCTTGGACAGGTTGATCTCCATCGCCTGCGCTTCCGCTAGCAACTCGTTGTCGAGGGCAAGTTTGGTAGGTGTTCGCGTTCCGGTCATGCCTGAGCTCCACCGCATCAGGATGTAGCTGCACCCCGCCGACGTCAAGGATGCGGTGCAAGGAACGCCTCTTCAGCAGCCTTGTTCTGACTGCGAGACCGGAACGAAGGAGGACACAATGCCCCGTGGCGACAAGTCGAAGTACACCGACAAGCAGGAGCGCAAGGCCGACCACATCGCGGAGGGCTACGAAGAACGCGGCGTGCCCGAAGCTGAGGCCGAGCGGCGCGCCTGGGCTACCGTCAACAAGGACGATGGCGGCGGCAACAACCCCGGAGGGTCCGGTCGCGGCAAGCACACCGGACACCCTGCCGCCCACAAGGGAGTCAAGAAGGGGGGCAAAGCCTCCGCAGCCCGCACGGCGGCAGAGCGGTCGGCGTCGGCGAAAAAGGCCGCCGCCACACGAAACCGCAATGCCGCACAGGCAGGCCACTAGCGATCACGTTGGGCTGTCGAAACACCGTCCGTGGCGGTTGCTTTCCATTCGAGACTCCTGGAGACTCTGCAAAAAACCAAGGGTAGGTTCCGAATGCCGTCCTTCAAGCTGGTGGATGCCAGGCTCCCCGAGTTTGGTGTCCCCAAGACACGTCCCGAGCTCGAGAGCCCGGTCTATGCCGATCGCTATGCGGCGCTGTCCAGAGCCCGCCGTGCTGCAGGCCTCGATGCCATCGTCGTCTACGCCGATCGCGAACACTCTGCCAATCTCAGCTACCTGACCGGCTTCGACCCACGTTTCGAGGAGGCGCTGCTGGTCATCGTGCCGGACACGACGCCGACGATCCTTGCCGGCCCCGAGAACCTTGGTCGCGCTGCCGCGTCGATGATCGACGTCGAGGCTCGCCTCTATCCGCCCTTCGGCCTCCTCGGCCAGGATCGCTCCAAGACCCCGGCGCTCGAGGAGGTGCTGCGCAATGCCGGCATTCGGCAGAACTATCGGGTCGGCGTTCTGGGCTGGAAGTATTTCGGCCCCCATGAGGCAGCGAAGCCCGAGTCGTGGCTGGAGACGCCGAGCTACATCGTCGATGCGCTGCGTCGCATCGTCGGCACCGATGGGCGCGTCGTGAACGCCAATGCCCTGATGATGCATCCGGTGACCGGGCTGCGGGCCGTCAACGAGATCGTGCAGATCGCCCAGTTCGAGTTCGGCGCCGTCGCCTGTTCCGAAGCGGTGAAGGCGCTGATCCGTTCCGTGAAGCCGGGCATGACCGGCTACGACGCCGTGCAGACCATGCGTCTCGGAGTGCTGCCGCACAGTTGTCACACCATGTTCTCATCAGGCGAGCGCCTCGTCGGGCTGAACAGCCCCTCGAACAACGTGCTGCGGCCGGGCGACCCGATGACGACGGCCGTCGGCTACCTTGGTGGCCTGTCGAGCCGAATGGGCTGGCTCGCCGAAGACGAATCCGGCTTGCCGGAAGGGGTGCGCGACTACGTCGAGAAACTTGCCGGCCCGTACTTCGCCTGCGCTGCCGAGTGGTACGAGACGATCGGCATCGGCGTCACCGGAGGCGAACTCGACGCGATCGCCCGCAAGCACCTCGACACGCCGTTCTTCAACCTCGTGCTCAACCCCGGCCACCTCATTCACCTCGACGAGTGGATGAACACGCAGGTCTATCCTGGTTCGTCCGAGCCCTTTGTCTCGCATCAGATGGTGCAGGTCGACATCATCCCGGCCGCCGGTCCGCCCTACATGGGCGCCAACATCGAGGATGGCATCGCCCTGCTCGACGAGGACGGCCGCGATCAGCTCAAGGCGGAGTTCCCCGAAGTCTGGGAGCGGACCCAGGCGAGGCGCGCCTTCATGGCCGACATTCTGGGCATCCATCTCAAGCCCGAGGTGCTGCCGATGTCGAACCTTGCGGGAGCGATGCCGCCCTTCTGGCAGAGCCCCGATACCATCGTTGCGCTGGCGTGATGCCAGACACTCGCACCGCTTGCCAATTTGACCGGTACGCCTTATCTCTTTGAGTATCGACATTTGGCTGAAATGCCGTATGCCACCGCTTCCGGTCAGGCGCACGCTTTGAGACTCCAAACATCGACTGACCGGGCAGGGTGATCCTATCGTTCTGTCCAAAACACATGACGACGAAGAGGGACCACCCGATGGAAAAGGGCACCGTCAAGTTCTACAACGATCAGAAGGGCTATGGTTTCATCCAGCCCGACAATGGCGGCAAGGATGTGTTCGTGCACGCCACCGCGCTGCAGCGCTCCGGCATGGCTGGCCTGGCTGAAGGCCAGAAGGTCTCGTTCGAGACCGGCGAAGATCGCCGCACGGGCAAGATCGCGGTCACCGAGATCGCTCCCGCCTGATCTGATCGACAGGGAAACGAATTTGAGCCGGGCGCCTCTCGAGGGGCGCCCGGCTTGCATTCACGGGGTGCTCGCGTCCTTCTGTGGAGCCTTCGTCATGCTTTCAGGCAACAGCGGCGACTTGCGTGCGCTCCCCGCTTCTCCCCAGGTGATCAACCGGGCGCTGCGATGGCCGGTGAGATAGATCCACAGCCAGCTCAGGGCAACCGAGATGCGATTCCTGATCCCGATCAGGAAGTAGATGTGCGCAAGCCCCCAGGCCCACCAGCCGACCGAGCCGGTCAGTTGCACCCAGCCGAAGTCGATCACCGCCGCGCTCCGCCCGATCGTTGCGATGTCGCCCAGGTGGCCATAGCGGAATGGCGGTATCGGCTTGCCCGCCAGCCGGGCGCGGATGGCGCGCGCAGCGTGACGCCCCCCCTGCTTCGCCGCGTCGCCGATGCCCGGCACGGGCTTTCCGCCAGGCCCGGCCACCGTCACCGTGTCGCCGATCGCGAAGATGTTCGGGCTGCCCGGCACGGTCAGGTCGGGGTTGACCTTGATGCGTCCCGCCTTGTCTGCCTCGACACCGAGCCAACTGGCGGCCGGTGACGCCAGCACCCCTGCTGCCCAGACGATCGTCCCGGCGCGCAGCACCGTGTCGCCATAGGTGACAGAATCCGCCGTGATGGCACTGACCGCCTGGCCAAGCTGGACTTCCACGCCGAGCCGCTGCAGCGCCGACTTGGCGTAGTCCGAGAGACTGGCGCGAAAGTTAGGCAGCACGCGAGGCCCTGCCTCGATCAGGATGACCCGGGCGTCCTCGGGCCGGATCGAACGAAACTCGTCCCGGAGCGTCAGGCGCGCGAGTTCAATCACTGCGCCCGCCAGTTCCACGCCCGTCGGTCCCGCCCCGATGATCGCAAAGGTGAGCAGGGCCCGGCGCTTCTCGGCGTCGGTCTCCTGCTCGGCCGCCTCGAAGGCGAGCAGCAGCCGGCGGCGCATCGCGGTCGCATCCTCGAGTGTCTTGAGGCCCGGTGCGTAGGGCTCCCACTCGTCGTGCCCGAAATAGGCATGCGCCGCTCCGGTGGCGACGATCAGGCTGTCGAACGGGATGCGCCCGCCGTCCTCGAGCTCGACGAGCTGCCCCGCCTTGTCGATGCCGGTCACGTTGCCGAGCACCGTCTTCACCTCCGGCCGGTTCCGGACCAGCATGCGGATCGGCCAGGCGATCTCGGACGGCGACAGCGATGTCGTGGCGACCTGGTAGAGCAGCGGCTGGAACAGGTGGTGGTTGGTGCGATC
>JAEYYP010000451.1 GCA_023428425.1 Pseudomonadota bacterium
TGCTCCTCCACCGCGTAGCGGGGGAGGGGGACCACGCGAAGCGTGGTGGAGGGGGCGTCCGGCTTACACCTACGCCCCCGCCCGCACCCTCAGCTTCCCGATGAAATCCCGCATGATCGGGTTGCGCTTCACCTGCGTCACATACCGCATCAGGTGCCGCGAGCGGTCCACGCTATACGTCACCTCGGTGGTGAGGATCGGCGTCGGCACCAGCACGCTCGGCGCCCACTCCGCATCGAGCAGCCAGCCGACCGGCGCCATGTCCCAGATTTCCTTGGCCCAGCCGGCATGGTCGGTCTCGTATTCCTTGAACCGCATTGCGAGGAACCTGCCGATCTCGCCATAGGGCTCCACGTAGCGCTCGATCTCCGGCACCGTCGAGTGGAGGTGCGAGACCACGCCCATGCAGGGCACCAGCACCAGCGGCACGCCTGAATCGAACAGCACCTGCGCCCCGCCGACATCCTGCCTGAGGTTGAACTCCCGCTGGTGCGGCCATTCGAGCGCGTGCCCGCCCAGCCACACCACCACCGTCCGGTCGATGATGTCCGGCGCCTTCAGCAACGCCGATGCGACATTGCTGATCGCCCCGATGGCGATGATGTAGAGCGGATCCTCGGGCGATCCTGCCCGCGCCCGCGCGATCAGGTCGTCAACCGCCGGCGCCGCCAATGCCTGCTTCGACAGGCCGACATAGTCGGTCACGCCACGAAAGACGAACCCGTCCGACGGCACCCCGAGCCGTTCGAGCAGCGCCAGGATTTCGCCATGGCTCAGCTCCATCCCCTCGCCCGGCCCGCTGGAGCGACTGTTGAAGAAGGGCGCGGCGTAGATCGCCTGCAGATCGATCCGCTCGGGAGACAGCACCATCTGCACCAGCGCGAACTGGTCGTCGATCTCGTTGTAGGTATCGGTATCGAGCACGGCGCGCAGGCGGCCGAGGCGCGGCGCGAGCAGGGCCAGCCGCGCGGCATCTGACAGGGTCATGGGTTCCTCCGTTTTGGAGGGAGTGGACCAGCGTCGAAGCGCTCCGGCAAGCACGACCAATGGCGGCCCTCAGCCGCTCCGCAGTGCCTCGCGCAGGCCGAGCCCCGAGGCGGGCCGCAGGTCGAGGTCGGCCTCGATGTGGTCGATATGATGCACCAGCAGGCTTGCCGCGAGCGCCGCGTCGCGCTTTTCGAGTGCCGCGAGAATGCTGCCATGATCGGCATGGCCGCAGCTCGAGGCGCCCGTCCGGCCATAAAGCGCGATCACCAGCGAGGAGCGCGCCACCAGTTCTTCCATGAACCGCGCCAGCACGGCATTGCCCGCGAGGCGCGCCAGTTCGAGGTGGAAGTCGCCCGAGGCGCGAATCTCGGCGCGCCGCACTTGCGTGCCGCGCTCCCCCATCAGGCGATCTTCCTCCGCCAGCAGGTCGCGGAACCGGGCCACGTCGGCGGGACCGAGGCGCTCGATCGCGCCTGCCGCGAGCGCGGGCTCGATCAGCCTGCGGCTGTCGAACACCTGCCGCGCCTCCTCTGGCGAAGGGTTGGCGACGAAGGACCCGCGGTTGCGCTCCGAGCGCACCAACCCCTCGAAGCTCAGCATCTGCAGGGCCGAGCGCACCACGGTGCGACTGACGTCGAACAATGCGCCGACCTCGGCCTCGCCCAGCTTGGTGCCGGGCGCCAGCCGGCGATCGATGATCGCCTCGCGCAATTGCTCGCGGATCGCCATGGCACGGTCCTCGGCGCCACCGAGCGGCGCGAAGGGGTAGTCGGCAATGCTCATCTTCGCCCCCGTATCACACCATCCATACGCCGAACGCCGATGCATTCAAGTGTGCACATGCACGCAGGATCACCACAAGATTGCATACAAAGTTTGCCGTGATTGCGAACACACGCCGCAAAAATAGGCACTTATCTGGTTTGCCGGTTTCATCGCCATGCGGCGATACAGCGGGTAATCTACACAGTTTCAACCGCTTAGCGGCCTCACCAGCATGTTGGCACGGCTGATGCATTGATCTTCCCGTGTTCAATGCGGAGCGCGGCATGTCGAAAGCGGCCGAAATCGACCTTGCGTCAGTGACCAAGCGCTACGGCTCGGCCGTCGCGGTCGATGCCATCAGCCTCAAGATTCCGGCCGGCACCTATTGCTGCCTGCTCGGGCCTTCGGGCTGCGGCAAGACATCGACCCTGCGTATGATCGCCGGGCACGAGGACGTCACCGACGGCGACATCCTGCTCGGCAACACCATGGTCACGCACCTGCCGCCCGCGCGGCGCGGCACCTCCATGATGTTCCAGTCCTACGCCCTCTTCCCGCATCTCGACCTCGTCGACAACGTCGCGTTCTCGCTGCGCATGAAGGGCGTGCCGAAGGACGAGCGGCGGGCCAAGGCGCTCGAGATGCTGAAGCTGATGCAGATGGACGCCTATGCCACCCGCCGCCCGGCACAGCTCTCCGGCGGCCAGCAGCAGCGCGTCGCGCTCGCCCGTGCTCTCATCACCGACCCCGAGGCCCTGCTGCTCGACGAGCCACTGTCGGCCCTCGACCCCTTCCTCAAGATCCGCATGCGGGCCGAGCTCAAGAAGCTGCAGACGCAGCTCGGCATCACCTTCGTCCACGTCACGCACTCGCAGGAAGAGGCGATGGCGCTCGCCGACCTCATCGTGATCATGAACAACGGGCGGATCGAGCAGGCGGCGACGCCGCGCGAGGTGTTCGAGCGCCCTGCCACCGCCTTCGTCGCCCGCTTCATGGGCGACCACAACGTCGTGTCGGGCCGCGGCACCGGCGGCGCCAAGGGGCTCGCGCTGCTCGATGTGCCGAGCGGCGGCAGCTTCGCCGCCACCGGGGATATCCCGGCGACCGGCCAGCCCATCGACATCGCCGTCCGGACCGACCGGGTCCGGCTCGCCCCGACCGAAACAAAGGGGCTCGGCTTTGTCGGCACCGTCTCGAACATCGAGTATCGCGGCGCGTCCGTGAAGCTCTCGGTCGATGGCGCCGGCATCGAGGACTTCACCGCCATCGTCGACGAACGCAGCTTCTTTCAGAAGCCCGTCAGCGTCGGCGAGGCGGTGCCACTGAGTTGGGACGCGGGGGACGCCATCGTCCTCGGCCGTCTCGCGACTTGAAAACCAGCAACAGGGGTTAGGCTATGACTGGGACGAACCAGACCATCAAGGCGGCGCAGCTTTCGCGCCGTGCACTGCTCAAGGGCGCAGCGGCGCTCGGCGGCGCTGCCATTGGCGCCGGCGCGCTCGGCGGCTTCCCCACCGTGTGGGCGCAGAACCCGATCACGCTGCGCCAGTTCGGCACGGGCGTGTCGAACCTCAACGCCATCGCCGAAAAGTGCAAGGCCGACCTCGGCATCACCCTCGAGATGACCGCGACGGACTCGGACGCGGCCGCGCAGCGCGCCGTCACCCAGCCCGACAGCTACGACATCGCCGACATCGAATACTGGATCCTCAAGAAGGTGTTCCCCACCGGCGTGATCCAGCCGATGGATACCTCCAGGCTCAAGTACTACGACAAGATCGTGCCGCTGTTCAAAAACGGCAAGCTGACGCCTGACAGCGTCATCGCGCAGGGCACCGCGCCGCACACCGTCGGCTATGTCGAAAAGCCCGGCGACAAGACCTTCGCCGCCGCCGAGACCGGCTGGTTCACCATGGTGCCGACCATCTACAACGCCGATACGCTGGGCATCCGCCCGGACCTCGTCGGCCGCGAGATCACCAGCTGGGCCGACATCATGGATCCGGCTTTCAAGGGCAAGACCTCGATCCTCAACATCCCGTCGATCGGCATCATGGACGCCGCCATGATCATGGAGGCGATGGGCAACATCACCTACGCCGACAAGGGCAACATGACGAAGGAAGAGATCGACGCGACGATCGATTTCCTCATCAAGGCCAAGCAGGCCGGCCAGTTCCGCGCCTTCTGGAAGTCGTTCGACGAGAGCGTCAACCTCATGGCTTCGGGCGAAGTGGTCATCCAGTCGATGTGGTCGCCGGCCGTCGCCGCCGTGCGGTCCAAGGGCATCGCCTGCACCTATCAGCCGCTCAAGGAGGGCTACCGCTCATGGGGCGGTGGGCTGGGCATCGCGGCGCACCTGTCGGGCGCAATGCTCGACGCTGCCTACGAGTACATCAACTGGTACACCTCGGGCTGGGTCGGCGGCTACCTCAACCGACAGGGCTACTACTCGGCCGCCATGGACACCGCCAAGGAATACATGTCCGAGGACGAGTGGGGCTTCTGGATCGAGGGCAAGCCCGCCCAGGGCGACATCCTGTCTCCCGATGGCGCGGTGATGGAGAAGGCCGGCGCGGTGCGCGATGGCGGCTCGTTCGAGGACCGCATGGGCAAGGTCGCCTGCTGGAACTCGGTGATGGACGAGGACCGCTACATGGTCCGCCGCTGGAACGAGTTCATCGCGGCGTAAGCTGCACCGAACATCGCTGCGCTCCGATGTGGCCACTGGCTCCCTCCCCCTTGTGGGGAGGGGTAGCAGAGCCGGGAGCGCAGCGAACTGGCGCAGCTAGGGTGGGGGTACCGACGTCGAGAGTACTCCCACCCTAGCTCCGCTACGGGCC
>JAEYYP010000007.1 GCA_023428425.1 Pseudomonadota bacterium
ATGTCGGAGCGGAGCTTCGCCGCGATGGCTTCCTGATCGTCGGCCAGGGCGTCGAAGTTCTCCGACTGGAGGGTGTTCCACTCCCGCCACTCCCGGCCATAACCGGAAGCGAAGATCGGGACGGGCGACCCACGGTAGTCGTAGGCCACCTTATCCAGCGGAACCGGGACCTGGCCGCTCATGGAGCGGACCACGATGCCGGCGTCGCCCGACACGCGGGTCATGTGAACCAGCTTGCCGATGTTGACCGCCTTCGCCAGCGGCATCAGGTCGGCCATGAAGACCTGGCCCTCATCGTCGCGCATGACGCGGCGGGTGATGCCGTCGAGCTCCAGCCAGGCGTCGCGCGGCAGAACCGCGGCGGCGTTGGCGTGGAAGGTGGCGAGGTGCTCTTCCGACTGATGGAAGAACTCGCGGTTGGCGCTCAGTTCGCCCCACCAGGCCGCGTGCGGCCGGGAGTTGGCGACGAGCTGATCGTCGAAGTAGCGCATTGCCAGGTCTCCTTAGGACGCGGCGGTCAGGTGGCCGTTCGTGGCCGCGCGGACGCGGACGAGCTGCTCTGAACCGGTGTTGTTGTTGAAGGCCTCCTCGGCGTAGGCGACGACGAGGTCCGAAGTGGAGGCGATGGCGAGGGTGCCGTTGGCGCCCGGGGTGAGCGCCGTGCCGATCGCCGAGATGTTCACGCCGGTGGCGACGCGGACGTTGAAGAACTGCTCGTCGAGCGGCTCCATGCCGATCACGACGTCGTCCGCCGCGTAGGCATCGTCCACGCCCTTCAGCGCCAGGTAGTTGTCCTGGGCGATCCAGACCTTTCCGATCGTCGTGGCGCCGGCGCGGGTGAACTTGCCGGACGAGATGACGATCAGGTTGCCCGGCTTGATGTTGCCGTCGGCGGCCGGCAGTTCCCGCACCTGAGGCGTCGCCTCGGTGAACGGGCCGGCGAAGATCTTGTTGAAGCGAGCCATGGGTTAGGCCTCCGCCTTCGGCAGCACGAAGCCGCTCTGCTGCTTGTTGCCGTGGAAGGCCGGGTTGAGCGGCGCCGCCTTACCGGGGTCCGCCTTCTCGGCCAGCTTGCGGGCGGCGTTGAGCGTGAGCTCCTTGGCGCCGTCCTCGTCGAGCAGGTTGGCCGCCACGATCTTTGCGCGCAGGCCGTCCAGCTCGGCGTCGTCCTTCGCCTTCTGGGCGTTGAGGAGCGCTTCGTTGGCGTCTGTCAGCGGCTTCATGGCCGTGGCCACCGCGTTGCCGATCACCGTGGCGAGCGTCGCCGCCAGGGCGTCGGGCTTCAGGCTTTCCGAGAGGCCGTCGACCTTCGCGGAAAGCGCATCGAACTGAGCTTTGTCAGTCACGTCGTCTTCCTTCTGATTTGTGGAGGTGGACCGCTCGGAGTTGGTTAGGCCGAGGGCTTCAAGGATGCGGGTCTTCAGTTCCTGCCACTTGGATGCATCCGCTTTCCGCCTGACAGCTTCGACGAGCCGGGTTCCGGCCCAGTCGATCTCTTGGTCGAAGGCATCCTCCAGACAGGAGTTAATGACCTTCAGCTCGACCTGTTCGCCCTTGGCGTTGACCAGCATGCCAACGCCCTGTTCAGGGGTGGCCGCGCCTTCCTCGTCGAGGAGGATGGCGTCGTGGTCGAACTCGATCTCTCGGGCGATGAACTTGTAATCGACGTCCCCGTTGGCGGCCTCCATGAGGGCCAGCAGACCGGTCGAGGTGTGGACGGGCTTGCCCTTCTCGATGGCGTCCAGGACCCGCCGGCCGCCCTCGCTCTCGTTGGCGCGCTCGACGTCGATGACCTTGTCCAGAAACACCCGGCCGTTCTCGCGGCGCAGGTTCTCGTTCCAGGCACCGATCCAGCCGATGTTCAGGCCCTCGGGATCGCGGGCGCTGACGAACTTGCCGTTGATCGTCGGGTGGCCGAGCGGCGCAGGAGTCCGCTCCAGACCCTTGAAACTCTTCTCGATCTCGTCCGCCGGGTAGAGGATCGAGTTCATCACCACGTCGTCGGGCAGAGTGGCGCTGGGGACGATGATCACGTCTCGGCCGTTGCGCTTCTCCTTGCGGATCTTCGCCTTGTTGACGGTGGACCGGATGTTGACGCGCACCTGATCGCCCGCGGCGCGGTTCGTCACGAAGACGCGCATGGGCGGCCTCCTTCGTTTGAGGGTTGCGTTCTTGTGTTTGGAGGCCTTCGGGCCTACATTCGCCTCAGGCCGCCTGGTTGCCTTGAGCATTCGGGGTGGGTGCAAACCCCACCTGGGCGGCCGACTACTTCCCCCACCACATCGTCTTGAAGATCAGCGCGGCTCGGCTGCGACTGACGGTCTCGACGTAGGTGTATCGACGCCCGTCGATTTCTGCCCGGTAGATCAGCCGGACATCGCCGCCCTTCTTCCTCACGAGCACCGGCTGACCGGCGCCCACGATCTGCTCGATCTTACCGAAATCCGCTCGGGTGAGCCGCGACCCGCGCTCCCACTTCGGTGAACCTCGGCCGTGGCCCTTCAGCGCGTGGTTGACCTCGGAGGTCTCCAGCAGCCTTCGCCACCCACGCGTATCCGGGCCACCGGCCGCAGAGATCGCCGCCCGATTGCCGACCTCGCCGAGATCTAGCGTCCGATGCCGGCCCGGGTGCTTGCGCTGGCTCCGCATGAACGCGGTGAGCGACGGCGCCTTCCCGGCCCCGGTATCGACCCAGCGACCGTCCTTCCCGCGAGGCTGCGACGGGTCATAGCCCTTGCGGGCCCTGCCGCGGCGTAGGCGCCGCTTACGTGCGTTCGTCGCGAAAGGGCGGTCGGCAGCTCGCCCACCTCCCTGCCCGCCTTCTTCGGTCTCCTCAGGCTCCGGTCGCTCGATCAGCCGATCCGCGTCGCTGAGCGGCTCCAGGTCCATCACGGCGCGGATCTCGGCGTTGGTGAACACCCGCTCGCCGGTCGCCTCGCCAGACACCTTGTTGGCGTCGGTCATCTTCTTCGCCCGGTCGGCCTTTTCGCTGGCCTTCGGTTCCGTCAGGTCCGCCCAGGCGAGATGCCAGTCGGCCTTCGGGATCATGCCGAACAGCTCGAGCCGGCGAACCAGCGATAGGATGTTCGGGATCACCAGCGTGCTCCGGCGCGACATGCACGTCTGAGCCCACTCCTCGGCGTCCTCGGTGCTGGCGCGCTCGCCCGTCTGCATGCCGACGAGGATTTTCACCGGCATGCACAGTGACGCCGCGAACGACTGCACCGCGATGCTGAAGAAGTGCTCGGGCGACGGCAGGGTCACGCCCAGCGCCTTGGCCGTCATGCCCTGCAGCATCAGCATCTCGTCGAAGCCCTTGTTCCAGGCTTCGACCTGCTCGCCCATCTTGTCGGCGACCTCTTCAACGGGAACGCCCATCGCCAAGGCCATACGCTCGACGTTGGCTTCCTTGTCGATCTCCAGCACGGGGGACGACTTGGCGTTCTTCCAGAACCCCTCGCCGCCCGCCCCGATGATCTTCTCGACGGTCAGCAGGTCGTTGTAGCCGGGCTTCAGGGCCGACGCCCCGAACACCGTCTCGTCCCGCGACCAGATCACCACCCGATCGGGGTGGAGGAGGAACTGGCGGGGCTGCGCGGCTTTGCCGACGGCCGCCTCGCTAAACTGATACATCTTCGGCTGGCCGTAGGTGGGCGACGTCTCGTCCGTGTCCCACTCGCTGACGGTTAGTTGGCCCTCCCACGCAGGGATGACCTCCACCAGACCCGCCAGACCGCCGGGCACGCGCTGAGCCGGCTCGCGGAACGGCTTGTTGTCGGCCAGGCGCAGGATGACGCCAGCGTAGGCGCCGACCATGCCCCGGCGGTCCGCCTCGGCGAGCTGTTGCCACACGCGCAGTGCAGCGAACCGCTCGCGGACCAGCTTCTCCCACCGGGTCTCCTTCGCCGCCCCGCCGGCGTCCCGGGCCTTCTCCTGCAGGTACGGGAAGTCCTGCCAGCATTTGGCGATCGTCTTATCGACCCCGGCGCGGGCCAGGCCGTTGCGCTGGTAGGCGTCGAAGAACTCGCGGAACTGCGGATCGGTCGGGTAGCCGAAGTCGGCGTAGTGGTTGTGCTTGGCCTGGGCGAAGTGGCCCGGGAACATCTGGCTGAGCTGACGGGTCGCCGCGTTGGCGACCAGCCGCAGGATGGGGCGGGTCATGCGCGGAGCCTCTTCTTCAGGAACATCGCAACGCTCGGAGCAGACGGGCGCGGCGCGAAGGCCATGACGAAGGCATCGGCCTTGTTCGGCGACGGGACGGGTCCGCCCTTTCGGGTCGGCTTCGCCAAGTCCTTCTTGCTCTCGACCTTCTCTCGACCGGCGCCGTCGGCGTCCTTGCGAGGCGTGCAGAGTTCGTCGATCAGCCCTTCGAGGTGATCGCAGTCCGACGAGATGCTGATGATCTGGTCAGGATCGAACTCATGGCCCTTCCGCACCGCGTTGAAGGTGTGCCGGAAACGGTTCGCGACAGCGCGCCAGGCCTGGGCCTTCAAGTTGGAGAACTGTTCGAGGTTCGTGGGGCTGTTCGGGTTTTCGTCGATCCGGTCGTCAGGGTTGATGACACCGGCGCCGGCGTTGAACTTGTGGTGGGCGATACTGGTCTGCGTGAGCAGGTTGAGCTGCTCGAAGTGGGCACCGGCGAACGCGCCGACGCCGATGGAGTCGTAGTCGATCTCTGCATCGTGCTCGCGGGCCTGGATGTGCACCCTCGTAGCTGACTTAAGCAGCTCGTCCTCTCCCGCCTTCCACTCATCGACCTTGATCACCTCGATGCCGCAAACCTCGACGGTGGCGCACTTGTCCGCGCCGCTGTCCGCCACGTCGAAACCGATGCGATGGCGACCGCCCGCCGGCATGCTCAACGCCTTCCGCGCATCCACGGCAGCCAGGACCCAGGAGCGCTTGATGATCACAGCGTCGTCGTCTTCGCGGGGGACGCCCAGGTAGACGTGACTGAACTCCTCCTCGTCCTCCTCGCGCTTGGCCTCGATGACCCGGCGG
>JAEYYP010000017.1 GCA_023428425.1 Pseudomonadota bacterium
CCCCGCCCCCCGGCCGCCGGGCGCCCCCCCCCCCCCCGCGGCCGCTGGGCAGCGTTACGCCATGCGCCCGTGCCGCTTCGGCTAGGGCCGCCCGCGGATTTGCCGAGGCCATCCGTATAGCCTGCTCCGGCGTCGCGCCGCCCCCCGCCACGCCGTTGCGAACCGCCGCATCGAGTTCGAGCGCTGAACCGGCAAGGTGCGCCGCACCAGGCTGCCGCACCACCCCCATCCGGTCGCGCTCCACCTCCATGCCGGCGAAGCGGTAGCTGCCGGGCGCCGCCGCTGCGGCCAGTACTGCATCGGTGACGAGGATCGAGCGTTCGACCCCCTTGATCCGCAGCATGGCCCCCAGTGCTCCCGGCGACAGGTGGTGGCCATCGGCAATGAAGCAGGCGGCGAGCCCTGGCTCGGCCAGCTGGCCGAGCAGGGCGTTCTCGGTCTTGTGCAGGCTGCGCGGCAGGCCGTTGCCGAGATGCGTCGACATGGTGAGCCCAGCCACCGCCGCCTCGCGGACCTGAGCTATCGACGCCTCGCTATGCGCCATGGCGACGCAGATCCCGGCCTCGCGAAGCGCGCGGATGGTCGCCGTGGAGCCAGGCCGCTCCGGCGCCAGCGTGACGAGGAGGATCGGCCGGCCCAGCCCCTCCGAAAGCCGCCGGTAGAGCGCCGGGTCGGGATCGGCCATGGCCTCGGGCGGGTGACAGCCGCGATAGCCTTCGCCGGAGTTCAGGAACGGCCCTTCGACATGGTAGCCCGGCACCATCGTCGGCCCAAACCTGCTGCCCGCGACAGCCGCCTCGAGCGCCTCGATGCGCTCGCGCAACTCCGGCTCAAAAGCGGTGATGAGCGTTGGCAGGCAGAGCGTAACGCCGGTCCTGAGCATCGCCGCCAATGCCATGTCGAGCCTCTCGGGCGTGATCGCCGGATCGTTGAAGTCGACCCCCGCAAAGCCGTTGACCTGCAGGTCGAACAGGCCATCGCTGCGGATCACCGTGCCAGCCTCGCGGCCGAAGCAGTGTCGAGGTGCAGCGTGGTGTGCGAGTGGCGCTGCAGGATGCTGGCCGGGCATATCGGCGTCACCGGACCGTCGACGGCCCCGGCCACTGCCGCGGCCTTGCGTGCGTCGGGGACCGACAGCACGATCTGGCGCGACTTCAGGATCTGCCGCACGCCCATCGAGATTGCCTGTCGCGGCACGTCGTCGAGCGTGGGGAACCATCCCTCCCCCAGTTGCTGGCGCCGGCAGTCCTCATCGAGCTCCACCACGAGATAGGCGGCCCCCGTGTCGAAATCGGCTGGCGGATCATTGAACGCCAGATGCCCGTTCTCGCCGATTCCGGCAAAGCAGACATCGATCGGGTGCCGCGCGATCAGCGCGCCGAGCCGAGCGACCTCTGCCTCGAGGTCAGGCGCATCGCCATCCACCTCGATGAAGCGCGGCCTTACTGGCAGCCGAGCCATCACGCGCTCCCGCAGGTACTTTCGAAAGCTCGCGGCATGGTTCGCCGGCAGGCCGACATACTCATCGAGGTGGAACACCGTGACTCGAGACCAGTCGATCTCCTCGCTCACCAGCGCGTCGAGCATCTCGAACTGGCTGGCGCCTGTAGCGAGTATAACATTGGCCTCGCCGCGCTCGGCAATTGCCTGCCGGATTGCCCGGCCACCCTCAGCTGCCGCCGAAATACCGAGCGAAGGCTTATCGCTATGCACCACCACGTCCACGGTCCGCATCACCCTGTCTTTGCATCGAACACCGCCAAGGTTGACTGCCTTGTTGGGAGACATCAAGTCGGCATGTTCCGTGTTCCGCACCTCCGGTCGCTACACACGGAAGAAGACCGAGTGACCCCCGCTGATTGTTAGCAGCCTGATCACTATCGATGGCCTCTACACCGGGCCCAACGGTTGCGAGCGAGCGTCGGAAATCTCCGGCGCTCGCCAAACCGCGCCTTCGGCAGTCAGGCACGCGACCGCAGTCAGCTCTTCCGGAACAGCGGCTCCACCGTCACGTCGCTCAGATGTACGCCCTCGCGCATCCAGTAGGGCTCGACCTCACCAGCGCTGACATCGCCCCTCATCCGCACCTCCCGCGCCAGCACCGCTTCGACAGCGCTCCGCGCCGCCCCCGCCTGGCGCATCGGCACGATCGTCACCCCGTCCCGATCCGCAACCACCACGTCGCCCGGCTGCACCACCAGCCCCCCGATAGCCACCGGAACGTTGATAGCTCCGCCGCCTACTTTTGTCGGCGCCCTGATGCTGAAACCTGCGGCGTAGACGGGCAACCCGATCGCCTCGATCTCCTCGAGGTCGCGGATGAGCGCGTCCGTCACCACGCCACGAACACCGGCGTTCCTCAGGTGCCCGACGATCGTACCGCCCAGCAGCGCACACATCCGTTCGTGCCCGCCGGTCGCAATCACCAGGATGTCGCCCGCCCGCACTTCCTTGAGCGCCAGGTACGGAACCAGGTTGTCGTTGGGGCTCGTGACCACCGTCACCGCACTGCCCGCCATGCGGTGACGCCGCGTCGTTGCCCTTATCGCGCCCGACAGGTTCCCGGCCTTCCCGAGCGCATCGGATACGGCGCTGCTGCCGGCCGCGGCAAGCGCCTCGATGGTCGCTTCGTCTGCCCCCGCCGCACGCTCGGCGACCAGCACGGGACGATTCGTGTCACTCATCCTGGTGCTCCTCCCGCCGCGTTCGCCTGAACCCGGCGTTGCGCTAGGTCCGCCGTCTGCAGCACCGCCTCGATTAGGTTCTTCGGGTCAGCGAGCCCCTTGCCCGCGATGTCGTAGGCGGTGCCGTGTGCAACCGTCGCCGTGGCATAGGGTACCGATGGATAAAACACCACCTCGCGTCCGAACCCCACGGCCTTCATCGCGATGTTCCCCTGATCGTGGTAGAGATAGACCAGTGCGTCGAACTCGCCGCGCAGCGCCAGTGGCATCAGGATATCCGCCGGGATCGGGCCGGAAACGTTTGCGCCGGTGCGCGCCCGGTAGGCCGCGAGCGTCGGCACGATGAACTCGATCTCCTCGTCCCCCAGTGTGCCCCGGGCGCCGGCGTGCGGATTGAGCGCGGCGACACCGATCCGCGGCGCCGCGTTCCCGAACTCGGCGCAAAGCCCGATCAACCGGTCGAGCGCCGCGCCGATGCCCTCGCCCGTCACCCGTGCGGCGATGCCGGCAAACGGCACGTGCCCCACCACGGTCGCCCGCAGCAGCCGGTCCAGCTTGGTGACGGTCCGCACCTGCGGCAGGTCACAACGCTTGCGCAGCACCTCCGTCTCGTCGCCGTCGATCCCGGCCAGCGCCAGCGCATGCTTGTTGAACGGCGCGAACACCACCGCGTCGATCTCACCCCGCGAGGCCGCCGCAAGAGCCGTTTCAAGGCTGGCGATCTGCTCCCTCCCAGCCCACTCGGTACACGAGCCCCAGGAGGCATCGGCGGGACGCTCCGCCTCGAGACCGAGCGCCGACAAGTAGAGTTCGATATCGAGCGGCAGCGCGCAGACGCGGCTAGCCTCGCGATAGGTCTGCCGATGCCCGAACAGCACCGGCGTGTGTCCCGCCTCGAGCGTCGCACTGACGCTGCGCACAACGATTTCAGCGCCGATGCCCGCCGGGTCCCCCATGCATAGTCCAACCTTCACGATTTCCCCCGAGCCCCTTGTTGCGACAATAGTCTGTCTACCCGACCGCCCACCCGCCATCCACCTGTGGCGCTGTGCCGGTCACCAGTGCCGAGGAGTCGGACGCGAGGAAAACCAACGCGCCCGAACCGCCTTCTAACGTTCCAAAACGTCCCAGCTTGATCAGTGGGGGCTGCCTGGTCGGTCCCTTTACCAGTTTGACAATTGTCGACATACCATCAGGGTCATGAGTTCGCCACCGCATGGGTAATGCCCAGAATGCGCCGATATCGTTGATTTACGCCTCGTGCGCACTCGCGCCCACCTCGGAGCGCATACACCCGAAAACTCCCCAGCCGGGTGGTCCAAGATCTGGGGGGCAGATCAAACCTTCCGACGTCCACGTTTGCTGATGGGCAAGAAGCCGGGGGACCGCTTTCGTTGGAAGTATTTATGGCGCGACTCAGCTCGATATCTTCGGGGTGACCAACCGCGAGGCACGTACGGTGGCGCAATTCCGAACCATCATGGAAGGAGCCGCCACCAATCGGCGCATCACCTATCGGGCTCTTGGTAGGAGCTGGTTCGTCCTTTCCGCTACCTGGATGGGATGCTGACCAGACCGTGAACCGCGATGGCACTGCGCTTTCGGCGAAACCAGTTATCCGGCGGAGCGAAAGCGCGAGTTTGATCCACTCGTCGAGCGCATCGAGAATAGCCTGACTGCACCGCGATGATGACAGAGCAAAAACCCGGTCTCTTTCGAGGCCGGGTTTCAGTTCAGGCCAACCGACGTAGGTCAGCTGCGAAGGACCGGCGGCACGATACCAGCGCGGTAGTCGCGGATCCGGTCAGCCTCGTACGGCTCGGCCGTTTCATCGAAAGCTTCCCATCCGCTCGCCTCGTATTCGCGACGACGGGTCTCGAGATTGATGCCGCTATCGCTGTTCAGGATTGCCTGGGCGGCGTCAGCGCGGCTGTCATCGACACGGGCGGTGACGAGAATGCTGCCGCGGCGAACACCTTCGGCGTAGACGTGAGCATCGCGCTCATCGACGCCAGCCTCGGTCAGAGCGCCGATCAGCCCGCCCGTCGCGCCACCCACAACCGCACCCGCGGCGGCCCCCACCACGGTCGAAAGTAGCCAGCCGCCCGCCACTACAGGGCCAATACCGGGGATTGCCAGCAGACCGAGACCGGTCAGCAGACCACCAGCGCCGCCCACGGCAGCACCGATACCCGCGCCAGTACCGGCGTCGGCGGCGACGTCGTCACCATCGGTGGCGTAGGAGCCATCGACATTGTTCGCGACGATGGAGATGTCGTCGGCAGGGATGCCCGCGTCCTTGAGGGAGCGCACGGCATTGTCAGCGTGATCGCGGGTGTCAAACAGTCCGCTGATGGTACGCATCATCTATCTCCTTGATTGCAGCGGCGTTCGTCGCCGAGGTTTTCATCAACGGGAGTGCATGCGATGCGTTCCTAATCTCGCGTTCGGAGATGGACGAGGCATTCCTCCGAAAAGCCTGGCTCTCTGCATCGATCTTCATGCTCATTGCGTTGCTCTTTCCCAGTTCGAGAAGGTCGCGATGTTCCAGCCCCCCACCTTGACCTACAGCGGCCGCACTTGGTGGCATCGCGGCAAACCGTACTCCCTGCCCGAACTTGTACTCGACGGGATCGTGCATGGGGTGGGCTTGCTCATCGCCATCGCAGTGGGCGGCGTGCTCTTGCTCAGCGGAGAGGCAGCACGCCCAGCCCTGCTAGTCTATGTCGCTTCGCTCTTGCTGGTGTTGACCGTGTCGCTGGCCTTTAATCTAGCGCCCGTAACACCCGTGAAGATGTTCCTGGCCCGGCTCGATCAAGCCGCGATCTTCCTGTTGATCGCTGGCACCTACACACCACTGTTGAGCCTCCTCGGCGGCACGCCTACCGGGGACATCATGCTGGCGCTTGTGTGGGGAGCCGCCATCGTAGGGATCGCGCTGAAACTGCTCGTGCCGGAGCGCTTCGGACGGCTCGCATTGTTTCTCTACTTGGGTATCGGGTGGAGCGGCCTTGCCGTGTTCAACTCGCTAGCTGTCATTCTGCCCGCCAGCGCCCTGTGGCTATTGCTGGCAGGCGGCGTAGCCTACAGCTCCGGCATCGTATTCCACCTGTGGGAGCGGTTGAAATTCCACAACGTGCTTTGGCATTCGTTCGTGGTGCTGGGCGCGACGCTGCACCTGTGGGCGGTGCTCAAAGCGGTCGCCTTTGGCTAAGACTTGGCCGCGGCCGCTCTGCCTTGCGGATTGCTGTGCCAGCACCCGGCGGTTGCACTCTTGAGCACTTGGCCAGCTAACATATTGACTTAGAACAATAATTCGTGATATCCTATCGTTGCGCGAGTTCAGCGCCGCCCCGGTGCGACGCGCGCAACTGATAGGATGATAGCTTGTTGCTGACAGCACTTGGGCATGCGCCGGCCTTATCACGCGCAACCATCACATCGACTACGAAAAGGGGGCCTCTGGCCCCCTTCGTCGTTGCCGGGGGCGACAATGGCTGAGCCCGAGCCCTTCACGCCCTACCTCGTCGTCCTGAGCAGCAACGCCACCGGCAGGTCCTTCGGCAGCGTGTTCGCCGAAGCCGGGGCCGAGCTAGCCCTGCGCGCAGCGGGCCAGATGGACCTTCATGCCATTCGTGTTGTCGGCGAGGACCTCGCGGCGCTGGCGGCCGGCCTGCCGCGCGGCAAGGTCTTCGAGAAAAGCGGCAACGCGTTTGTGCCACTCGCCGCACGCGCCAATGACTCTTGAGGCCGCTGGCACGCTCTCCAGGCGGCCGAAGCCCGAACCGGCTACCACCCAGCTGACAACGGCGGCAAGCGCACAGGCAAAGCGACTGCCGGGGAAGGCGAAGCAACTTCTGAGCACTATCTGCCCATCCGTTGGACCGACCTTCGCGTGGGCGCACCGGCGTTGGTCGCCGATGGCGAAGACCGAGGCTGGTGGGACGCTGTCGTGGTCGAGGCAGGAGGGCTATCGAGACCGGCGACCAGATGGAGCGGCTCCAGCGGCTCGAGGAGCACGTGGACGAGCGGGCCGAGCAAAGACCCTTGAAACCGAAGCCGCCCCGGGGTTCAAAATGGCTGCATGACTAGGGCAATGCGCCGTCTCCTAACCTGCCCGGTACAGTCGTCGCACAAACCAAGCAAAGTTTACGTCATGTCCTCAGACAAAATCGTTGAAGTCGTCAGGCCGCTCGACCTCATCCGCAACCCGCAGGCCGATGAGACGCAAGCGCTTGTCGGCGCCGTGCTGAGCGTCTGGGCCAAGCTGGTTGGGAACGCACCCGCATGAGCCAGTGCGTCGCTATAACGGGGTCTACCACCGGCATCGGCTACGCAATGGCCGAAGCCTTCGCTCGCGATGGTGCTCGCCTCGTGATCAACTCTCACCTGGATGACGATGGCGGTGCGGCCGCAAGGCTGGGCCAGTTGGCAGAGTGCCATTTCGTGAGCGCGGACCTTTCCACCGTCGCCGGTGCTCAGGGATTCGTCGCGGCAGCGCGTGCAAAGCTGGGGCGGGTCGATACTCTCGTCAACAACGCCGGCACGTACCTCGACACCAGTTTCGACGACCTCACCGAGACGGTGTTCGACCGCACCTTCAATCTCAACGTGAAAGGCTACCTGTTCGCTTCTCAGGCCTTCGTGAAAGGTCTGGTGCCGGGGCAGGAGAACCCGAGCATCATCTGCACCGGCTCGACCAACTCACTGGCGGCCGAAAAGAACAGCGTCGTCTACGATAGCTCGAAGGGCGCAGTGCTGATGCTGGTCCGCAACCTAGCGGTCACTCTGGCCGAGCGCGCCATCCGCGTGAACGGGATCGGTCCGGGTATTGTCGAGACACCGCTGAGCGCAAAGGGCATCGCCACGCCAGGCGTCCGCCTAGCTCTCGAACGCCAGATTCCCCTCGGCCGCATCGGCATACCAGACGATATAGGCGCCGCGGCGGTGTTCCTCGCCTCGCCCGCTGCCCGCTACATCACCGGTCAGATGCTCTATGTCGACGGCGGTATCCTCGCCAACCAGATGTCCTGGGAGCCCGTGTCGTGAAGACCCGCAAAGGCGACTAAAACTAGGAAGGATGGCCGATCCTCGTGAGGCGGGTCGGCTATGCCTCCCGCAGCTTGACTTGTCGAACACCGGAATGTGCGGCGCGATCCCGCGCTGCTTGACCAGAAACACCAGGTTTTCGGCCGGGCCACAGGCACTGTCGGCGGTAAGGCTCTGCGGCTCGAGCGCGAAGCGCGCGGTCGTCCGGTCGAGCATGGCGTGCGATGCGTCGACCTTGGCCTAGCGGATAGCGCGGCTCGCTTCGACATCGAGGATTATCGTGTGCTCGGTGTCGATCAGGAGTTGGTGGCATACCCGGGGTAGACTTTGCCGCAAGTAGGTCGACTTTTTGGTGCACGGCGGCAGTATCGCTTGGGCCTGCATGGCAGACGATGCCCTTGTCAGGTCCGGCCACCGCCATATCGATTACCGACGGAAATTCCTGCTGCAGTACCTCGAAGTATTCCGCGCACCGTTCAGCGGAGACCGCGTCGGCCAGCACGGCCCGCCCCGCAGCGACCATAATGGTGGCAGCGCCCATCATGCCCCGGATCACCTCAGTCATGACAACGTCAGTCATATGAGACGCATATTTATCGCTTCGGCCGATCGGTTCGCGCGATAGGACGTCTGACTGGTCCAGAGAATGACGAATGCCGGTAGGACAGCAATGGTCGTCAGCAGGAGCAGGCGCTGCTTTAAGGAAGGGCAGCAAAGCGCCTCGCATTCCCCAGTTTGCCACCGGTGTGAATGGCAGTCTGCTCGTCGACAGCACCAGCGTTTTAAAATTGGCCCTCTTCAACCCACTTCCCCGAATTCGGCGACGCGGCTTCGGGAGTTTGGTTCCGCTCCCTTCCTGGTGATGCATAGTGACCCGCTGCGCCGTCCGACTCGAAGCGCAGACTAACCTTCCGTTGACGGCGCTCTCGACCGTGACGACGTGGACGAAGGTCTGCGAGTCGGGGCAACCAATGGCTTAGGTCGGTGTCGGCCAGGGCCGCAAAAACGGTTACAGATCGTCGGCGCCTTTCCAAGAGCGGTTGTTCAAGTGAACGACAGCTGGCTTGCCAGTTTCGAAGCGAGGTTCAGTGACGCAGCGGTGAGGGTTGCGAGCTCTGGCAGGGTCAGCCATTCCGTGGTCCATGCGGAGCCCGAGCGCTCTTGTTCGTGAACCATCGCTGTCTGCAGGATCCCGGCCAGGCCGGCTGTCTTGCGCGCGATGGCAACAAGCACCTCCGCGGCGACGGGGTTGGCCTTGTGCGCCATGGCGGAGGACTGGCCGGTGCCGTGTACGGTAACGGCTTTCCTCTCGGACTGTGCCAGCAAGGCGACATCGAACCCGAACTTTCCAAGCACACCGGTCAGGCTCGCCAGTCGCGATCCAAGCGAAACAAACCGATCCCGATCGGAGTGCCAGGCAGCGGCATTTCCCAGGCCGAGGATGGCAGAAAGGCGCTCGGCAACCGCGTCGCCCTTGCCAGCGAAACTACTCCTGTCGCCGATCGGACCTCCGAGCTGGGCAACGAGCATATAATCCGACAGACGAAGCAAGTCGGCGCGCTGGTGCTGAAGCGGCAGACGCCAGGTCTGGAGCTTGTCGGCCACGGTAAAGGGAAACGCTGCCTGCATGCGGGTGTGAGCCATCAGGGCGCGCCCCCCAAACTCGCGCTCCAGTCCATCCAGCGAGGCAAGCACCCCGTCGAGTCGGGTCAGCAGGATGGGAATGATCTCGGCGAGTTGCAGCACCAGGGCAGTGTCGACGGCGTCCTGGCTGGTTGCGCCGAGATGAACCCAGGATGCATGCGGTTCGCCTATCGCAACCCGCAACTGCTGGATCAGTGCAGGCACGACCACACCGTCGCGTGCCATTCCGGCTGCCAGGTTGGGCCAGTCGGGACTGAAACGACTGATGCCCTCGCAGATCGCATCGCGGGCTTCGGCAGTGATCAGACCGACATCGGCCTCGGCCTGCGCCAGAGCATCCTCGAAGCGGAGGATGCCAGCGACCTGCGCTTCGTCCGACAGCAGCGCCGCCACTTTGGCGTCACCGGTCAGGGCATCAAGAAGCTGACCCATCACACCGCCTCGAGGGCGATGGCAATGCCCTGCCCTACCCCGATGCACATGGCGGCAAGCGCAAGCCGCTTGCCGGTAAGCGACAATTCGAGCGCGGCGCTTCCGGTGATGCGGGCGCCGGACATGCCCAAGGGATGGCCGAGGGCAATCGCTCCGCCGTTGCGGTTCACGTGGTCGGCATCCTCGGGAATGCCGAGTTCGCGCAACACCGCTATCGACTGGCTGGCGAAGGCCTCGTTGAGCTCGATAACCTCGAAATCATGCGGGGACAGCCCAAGGCGCGCGCTGAGCTTCTGCGTCGCTGGCGCCGGCCCCATGCCCATGACGCGCGGCGAAACGCCGGCAGTGGCGCCCCCGAGTATCCGCGCGATCGGCGTCAGACCATGACGCGCCGCAGCGGCGCCCGAAGCGATGATGAGCGCGGCGGCCCCATCGTTGACGCCAGAGGCGTTGCCAGCGGTGACAGTGCCGCCCTGTCGGAACGGCGTAGGTAGCCGAGCCAGCGTTTCGATTGTCGCATCGGCGCGGGGGTGTTCGTCGGTGTCGACGACGACCGGCTCGCCCTTTCGCCGGGGGATGGTCACTGGCACGATCTCGCGCGCCAACCGGCCGCTCTGCTGTGCGGCCACGGCCCGTTGCTGGCTCCTGAGCGCGAAGGCGTCCTGATCGGCTCGCGATACCGCGTAGTCCTCGGCGACGTTCTCGCCGGTCTCGGGCATCGAGTCGACGCCGTACTGGGCCTTCATCAGCGGGTTGATGAAGCGCCAGCCAATGGTGGTGTCGTAGATCTCGGCGCTGCGCGAGAAAGCGGTGTCGGCCTTGGGGAGCACGAAGGGAGCCCGGGTCATCGACTCGACGCCGCCGGCGACCAGCAACTCGGCCTCGCCGGCGCGAATGGCCCGCGCCGCGGTGATCACAGCGTCCATGCCGGAGCCGCAAAGGCGGTTGATGGTGGTACCGGAGACGCTGACGGGCAAACCGGCGAGGAGCAGGCTCATCCGCGCCACGTTGCGATTGTCCTCGCCGGCCTGGTTGGCGCAACCGAAGATCACGTCGTCGACCGCCTCCCAGTCGACTTCCCTGTGCTCTGCCATCAACGCCCGCAACGGGACGGCACCGAGATCGTCGGCGCGGACCGGCGACAGGGCACCGCCGAAGCGGCCGATCGGCGTGCGGCGATAGGCGCAGATGAAGGCGTCGGGCATCTAGACCTCCGCTGCGACGAGATCGGCGACTGCGCCGGCGACAACGAGTTCGGCGCCGGTCAGCGACTGCAGTTCGTCGATGCTCATGCCCGGGAGTTTCTCCCGCAAGACAAAGCGAGCATTCTCGATATCGATGACGGCGAGGCTCGTGTAGACGCGCGTAACGCAGCCGACGCCGGTCAGCGGCAGGCTGCAGCGCTTTACCAGCTTCGGTCTGCCGTCCTTGGTGACATGATCGGTGATGACTGCGACGCGCTTCGCCCCATGCACCAGATCCATGGCGCCGCCCACTGCGGGCACGCCCCTGGGGCCGGTCGACCAGTTGGCGAGATCACCGTTCTCGGCCACCTCGTAAGCGCCGAGGATCGCCACGTCGAGATGTCCGCCGCGCACCATGGCGAAGCTGTCGGCGTGGTGGAAGAAGGCGGCGCCAGGCGTCAACGTCACGGCACGCTTGCCGGCATTGATCAGGTCCCAGTCCTCGTCACCTTCCGGCGGGGCCCCGCCGAAATTGAGGATGCCGTTCTCGGTGTGGAAAATCGCCTGCCGGCCCGGCGGCTGGTAGCGCGCCACCATTTCGGGAAAGCCGATGCCGAGGTTGACGTAGGCGCCATCGGCGATGTCCTGCGCGGCGCGCCAGGCGATCTGGGCGTTGGTGAGTTTGTCGCTCATGCGTAGGCCGCTCCCGCCCTGATCAGCGCCTCTTCCTGCTGCGGATCGGGCACTTCGACGACGTGATTGACGAACAGTCCGGGCGTGATCACCTGCTCGGGGTCGATCTCACCTGCCGCGACGATGCGGCGGGCCTGGACGATGGTGACGGCGGCCGCCGCGGCCATCAGTGGCGAGAAATTGCGCGCCGCCTTGCGGTAGGTGAGGTTGCCAAGTGGGTCCGCGAGTTCGGCCTTGATCAGGGCGAAATCGGCCTTGAGCCAGCGCTCCTGCACATAGTGGCGGCCGTCGAACTCGGCGACGGGCTTGCCCTTGGCGAGATCTGTGCCGTAGCTGGTCGGGGTGTAGAAGGCGGGGATGCCCGCTCCACCCGCCCTGATGCGCTCGGCGAGGGTTCCCTGCGGTACGAGTTCGAGGGCGATTTCGCCGGCAAGGTATTTTTCGGTGAAGGCACGGGGATCGGAAGAGCGCGGGAACGAACAGACCATCTTCGCCACCATGCCGGCGTCGATCATCGCGGCGATGCCGATGCGGCCATTGCCGGCATTGTTGTTGATGACGGTGAGATTTCCGGGTGCGCCGGTCGCGACATAGCGGTCGATCAGAGCGTGGATCAGCTCGATCGGGGCGCCGGCGCCGCCGAAGCCGCCGATCATCAAGGTGCTGCCGGTCGTGATGCCGGCGACGGCGCTGGCGAGGTTCGGGAGGGTCTTGTCCATGCTCGCGCCTCACATGTCGAAGAACACGGTTTCGCCCTCGCCCTGAAGGCGAATGTCGAGGCTGTAGCTGGCCCGACCATCGGCTTTGGAGTGAGCGGCGACAAGCGTCTGGCGACGGCGCGGGTCCATGATCCGCAAGAGGACATAGTCGCCGGCATTGGCCTCCGCCTCGTCGGCGAAATAAAGGCGCGTGTGGAGCCCGACATTGATGCCGCGGGCGACGATCCACAGCGTCAGGTGCGGCGCCATCGGCTTGCCGTCGGGACCAGCGACCCGCCCCGGCTTGACCGTCTCGAAGCGGAAGCTGCCGTCGGCCGCGCAGGCCGTCCGCCCCCAGCCGGAACGGTGCGCACCATCGGCATCCGCCTGCCAGAGTTCGACCACGGCGTCGCCGACGGGTGCCGCCGAGCCATCGAAGATGCGACCAGTGATGACGATCGGCGTGCCTGGGCCCGCCGCAACCGGACCCGAGCCTAGGTCGGGCACGTTGGGGCCGGTGATGCCTTCGAGGCTCGGCGTCATGCCGATATGGACGTATGGACCGGCAGTCTGCGACGGCGTTTCCTTGAGGGGCGGCAGCGGGTTGAGCATCAATTGCCCTCCAGCTTGTTCTCGAACAGGGTCGAACGACGGCCACGCAGCACGATGTCGAAGCGGTAGGCCAGTGCGTCCATCGGCGTCGTGTTGTGGCGGTCGAGCCTGGCGATCATCTGTTCGACGGCGTCCCGATCCGGCACCGACAGGGCGATCGGATCCTGCCAGATCATCGGATCGCCCTCGAAATACATCTGGGTGATCAGGCGCTGAGCGAAAGCGTGGCCGAAGACCGAGAAGTGGATATGTGCCGGTCGCCAGTCATTGCCGCCATTGGGCCATGGATAGGCGCCGGGCTTGATGGTGCGGAAGTGGTAGTAGCCGTTGTCGTCGGTGATCGCCCGGCCGCAGCCGCCGAAATTTGGGTCAAGCGCGGCGAGATAGCCCTCGCGCTTGTGGCGGTAGCGGCCGCCGGCATTGGCCTGCCAGAACTCGACCAGCGTGCCACGGACAGGCCGCGCGTTCTCGTCCAGCACCTGACCGTAGACGATCATCCGCTGGCCGATGGCCTCGCCGCCGTCCTGGCTGAAATTGCGGATCAGGTCGTTGTCGAGCGGCTGGATGATGCCGTGGCCGAAGGTCGGACCGGTCAGCTCGGACTTCGTCTGGCCCATCGACAGCAGCGCATGGCGCGGGGCGCGCAGGGTGGTGCTCTTGTAGCCCGGCGTATTGGCCGGCGGATGCCAGGCACGGTCGCGCTGGTAGAGCTGCCCCTCGTCGCCATAGGGAGCGATGATCGTCATGGCCGCGCCTCCAATTCCTTCTTGGCGATGCGGAAGGCGCGGTTGGCTGCCGGCACGCCGGCATAGACCGCGACATGCAGCAGCGCTTCCTTGATGTCCTCGGCACTGGCGCCGGTATTGGCGGTGGCCCGGATGTGCATGGCCACCTCCTCGTCGTGCCCGAGCGCGGCGAGGAGCGCGATGGTGATGAGCGAGCGCTCGCGGCGCGTCAGACCAGGGCGGGCCCACACCGAGCCCCAGGCGCCTTCGGTGATGAAGGCCTGAAAGTCAGCGTCGAACGCCGTCTTCGCCGCCTCGGCGCGATCGACATGCGCGTCGCCCAGAACTGCCCGGCGGGTCGTCATGCCGGTTTCGAAACGATCAGGCATGGCCGACCTCCTGCAGATAGTCGCGGATGAGCTGTGCGAGGCGTTCGGGCTGGTCGATCGAGGGCAGATGTCCGGCTCCAGCGATGGCCTCGAAACGGGCATCGGGAAGCCGTTCGGCAAATCCCCGCACGGCCTCGATTGGCGTCGATTGATCGTCCTCGCCGCAAAGGACGAGGGTAGGCATGATGATTTCGGCTACCCTCGAGGTCAGATCGGCGGTGCTCAGCACTGCGCAGGTGGCGATATAGCCGTCGGCCGGCGAGCGCAGCAGCAGGTTGCGCCAGCCGGTTATCTCAGCCTCGCGCCCCTGCCGGAACTCCATCGGAAACCAGCGCAGGAGGACCATGTCGGCGATGGCTTCGATGCCACCGGCCGCGACGCGCGCCACCCGATCGGACCACGATGCGGCGTTGCCGAATTTCGGCAGCGTATCGCAGAGGATCAGGCCAGCCAGACGGTCTGCGTGGTCAAGGGCGAGTTGCTGCCCCACCAAACCGCCGATCGAGACGCCGGCCAGTGCGAACCGCCCGAGGTCCAGCAGGTCGACGAGTTCGAGCAGGTCGGCGGTGAGCTGATCGATGCTGTAAGGCCCCGCAGGTACACTCGACAACCCGTGCCCCCGCATGTCGTAGGAGATCAGCCGGTAGTCGGGGGCCAGTAGCTCGATCACCCCGTCCCAGATGCGGGCGTCAGTGCCGAGCGAATTGCAGAACACCAGCGCCGGAGCCGACCGATTGCCCGCCTCGCGATAGTGCATCGTACCGAAGCTGGCTGCCGCGAAAGCCATCTCAGGCCGCCAGCCGCGCCAGCAGCGCCCGCACGGCGATCGGATATCCGGCGGCGCCGAAGCCGGCCATGACCGAGGTCGCGATCATCGATACGTAGGATCGATGGTAGATCGGCTCGCGGCGGTGAATGTTCGAGATGTGGAGCTCGATGATCGGCCCCGGGAACATCTTCAGTGCGTCGAGCAGCGCCAGCGAAGTGAAAGTGAATGCGGCCGGGTTGATGACGATGCCCGATCCCTCGTCGATCGCCTCGTGGACCAGGTCGATCAGCCGCTCCTCGCTGTTGGTCTGGTGGAAGCGCAGCGGATGATCGCCGGCAGCCTCGCGGCACATCGCCTCGACTTCAGCCAACGTGGTACTGCCATAGATCTCGGGCTCGCGCTTCCCGAGACGGTTCAGGTTGGGGCCGTTGAGGACGTAGATTGGCTTCATGGTGCAGCACCGGCGGGGACGTAGCCGAACATCTTGGGCAACCACAGAACCGTTTCGGGCACGAAGGTGAAGAGGACGAGCGCTAGCAGCAGCGCCACGAGGAACGGGGCGACGTCGGTGACGAGGGCCCGCATCGAGATCGTGGCGATCCGCGTCATGATGAACAGCAGCAACCCGTAGGGCGGCGTGATCAGCCCCAGCATGATATTGATCACCACCACGACGCCGAAATGCACCATGTCGATACCGAGCGCCTGCGCGGTGGGAATCAGCACCGGAACGATCACCAGCAGGATGGTCGTCCCTTCGAGCACGCAGCCGAGCAGCAGCAGCAGGATGTTCACCGCCAGGAGGAACATCACCGGGTCGAGGTCCCAGGCCAGCAGCATGGCGCTGATCGAGCGCGGGATGTTCTCGATGGTGACGACGTAGTTGAACACCAGCGCGCCGGCGATGAGCATGCCGATCGACGCCGTAGTCTTGGCGCTCGACAGCACCGACCGGTAGAGTTCCCGCGGCTTCAGGCTGCGGTAGATGACGAGCGACACCACCAGCGCATAAAGGGCTGCGACGGCTGCGGCCTCTGTCGGCGTCGTCACGCCGCCGTAGATGCCGTACATCAGCACGGCCGGCATGAGCAGGACCGGAAGCGCATTCCAGGTGATCCGCGGCAACTGGCGGACCGGCACGGGTTCCTCTACCGGAAAGTTCCTCACCCGGGCGGCGATCGACACCTGCACCATCATGACGCCTGCCATCAGCAGGCCGGGTATTATGCCGCCGAGAAAAAGATAGCCGATCGAGGTATCGGCAACCAGCGCGTAGAGCACCATCGGTATCGAGGGTGGGATGATCGGTCCGATCACCGCTGTGGCGGCAGTCAGGGCCGCGGCGTAGCTCGCCGGATACTTGCCGTCCTTGGTCATCATGTACTGCATCATCTTGCCCGAGCCGGCCGCGTCGGCGATGGCCGATCCACTCATGCCGGCAAAGACGATCGATTGCAGGATGTTGACCTGGGCGAGACCGCCGCGGAAACGGCCCACGACGGCATTGCACCACGTGAGCAGGCGCTCGGACAGCGTGCCGGAATTCATGATCTCGGCGGCGAGAATGAACAGCGGCACCGCGAGCATGATGTAGTTGCTGTACATGCCGTTGAGCAGCTGCTCGGCGACGATACCCATGTCCTGCCCGCGCAGCAGCAGGTAGAGGATCGAGCCGGTGATCATCGACAGGCCCATGGGTATACCCATGAAGGCGAGGACCGTGATCAGGATGAGGGCGAGCGAAAAGGCGATCGACATGGGCGCTACATCCCCGACTTGATCTTGGAGATGTCGATATCCGGCCCGTTGCTACCCCAGATCGCCTGATAGCCGAGCCAAAGCTGGCGCACGATGGTCGCCACGGCGAAGAGGCCATAGATGACATAGAGCCAGTCGAAGCGGATCTTGAGGTAGGCCGTGCGCTCCACCTTCATGAAGCCGATATAGTCGAGCACCGCCGGCAGCGAGACCGCAAAGAAGAACACCACGACTACCGCGCAGATGACGACGAGGATGCGCCGGGTGCGCTCGCTGACCGTCGAATAGATCAGGTCGAAGCGGATTTCCTCGTAGTCGCGGACGACGAAGGCGCTGCCGAAGAGCACCAGCCACAGCCACATGATCGAGCTCACTTCATGGGTCCAGCCGATGGGCAGGTTCACCAGGTAGCGGAAGACGATCTGGATGATGAAGACGACGAACATCGTCGCCAGCATCGCGGCCAGGAGGTTCTCGGCGCGCGCATGAAGCCAGGCACCTGCATGCTTCAAATTGGGCATTGTTGTCGATCCGGCCGCAAGAAACAGCCGGCATCACCGAAGTGACGCCGGCCGCAGGAGGAGAGCTTACAGAGCGTTGATCCTGTCGATCACGCCGGCCGGCCAGTCCTTTGCCAGGTCGCTGTCGAGATACTGCTGCTGCACGTGTGCGCGGAACGCTGCCAGGTCGGGCTCGTAGATCTTGAGGCCGCCATCCTCGAACTTCTTGCGCAGGTCGGCCTCGCGGGCGATGTGAGCGGACTGGCTGAAGTCGATCGCTGCCGTGGCCGCCGCCTGCAGGGCCTCCTGATCGGCCGGCGAGAGTTTGTCCCAGGCCGACTTCGAGATGACGAGCAGGTCGTAGCCGACGAGGTGCGAGGTCAGCACGATCTGCTTCATCACCTCGTAGAACTTCATGTTCTCGACGTTGGGCAGTGGGTTGTCCTGGCCGTCGATCGCGCCGGTCTGGAGGCCGGTATAGACCTCGGCATAGGCCATCGGCGTCGGATTTGCGCCGAGCGCCGTGCCGAGGAACTGCCAGGCGTCGCCACCCGGCATGCGCAGCTTGATGCCGCTCATGTCCGCTGGCGTCTTGATTTCCTTCTCGACCCGCAGGCCAACCTGGCGAATGCCGAAATAGGTCGGTCCGAGAATGTGGATACCGTGCTGGTCTTCGGCCATCTTCTTGAACTCGGCACCGACTTCGCTGTCGAAGAACTTGCGCAGGTGGTCGGCGTCACGGAACAGGTAGCCAGAGGTCAGCACGGACCAGGCCGGAATCTGGTTGGACACGTCCTGGGGCGCGATATTGCCCATCTCGAGATTGTTGCGCTGCAGGGCCACCAATTCGGTGCCCTGCTTGAACAGGTTACCGCCGTAGTAGGGTTCGAGCGTCGCGAAGCCGGAGACGGCCTCGCCGAACTGCTTCATCATGTCGGCGCGGATGTCCTGCTCCGAAAACACGGCCGAGAAACGCAGCACCGGCTTGTCCTGCGCCAAGGTTGGCATGGCGGTCGCGGCCAGAAGTGCGACAGCGCCGAACATGGCGGCGCGCCGCCGAATGCGGAAACTCATTTGAAATCCTCCCGTCTTGGGCCCTTGGCCCGAAAGCCCGCAAGCGGGCGCTCCCTCTGCCTGCCGTCTCCTATCCGGCAGGTCGATGTCACTTTGTACGAAATGGTTCGTACATGTCAATCGACCGCAACTGTCGCCGCCCGTTGACTGCGCCAGTCATGTGGACACAGAGCCTTCCATATGTCAATGTTTGGAATATCGGATGATTTTCAGTTTGTACGATACATGATCGATCAGCAGGAAGACACCATCGGCGAGACCACGTTTCGTACGATCAGAAGCGAGATCATCCACGGCGTATTGCTGCCCGGCGACCGCCTGACGCTGGACAAGCTCAGGCAGCGCTACGCCGTGAGCGTGGGCACGTTGCGGGAAGTCCTCACCCGGCTGGCAAGCGAGTCCTTCGTCGTCGCGGAAGGACAACGGGGCTTCGAGGTGGCTCCCGCCACCCTGGCAGAGCTTCGTGAACTCGGCGAACTACGCCTGCTGCTCGAAAGCCACGCCCTAGGATTGTCCCTGCAACGTGGAGACCTCGAATGGGAAGGCCGGGTGGTCGCCGCGCACCACAAGCTGGCCGCAATCGAGAAGCGCCTGCTGGCGGGCGAGAGCTACCGCACGCCCGAATGGATCCAGTACGATCGCAGCTTCCACGAAGCGCTGATCTCGGCCTGCGGCTCGCGCTCGCTGATGGGGCTCCACACCACCGTGTTCGACCGCTTCCTGCGCTACCACATGCTGGCCGGCAGCTTCCGCGGGCAACCGGTGGCTGATGACCATCTGGCCCTGCTTCGCGCCGCGTTGTCGCGGGATGGAGCCGGTGCGATCGGCCTGCTGGAAGCCCATGTGAATCGCGGCATCGAGCACATCACCGGCACGGGGGCGATCCGTCGGTAGCGATCAGGCCGCAGCCCGGAAGTGGTCTGTCATCGAGGCGCGATCCGGCACGATGCCAGTGAACAGTTCGAAAGCCTTCACTGCCTGGTAAACCGCCATGCCGCTCCCCGGCAGTGTACGACACCCCAAAGCCCTGGCCCGGCGGAGCAACGCCGTCTCCGGCGGGAAGTAGATGACGTCCGCCACCCACAGGCCGTTACGCAGCAGTGTTTCGTCGAAGGGCAAGCCGGGGAACTTGTCCATCCCGACCGGCGTGGTGTTGACCACGCCACTTGCCGAACGCAGCGCCTCGGACGGGTGCACGGTGGCCTCCACCTCCACGGAAAATCGCCGTGACAGCCGGTCGGCGAGGCTGCTTCCCCGTGCGGGGTCGGTCTCGCACAGTGTCAGCCGCTTCGCCCCCAGCGACAGCAGGGCGTGGCCGACCGCCGCGCCCGCCCCGCCGGCCCCGAACTGGACAACGCGATCGAGATCCACACCCGACAGGCTCTCGCGAAAGCTCTCGGCGAAGCCCCAGCCGTCGGTGTTGTGCCCCACCCTTCGTTCTCGGTCGAAGACCACAGTGTTGACCGCGCCGATACCCGCCGCCTCGGGCGAGAGGTCGTGCAGCTGGGAAATCACCGCCTGCTTGTAGGGATAAGTCACGTTGAGCCCGGCGAACCCCGACGCCTCCGCGAGATCGAGTACGGCCGGCAGATCATCGTCAGCAAGGCCGAGCGTGTCGAAGTCGATCAGCATGTAGGTGTAGTCGAGCCCGATGCGCGTGCCCTCGAGTTCATGCATCCGCGGGGTGCGAGAGGCCTGGATGCCGCGGCCGACCAGTCCGACCAGCAGCCGCCGTCCGCCTCGCGACCGGCGCGTCGCCACCATCCCGGCGATATGCTGCCGGGCCGCCTCTATCCTGCTAGTGGTCAACATGCTCTACAAGCCGTCCCCAACGCGCTCTGAACAACCGGGCGCGTCTCTTGTCATCGGACGCGGTCCGCCGATAAATGCTCGCATCAGCCGTAACCATGAATGTACGAACTGGTTAGTTTAGTCAATCTCTCCGTCTGGAGGGTGGGGAGCGCGAGACAGATGGAGTTGAAGCCGGCACGGAACGGCCCCCAGACAGACAAGACGCAGTCGCGTACCCAGGATCCCGAGGGGACACGGCAGAACATCATCGAAGTCGCCTCCGAGGAGTTCGCGCTCAACGGCCTGTCCGGCGCCCGTATCGACGAGATCGCGGCCCGCACGCGCGCGTCGAAGCGGATGATCTACTACTATTTCGGCGACAAGGAGGGGCTGTACCTCGCCGTCCTCGAAAACGCCTACCGGACGGTGCGCGAAGGCGAAGCCCAGCTCGACATTGGCGGATTGTCGCCCATCGAGGCGTTGCGCCGCCTGGTCGAATTCACCTTCGACCACCACCATCGGCACGAAGACTTCATCCGCATGGTGATGATCGAGAACATCCACCATGCCGACTACCTCGAGAAATCCAAGGTCATCCGGCAGTTGAACGTCACCGCCATCGGGACGATCGAGGCACTCTACGAGCGGGGTGTTACCGAGGGTCTGTTCCGTCCCGGGCTCGACCCCCTGGAACTCCACTGGCAGGTCAGCGCGCTCTGCTTCTTCAACGTCTCCAACCGTGCCACGTTCTCAAAACTGTTCGGTCGCGATCTGAGCACGGAATCGGCCCAGGCTTCGCTGAAGCGGAACGCTGTCGACATGGTGCTGCGCCATGTGGTGAAGCCTGAACGTCTCGACAACATCTAGTCGTCCGGCGCAGTTGGCGCCGTGGCTCGATCGCCACACACCATCCCTCAAGACCAGTGCCCTTGACCAAGCCATTGCCGCTGACTATCAATAATGTACGAACTAGTTCGTTTATAGGTGCGGCGTGAAGACCTCGATTGCCACGGTGTCGATCAGCGGCGACCTTGCCGAGAAACTGGAAGCCGTCGCGGCGGCGGGCTTCGACGGCGTCGAGATCTTCGAGAACGACTTCCTCACCTACGGCGCCAGCGCGGCTGAAGTCCGCCGCATGGCCGGTGATCTCGGCCTCGCAATCACCCTGTTTCAGCCGTTCCGCGACTTCGAGGGCCTGCCGGAACCCCTGCGGGCGCGAGCCTTCGAGCGGGCCCGGCGCAAGTTCGCGCTGATGAACGAGCTCGGGACGGACCTGATCCTGGTCTGCTCGAATGTATCGCCCGCTGCGCTCGGTGGCATCGACCGGGCGGCGGCCGACTTCAACGAACTCGGCGACATCGCCGCAGGCTTCGGCGTGCGGGTCGGGTACGAAGCGCTGGCCTGGGGCCGGCACGTCAACGATCACCGCGACGCCTGGGAGATCGTGCGCCGTGCCGACCATCCGCGGATCGGCCTGATCCTCGACAGCTTCCACACGCTGTCGCGCAAGATCGACCCGAATTCCATCCGCTCGATCCCCGGCGACAAGATCTTCATCGTGCAACTCGCCGATGCGCCACTGATCGAGATGGACCTGCTCTACTGGAGCCGGCACTTCCGCAATATGCCCGGCGAAGGCGACCTGCCGGTGGTGGACTTCATGCGCGCCGTGGCGGCGACCGGCTACGATGGACCGCTGTCGCTGGAAATCTTCAACGACCAGTTCCGGGGCGGTTCGCCGCGCGCCATATCGGTCGACGGCAAGCGATCGCTGATCAACCTCATGGACCAGGTCAACCGCATCGAGCCGGGCAACGCCCTGTCACCTCCCGCCATGCCGGACAGGATCGGCGTCGCGGGAGTCGAGTTCATCGAGTTTGCCGCCGACCAGGGCGAAGCCACCCAGCTCGAAGCGCTGCTCGCCGGCATGGGTTTCGTGCGCGCCGGCCGGCACCGATCGAAAAGCGTCGAGCTTTTCCGCCAGGGTGGCATCAACGTCGTGATCAACACCGAGACGGACGGGCTGGCCCATTCGACCTGGGTGACCCATGGCACCTCGGCCTATGCGATCGGCCTCAAGGTCGCGGATGCAGCGGCGGCGGTTGCACGCGCCAGGGCCCTCGGCGCCCAGCCGTTCGAACAGAAGGTGGCGGAGGGCGAATTGCGCATCCCCGCCATCCGCGGCGTAGGTGGTGGTGTCATCTACCTTCTGGACGATGGCAACGATCTCGGCCGCGTCTGGGAGCACGAGTTCACCATGGTTTCGCAGCCGCCCAAGGGGGCGGGGCTCACTCGCATCGACCACGTCGCCCAGACCATGAACTACGACGAGATGCTGACCTGGGTGCTGTTCTACCGGTCGATCTTCGCGACGCAGAAGAGCGGCGTGGTCGATGTTCCCGATCCGTCCGGACTGGTGCGGAGCCAGGTGATCGAGAATCCCGAGGGCACGCTCCGCCTGACACTCAACGGCGCCGAGAACAACCGCACCCTCGCCGGTCACTTCGTCACCAAGACTTTTGGGTCGTCTGTCCAGCACCTGGCCTTCGCCACGAATGACATCTTCGCCACCGCGGAGCAGATGAGGCTCTCGATCCTGCCGATCAGCGAAACCTACTACAGCGACGTCGAGGCGCGGCTCGGCCTCGATCCCGACTTCGTCGACCGGCTGCGCCGCCACAACATCCTTTACGATCGCGATGGCGCGGGCGAGTTCTTCCAGTTCTACAGCCCGACCTTCGGCGAAGGCTTCTTCTTCGAAGTCGTCGAGCGCCGGGGCGGCTATTCAGGCTACGGCGCGCCCAACGCCCCCTTCCGCATCGCCGCCCAGAAACGCGCTCTGGCAAGCGCTGCGCAGCCGTAATTGCCTCGATCAACGGATGACCGTCTTAGGGCCAGGGTCCGGCTTGAGCTACGCTTGAAGCGCTCGCAGGAGCGAAGGTGCCGGCCTGCATCCGTGGGTCGGATCTACATCGCGCCGACGACGACCTTGGGATCCTGGAGGGGTGGCTCGGGGTAGTGGAGCCCCCTCTGGCCCGACAATCCGCGGTTCTGTGTCGCCACGATCGCCGGTACTTCGACGCCGATGAAGGTGTCGCCATCCACCGCCTTTAGATCCTCGCCATAGAGTTGCTGGCGCAGCTGCGCCTGCAACTGAGCCATTGTGCCGCCGTGGGAAGGCTCGGACGCCAGATCGACCAGTTCGTTGGGATCGCTTTCGAGATCGAAAAGCTGGAAGCGGTTGCCGGCAGGATACCAGATCAGCTTGAACCGCCCTCCATGCAGCATGCGCATCGCCTTGGGGCCATCGAGGGCTTCGGCATAGAGGAATGGGCGCTTCTCGTCGGACACCATCGAGCGGCCCTCGCAGGTGTCGGGCACGTCGAGGCCGGCCAGGGACAACAACGTCGGCATGATGTCCTGGAGGCCGACCAAGCGGTCGTCGACCTTGCCGATGCCGACGCGGCTGTCGCCTGCAGTGCCGACAAGGATCATCGGCACGCGGGCCGAGGCTTCGTACATCAGCCGTTTGGCGTAAAGGCCGTGATTGCCCAGCATGTCGCCGTGATCGCTGGTCAGCATGATGATCGTGTTGTCGAGCACGCCCTCCTCGCGCAGCGTGCCGATGATCACGCGAAGCTGGTGATCGATGTGGGTGCAGAGCGCATAGAAGGCGCGGCGCATGTCGCTGAGTTGCTCGGGCGGCAGGCTCTGCCAGTAGTCCCGCGTCAGCTTCAGCGGATAGGGCAGGTCATCGTAGTTGTCCGCCCACGCGCCGCGATAGGGTTGATCGACCTCCCTGTGCCTGTAGCGCTCGAGATAGCTGGCCAGCGGGATGAGCGGCGGGTGCGGCGGGGTGTAGGAGACGTGCCAGAATGCCGGTCGCGTTGGATCGCGCCGCTTTATGGTCCGCGCCGCCGCCCAGGTTGTCCAGTTGGTGACATGCAGTTCCTCCGGCAGGTGCCAGGTGCGCCAGCTGTACTCATTGTTGCTCATGCCGTGCATGAACTGCTGCCCCGGATACCCCCTGTCGGCGAGGAATATCTCGTAGTCGTCGGGGCCACCGAGCGGGCCGCGTCCTTCTTCGGCAATGAGCGCATCGTCAAAGCCGATGCGATCGCGTTGCGGATAGACGTGCAGCTTGCCGATGGCGTTGGTTTGGTAGCCGTTCCGGCTGAAGGTCCTCGCCAGGGTCGGCAGGTCGGGCGGCATCGGCAGGGCAGGCTGGAACACCCGGTCGCCGTGGCGGCGCGGGCTTGTGCCGGTCATCATCGTCCGTCGCGCCGGGATGCAGATCGGGCTTTCGGAGTAGGCTCGCGTGAAACGGCGTCCGTTGGCTGCCAGGCGATCGATTGTCGGCGTTTCGACGACAGGGTGGCCGGCGCATCCGAGCAGGTCGCCGGGCCATTGATCGACGGTGACCAGCAGCACATTGGGACGAGCCTGCGGCGCGCTCTCCGTCGAAGTCCCCATGGTGCCCCCCTTCCCTTGCCGGCCGCCCAGCGGAAAGATGAGCGACAGGCCTGCACACGGTGGCAATGTGCGACTATCGGTATTTGCTGGTCAACGGGCGGGGCCCGGAAGAGGAGCCGAATGAACGTAGACTTTCCGACGAGTTGCTGCGCCCCTTCTCGCCTGCAGGCCACGCCAACGGCGGCCGACCGTGCGTCCATCAGGCCGCTGCAGGGGAGACGCGAAGACCCAATTCCCGTCGATGGAGGTCTGGCCTTTGTCGGGACCGATGATCCGCAGATCGCGGTCGACGGGGAAGGCAAGCGGCGGCAGGTCCATCTGGACGACTTCCAGCTCGAAGCCCAGACAGTCACCAATGCGCGCTTTGCCGATTTCGTGGACGCTACCGGCTATGTCACCGAAGCCGAGCGGTTCGGGTGGTCCGTGGTGTTCGCGGGCTTGCTGCCGATGAGGGCCGTGAGGAAGGATTCCGCCTCTGCCACCCCGTGGTGGCAGCGGGTGGACGGTGCGAGCTGGCGGACGCCCGAAGGCCCGGAAAGCACGCTGGAAGGACGCATGGACCATCCGGTGGTCCAGGTCTCATGGGCCGACGCCAGGGCGTTCGCGAGTTGGGTCGGCGGACGATTGCCGAGCGAAGCCGAATGGGAGCATGCCGCCGGCAGCGCCGATGGCCGCCGCTTCACCTGGGGGAACGATGAGCCGGATGACGAGACCGTCCTGTGCAACATCTGGCAGGGGCGGTTTCCCCACGAGAATACCTGCCGGGACGGCTATATGGGCACGGCGCCGGCCCGCAGTTTCGCCCCCTCCGAGCGAGGCCTCTACAACCTGTTGGGGAATGTATGGGAGTGGACGGCGGACCCGTTCCGGGTGCGCTCCCTGTCCCGGAGCGCTCGGCTGCGCAATGACCAGGCGACGCAATTGTCGGAGAAGGTGCTGAAGGGCGGCTCGTTCCTCTGTCACCGCTCCTACTGCTACCGCTATCGCATTGCCGCGCGCATGGCGCTGACACCCGACAGCGCAGCCAGCAATGCGGGCTTTCGCGTCGCCTACGACAAGGACTGATCGGGGGCGGCCGTCACCTTGGCGATGCTGGGCGGGCGGAACTCCGGGGCCTCGTCTTCCGAAAAGACAGGCACGAACTCGGGCTCGACCGATCCCGCCACATGGTCCAGCACCTTGCGACGCAGGATGTCGACGGTCGACCTGTGGGCAGGGTCGTCGGCGAGGTTCACCAGCTCCTGTGGGTCAGCGAGGACGTCGGCGAGAAACCAGTCTTCCTCGTCGGCAGCGATGATCGCCCCATCCTGCCGGGTATTCATGTCGAAGCGCCACTGGTCGGTGCGGATGCAGCAACGGCGCGGCCAGCCTCCCCCGTTGCGCCACTCGCCGCGATTGGCGGCGGCCGAGGCCTTGGCGCCGGCAACCCCGGTGCCGACCGTCGCGAAAACGGCCTCGGGCGGCGGATCGGTGAAGACCGAGCGCCCGTCGAAACTCTGGTCAGGCTCGATACCGGCGAGATCGCACAGGGTGCGGGCGAGATCGAGATTTTCCGTGAGATCGTCGCGACGCGTGCCTGCTGCAACGCGCGGAGGGTAGCTGACGATGAAGGGGGTGCGCTGGCTCTGCGGGGCGCAGACGACCTTGCCGAACAGACCGTTCTCGCCCAGCGACGCACCGTGGTCGGAGGTGAACACGATGATGGTATTGTCTTCGAGCCCCTGTGTCCTCAAGGCGCTGAGGACGAGTCCGACCTGGGTGTCGAGCCAGGTGGTCAATGCGTGGTAGTCGGCCTGGGCTTGTTGCAGTTGCTCGTGGGTGAAGCCGCGTCCGCCCACCATCTCGGCATAGGCCTGCTCATAGGCGCTGCCATAGCCGCGCGACAGGTTGGCGCCAGGCCAGTCTGACGGCCGGTAGAGGTCGCGATAGTGCTGCGGCGGCAGGACCGGCGTGTGCGGCTGGAGGTAGGAGACGCGGAGGAGAAAGGGCTGCTCGCGGTCGGCCTCGGCCAGCCAGCGCAGGGCATTCCAGGTCACCTGTTCCGGTGGGTAACGGCGATCGGAAGGGAAGGTGCCGCCGACCGGCGAGGGAATGCCGGGTGGCACGATCGGCTGCAAAGCGGCCGGATCGGTTTCGAGGCCGAAGCCATGCATGCTCGAGCCGGCATTATCCTCTTCCTGCCAGGGCGTGTAGGCGAGCGCGTAGTGGCTCTTGCCGAGGGTGGCCGTGCGGTAGCCGTGATCGGCGAAATGCTCGGGAAAAGTCTTGAGCCGCACCGGAACGGGGAAGGACTTCCATGCCCCCTCGTTGAAATAGACCCCGGTGCGTTCGGGCGCCGCGGCGGTCAGGATGCTCATGCGCGAGGGCACGCAGACCGGCGAGTTGCAGAAATTGTTGGTGAAGGTCACGCCTCGCGCCGCGAGGGCATCGATATTGGGCGTCGCCACCGGCGCCCAGCTTTCGCCGTAGCAACCCAGCGCCGAGGCGCGCAATTCGTCGGACATGATCCAGAGGATGTTCGGCCTGCTCATGCGCTTTCCCTGCCCAGAATCTCGAAACCGAGGCGAACGGCGCGCTGCTGCGGCATGCGCCCGGCAATGCGCTCCAACATCATCCGGCCCGCCGCCATACCGGTCTCGCGATTGGGGAAGCGGACGGTGGTGAGCGACGGCTTGATCCACTGCGCCATCGGCGTGTCGCCGAACCCCGCGATGGCGACACGACCCGGCACGTCGATGCCGACATTGACGGCGTACTGGATGGCACTGACGGCCACGAGGTGACCGGCAAACAGGGCCGCGTCGACATCGGGCGCCTCGCGCAGGATGGCGCCGATAACCTCGCCGCCGGCGGGTGTGCCCGGATCGCTGGTGATCTCGTAGTGGAGCGGCGGCGCGAGCCCATCGTCGGCGCAAACCGCGCGCAAGCCGTCGAGGCGCGCCATCATGCGGCTGTCGTCGAGGCCGGTATGGCCAATGAAGGCGAAGCGTTTTCGGCCGCGGGCCCGCAGGTACTGCGCCAGCGAAGCCCCGGCATCGAAGTTGGAGGAGCCGACCGAAACGTCGATCGGGTTCGCCGTGTAGTCGAACATCTCGACTACCGGCGTGCGCGAGCGGGTCAGCATCTCGACGCACTCGGGCGCATGATCGCGACCGGTGAGGATGATGCCGTCGACGCGGTGGCCAAGGAACGTGCGAACGAGCTCCATCTCGTTGTGGCGGGAGAAGTGCGAATTGCCGGTCAGGATCTGGTATCCGGCCGGCTCGAGCAGGTCGGCCACACCCTGCATGATGATGCCGTGGATCGGGTTGGCGAGGGTCGGCACGACGATGCCGACGACCATCGATTTCGAAGAGGCAAGGCTCGAGGCGAGGCGGTTCGGAATGTAGCCGAGCTGCGACGCTACCTTCAGCACGTGGTCGAGCGTCTTCTTGCTCACCCGCGTCGGATTGCTGATGCAGCGGGACACGGTGATGGTCGAGACGCCCGCAGCGGCGGCGACTTCCTGCAGCCGCACCGGCGACAGGGCTGCCGGCGCGCTCTCTTCTCCGGCATGGCTTGACGTCTTCTCGTCCATGATGATACCCAACCGACAGATGGACAGCGCTATCCATGCTGTACCATGTGGTTTCCTAGTTCAACGAACGCCTCGCCGCAACTGGCTTATCTGGTCGTCAACAGGACGATGGTTCGGTCAGGCCGGCTCAGTGCGAAGCCTCATGGACAGCGCTGTCCATATCGACTCTGGAGGAGTCGGGGTGCGGTCGAAGACCGACGCCCGGAAAGAGTTCAAACGCGTCCCGGACGGGCGCATGAAGGGGAGGACCTGATGATACGTTACACGACCACGCTGGTGGCAGCGTCGGCGCTTGCCGCCTTGCTTGGGACCACCAGCCTTGCCATGGCCCAGTCGGCACCCGAGGTGCCGCGCAACCGCACGCTGATCAGCCAGGGCTGGGACTTCTACAACCAGGTCCCGTCGGTGGACAATTTCAACCCCTATGCCGGGGTGCTGCTCCACCAGCGCAACAGCCTGCACTACACCGTCAACGAAGTGCTGTTCTACACCAACCACAACACCAACGAGACGACGGGCTGGCAGGCCGACAGCTACAGCTACAACGATGATTTCACCGAGGTGACGCTCAAGCTGCGCGACGGCGTGAAGTGGTCGGACGGCGAGGCCTTCACCGCCGAGGACGTCGCCTTCACCTTCGACATGCTGAAGGGCGCGGCCCCCGACCTGCTCTTTTCGAGCCAGATCGCCGAATGGGTGGCGTCCGCCACCGTCGTCGATCCGCTGACCGTGCTGATCAAGCTCAACAAGCCCGGCCCGCGCTGGGTGAAGGACTTCCTCGCCACCGGCCAGTCGACGCGCTTCGTCACCGTGCCCAAGCATATCTGGGACGGCCAGGACCCCAAGACCTTCGCCAATTTCGACCTCGCCAAGGGTTGGCCGGTCGGCACCGGCCCCTACAAGCTGGTGAAGTCGGACGCGAGTTCGCTGTTCTACGATCGCCGCGACAGCTGGTGGGCAGTCGATGCCGGCCTGGTCGACGCGATACCGCAGGTCGAGCGCGTGGTCTATGTTCCGGCGACCGCCGAAGCCATGCCGCAGTTGTTCGCCACCAACCAGATCGACATGGGCCGTTCCATCCAGGCCGGCCAGTTCGAGGCCATCAAGGCGCAGAACCCGGCGCTGGTGGCATGGAACGAGCAGGGACCGGTGTGGGGCGGCCCCGATGGCTGCACCTACGCCATACGCTTCAACACCCAGGTCGCGCCCTTCGACAATGCCGGCCTGCGTCACGCGATCAACGCCGCGATGGACCGCGACCAGATCGTCAACCTCGCCTACGAAGGCTCGATGCTGAAGGCGACACTGCCGTTCTCGTCCTATCCGGGCATGACGAACTATGTCGACCAGCTGCAGGACGTGGCCGGCGTCGCCGATATCGGCGAACACAGCCCCGAACTGGTCGAGAAGTACATGACCGAGGCGGGTTTCGTGAAGGGCGGCGACGGCAAGTGGGCCAACGCCGACGGCTCGCCGCTCCAGGTCGAGCTTTCGGCAGCGCAAGGCGATCCGTCGGGGCCGGTTCTGTCGCAGCAGTTGCAGGCGGCGGGCTTCGACGCGCTGCTCAACGTCCAGCAGGGCACGGCGCTCAACGAGGCGATGGCCGCCGGCAACTACCAGATGAACATGGGTCCGCATTGCGGCAGCCTCTATGATCCCTGGCAGACGCTCGAGCACTTTCACTCGAAGTATGCGGCTCCGGCCGGCGAGGTGTCCAAGAATCTCCGCGCCGTGACCCGCTACGACAACCCCGAGCTCGACGCCGTACTCGACCAACTCGAGCAGATGCAGCCCTCGCCCGACGACGCGACCTATATCGGCCTCGTGAAGCAGGCGACCGAAATCTTCGCCCGCGACCTGCCGGAAATCCCGCTCGTCGAGGAGACCCAGACGCTGGTCTACAACACCACCTACTGGAAGGGCTGGCCCTCGGCCACCAACCCCTACATGGCCTCGTTCATCCCGTGGGAAGGCTTCGCCCGCGTGGTGCAGAGCCTGCAGCCGACCCAATAACCAAAGCGCCGGAGGCGGCTATCGCCTCCGGCCCACTCCCCGACAGGTCAGCCAGGCAGAAATGGTCAAGATCAAGGACATCCGCGCCTTCGCCATCCGCAGCGAGATGGTCGGCGCGCTCTACAAGGAAGGCACGCAGCCCAAGGTCGAGCCGCGCCGCGCGCCCTGGACCAAGGATGCCGAGGTAGCAGGCCCCATGTCGGGCTACGAGCGCTTCAAGCGCCACCGTTCGAGCTGGCGCTTCGACGGCGCGGTCGGCGTGCTGGTGACGGCCGATGACGGCACGACCGGTTTTGGCGTCACCCGCAACGGCCAGCCGGTAATCAGCCTCATCAACGACCACTTCGCACCACTTCTCGTCGGCGAGAACGCCATGGCGACCGATCGGGTCTGGGACATGATGATGCGCATGTCGATGCCCTATGGGTCGACCGGCCTCACGTCATACGCCATCAGCGCGGTAGACCTCGCGATGTGGGACCTGAAGGGCAAGATCCTCAGGACCCCGGTCTATGAACTGGCGGGCGGCCCGGCCCGCGAAAGTCAGTTCTGCTACGCCACCGGCAACGACACCGACTGGCACATGGAGCTCGGCTTCAAGGCCACCAAGCTCGCCTGCCCCTACGGCACGTTCGACGGGCTCGATGCCGTGCACAAGAATGCCGAGTTCGTAGGCCGGACCCGCGAGTTCATCGGCGACGATATCGAGCTGATGCTTGACTGCTGGCTCGCCTTCGACGTCGAGTTCGCCGTGCGACAGGCCGAGGCCCTGCGGCCCTACAAGCTCAAGTGGATCGAGGACTGCCTCAATCCGGAAAACTTCGACGCTCACGAGATGCTGCGCCAGCGCCTGCCGTGGCAGACTCTGGCGACCGGCGAGCACTGGTACACGCCACAGCCCTTCGCCCACGCCGCCAAGCGGCAGGTTGCCGATATCCTCCAGCCCGATATCTGCTGGGTGGGCGGCTTCACCGCCTGCCAGCGCATCGTCCATATCGCCGAGGGTGCCGGGCTCGAGGTGATGTTGCATGCCGGCATGAATACGCCCTATGGCCAGCATTTCAGCTTCAGCCAGTCGAATGTGCGCTGGGGCGAGTATTTCGTCGGCAGCGGCGCCGGCGTGCCGCTGTCGCAGAGCCAGGTATTTCCCGGCATCGCCGTGCCGGTCGACGGCAAGCTGGTGCCGAACGGCGACCCCGGTTTCGGCCTCGGCCTGACCGACGCCGTGCTCGACGACCTCCACGCCTGAGGGGTTTGCCGCAATGTACCTTGGCTATGTCGGCCGACGCTTCGCCATCATGCTGCTGGTGGTCTTCCTGGCCGTCTCGATCAACTTCGCCTTGCCCCGGCTGATGCCGGGCGACCCGATCCAGGCACAGCTCAGCCAGTTGATGGCCTCGGGCGGTGGCTCGGGCGACATCACGGCGATGGTCGAGGCATACCAGAAGCGCTTCGGGCTCGATCAGCCGATCTGGAACCAGTACCTCGCCTATTGGCAGTCCCTGTTCCGCCTCGATCTCGGCTACTCGCTGGCCAACTATCCGGAGCGCGTCGACTCCGCCATCGCCAACAGCCTGCCGTGGACCCTGGGGCTACTCGGCATTGCCACGGCGGTGAGCTTCTCCGTCGGCACGCTGCTGGGCGGGTTGATGGGCTGGCCGCGCACGCCGCGCTGGGTGAAGAGCTTCGGGTCGGGCGTCGTGCTGTTGAGTTCGGTGCCGTACTTCCTCATCGGCATGATCCTGCTCTACGTCTTCGCCATCGTCTTCCGCTGGTTTCCGGCGGGTGGCGGCATGCCCTTCGGCCTGAATGGCGGCTTCAACTTCGAAACCCTTGCCGGCATCCTCTGGCACGGCACCTTGCCGGCGCTGTCGATCATCATCGCGGAAATCGGCGCCTGGGCCATCGGCATGCGCGGCATGCTCGTCTCGGTGCTGGGCGAGGACTACATCACCCTCGCCGAAGCCAAGGGCAACAAGCCGCGCCGCATCCTCGGCCGCTATGGCATGCGCAACGCACTGCTGCCGCAACTGACCAAGCTGGCGCTGACGCTCGGGCACATCGTCTCGGGCGCCATCCTCGTCGAGGTGATCTTCTCCTATCCCGGCGTCGGCTTCCGGCTCTACCAGGCCATCCAGTCGAAAGACTAATTCGTCATTCAGGGCATCGTGCTGCTGCTCTCGGTGTCGATCGCGATCGCCATGTTCATTCTCGACCTCATCTATCCGCTGATCGACCCGCGGATCACGGCGAAGGACCGCTGACCCATGCGCCAGCTTGTGAACACCGCCCTCTACGAACTCAGCCGCAACCGCACGCTGCTCGCCGGCGTGGTGCTGCTCGGCCTGATCGTCCTCGTCGCCATTGTCGGCCCGTTCGTGGTCGATCCGGCGCAGGCCAGGCTCGGTGCGACCATCCCGCGCTCCCCGCCGAGCGCCGAGCACTGGTTCGGCACCGACGGACAGGGGCGAGACATGCTCACCGTGCTCATCCTCGCGATGCCGCAGACGCTGAAGGTTGGGCTGCTCGCCGGCTTGATCAGCCTTTCGGTCGGCGTCGCCCTCGGGCTGATCGCCGGCTTCGTCGGCGGTATCGTTGATACCGTCATCCGCCTCGCCTCGGACGTGATGATGACCATACCGGGCATCGCCATCCTCGTGCTGGTTGCGTCCAACGTGCGCGAAATGACGGTGGAACTGATGGCGGTGATCGTCGCCAGCCTGTCCTGGATGGTCGCGACCCGCACCATCCGCGCCCAGACCCTGTCGCTGCGCGAGCGCGGCTACGTCGCCATCGCCCGGCTGAACGGCTCGTCGGGGCTCAAGCTGATCTTCGTCGAAGTGCTGCCCAACCTTCTGCCCTTCATCGCAGCGAGCTTCGTCATCACCGTGTCGAACGCCATGCTTGCGACGGTCGGGCTCGAAGCGCTGGGGCTCGGCCCGCAGAACGAGCTGACACTCGGCATGGTGATCTACTGGGCGCAGTTCTTCGGCGCCATCATCCGCGGCATGTGGTGGTGGTGGGGACCGCCGATCATCGCCATTTCGCTGATCTTCATCGGGCTGATGCTGACCTCGGCCGGCCTCGACAGTTTCGCCAACAAGCGCCTGGGGTCGACCTGATGGCCACACCCGTCCTCGAGATCGAAAACCTGGTTGTCGAATACCGTACCACCAACGGGCCGTTCCGCGCCGTCAACGACGTGTCCTTTTCGCTCGAACCGGGCGAACGGTTCGGCCTCGTGGGCGAGTCCGGCTCGGGCAAGTCGACGACCATCCTCGCTTTGATGCGCATGCTGCGCGGCGGGCTCGTCTCCAGCGGCTCGATCCGTCTCAACGGTCGCGACCTGTCGGGCGTATCCGATCGCGACTACCGCGCGCTGCGTTTCGCCGAGATGTCGCTCGTGCCGCAGGGCGCGATGAGTTCGCTGAACCCGGTGCTGCGTATCGCCGAACAGATCGGCGACATCTTCGACGACCACGGCATCCGCCACACCGCGTCGGAGCGGAGCCGGGTCATCGGCGAGTTGCTGGAACGCGTCGGCCTTCCGCCGGCGGTGCAGCGGCGCTTTCCGCACGAGCTGTCGGGCGGCATGAAGCAGCGCGTGTGCATTGCCATGTCGATCGCGCTCAGGCCCAGCGTCATTCTCGCCGACGAGCCGACCAGCGCGCTCGACGTGATGGTGCAGAAGCAGGTGCTCCGTACGCTGGGCAAGGTGCAGCGCGACATCGGCGCCGCCGTCATCCTCATCGGGCACGACATGGCGCTGATGGCCCATTTCGTCACCCGCATCGGCGTCATGTATCGCGGCCAGCTGGTCGAGACCGGCCCGGTGCGCGAGGTTTTTGCCAATCCGCAGCATGCCTATACGCGGATGCTGATCGAATCCCTGCCGTCCTTCGATCGCCTCGGCGCCTTCCGCGGCGCCGGTGCTCGCGCCGAAGGCTTCCTCTCATCGGGGAGCACGCCATGACCAAGCAACTCGAGATCAAGGATGTCGACGTCACCTTCTCGTCCGGCTTCGGCGGGCGGGACAAGAAACATGCCCTAAGCAACCTGTCGCTGACGGTCGGTGGGCCGAACCCGGCGATCACCGCCGTGGTGGGCGAAAGCGGCAGCGGCAAGACCACGTTGATCCGCCTGCTGCTCGGCTTCCAGGCGCCAACCTCGGGCACCGTGTCCTACGATGGCAAACCGATCGCCGGCCTGAACGCGGCGGACCAGAAGATCTTCCGGCGCGAAGTGCAGGCCATCTTCCAGGACCCGTTCGACGTCTTCAATCCGTTCTACAAGATCGATCATCCGCTGCTCGCGCCATTGGCCGCCTTCGACATCACGCGTTCGCGCGACGAGGCCTATGCGAAGATCGAGGCGGCACTGCGCAGCGTCGGGCTCGACCCGGCCCAGACCCTGGGGCGCTATCCTCACCAGTTGTCGGGCGGCCAGCGCCAGCGCGTGATGATCGCCCGGGCGCTGCTGCTCGACCCGGCGATCATCCTCGCCGATGAACCCGTGTCGATGGTGGATGCTTCGCTGCGCTCGACCATTCTGGAAATTCTCTATGGCCTCAACCGGGACCACGGCATCTCGCTCATCTACGTGACGCATGACCTCACGACGGCCTACCAGGTGGCGGACACCATCGTGGTGCTGCATGGCGGGCAGGTCATGGAAGTCGGGGCCGCCGAGGACGTGATCCATCGCCCGCGCCACGCCTACACCCAGGCCTTGATCGAAGCGGTGCCCTCACCCGATCCGGACAAGCCGTGGAACCTCGAGGACGAGACCCCGCTGCCGCGCTTCTTTGAACCGGGCGAGCAACTCGTGCTGCAACGCACCGATCCACTGCGTGCCATGGCAGTCCCGGCCAGCTCGGGCGGCGCACCAGTCACCGTCAGCGACATCCAGCGGGACGTTGCAGCGGCGAACCAGGGCCGCTGAGCGGCGCTCCCATCGTCGGCTACATCTCGAGCTCCCCCGCGGCGTAAACCAAACGTCGCGGTCGTCCGGGCGGGGGGCAGCTGCTTGTGCTACCTGACGAGCAACAGCACGAGAGCGCCTATGCATCTTTCAGGTGTGGACACCGTCGAAAAGCCGTCGAGCCACGCCTCGACCGATGTTCGCGTGCTGATTGTCGCCGAACATGCGTCGTCGCGGTTTGGCGGCGAGGCGATGTTGCCGCTGCAGTACTTCAGGCACCTCAGGCGGCGCGGGCTCGACGTGACGATGGTCCTGCACGAGCGCTGCCGCAGCGCGATGGAAGCCGACTTCGGCGCCGATTGCCCGGATATCCGCTACGTGCCGGACAGTGCCATCAACGTGCTGTGCTACCGGATCGGCAGCCGACTGCCAAAGTTCATCGGCGACTTTTCCTTCGGCGCCTTGAGTCATCTCGACACCCAGATCCGCCAGCGGCGACTGGTGCGCGAGATCGTCCGAGAGAAGCGGATACAGGTGGTGCACGAGCCCATTCCCGTATCCCCCATGATGCCGTCCCTGATGCACGATGTCGGGGCTCCGGTCATCATCGGCCCGATGAACGGTGGCATGGACTTTCCGCCGGCCTACCGACCCCGGTTCGACGTTTCAGGCACGTTCGTCCGGTTGCTGCGGCTGACGGCGAACGTGATGAACCGGCTCATACCCGGCAAGCGTCGCGCCGAGGTGCTGCTGGTCGCCAACGAACGGTCCCGGGCGGCACTGCCCCGTTCGGTGTTTCCCGAGCGGGCGAGACTGCTGGTCGAGAACGCCGTGGATCTGGAGGTTTTCGGTGCCGGACAGGCGGCAGCATCCGACACGCCGGAAGCGACGCCCCGCATCTGCTATGCCGGGGCGGTGATCCCGCTGAAACACGTCGACCTGATTGTCCAGGCCTGCTTGCTACTGAAGGCCCGTGGTCGCGACTTCGTCCTCGACATCTTCGGTGATGGCAGCAGCATGGACCACGTGCGGACGCTGGCCGCGCCGCTGGGCGACCGGGCCGTCTTTCACGGCTATGTCAGCCAGACCGTCCTGGCGGCGGGCCTCCGCAGTGCCGACATGCTGGTGCTGAGCAGCATGCGAGAGTGCGGCGGCGCGGTGGTACTCGAGGCGATGGCCTCGGGCCTGCCGGTCATCGCGACGAACTGGGGCGGCCCTGCGGACTATGTGGACCAGACCTGCGGCATCCTTCTCGATCCGGTTGCGCCCTCAGAGTTCGTGCCGGCCCTCGCCGAGGCGATCGACAGCCTGCTGCTCGATCCGGCTCGCCGCCGCGCGATGGGACAGTCCGGGAAGCGCCGGATCGAGACCGCGTTCAACTGGAACACCAAGATCGACTACATCGTCGATCTCTACCGCGAAGCGGCGGGCGTCGCCCCGGACCGGCGCTAGGACGCCGGAGCCAGCGTCAGGTAATGGCGCTGATGGTAGACCAGCGGCTTCACATGCGGAAACACCGTCGTTTCCTTGACCTCGAGCAGAACGATCTCGTGATCGCCTCCATCCAGCCGGTCGCGCACACTGCAGTCCAGCCACAAGGTTCCGCCCGGAATGTGAACGGCCCCTTCAGGCCTCACCTCGAAGTCGATGCCGCTGAAGCGATCGCCGGTGCGGGCCGCAAGCTGGCGGCTCAGCGCCTCCTGGTCTGCGCCCAGCACGGTGAGACCGATCCGCGGCAGACGACGGAGGCGTGACCAGGTGAAGGACTGGCGCGCCATGCAGACTGACACAAGCGGTGGATCGAGCGACACCGAGGTGAACGAGTTGATCGTCATGCCGATGGGGGCGCCGTCATCCATGGCGCACATGGCCACCACACCGGTCGGAAACATCGAGAAGGCGCGGCGCAACGAGGCTTCCGACACCCTGTCCGCTGGCGTTTCGAACCTCTCGCGGTCGATGTGGCTATCGAGAGCCAGACGCACGTCCCGCAGGTCCGCAGCGTCGTCGTGCATAACGGATGCGGCTCTGTCGTCGATTGCCGCCTGCTCCTGGGCCACGTCGTGTCCTCGCTGCAATTTGCCTCCGCCAATCCCTAGCACGCAAATAACCAATCGCTAACCAATCACGCGTCGTTGAGTTAATCGCGTCGGACGACAGAGCCGCCGCTCAGCATCTTCATGAATTTTCTCTGCAATTCTCCCTTAATTGTTTCTTAACCGGCGCCGTCGCATCGCGATCATTGACGCGCGGAAGCAGCCCGGAATGATTTTGTTAACCCTGTTCGTTTAGCACTGATTAGGCATAACCGGACGATCCCCGTCCCGTCGGTCTGCTGTTTGCGTTCAGGGGTACTCAGTTGCGAAACATCCGGAGCGCTGTCTCAGTCGGCCTGCTCGCTGCGGCGACCCTCAGCCTTGCCGCCTGTGCCACTTCCCCGACCCGGACGGCCTGCGCGGGCATCGATTCCACCTCGTGCACCATGTCCGGTGCGAACACGGCCTACTACGGACCGGTATCTGCCGCGCCCGAGGTGCAGGCCGCCGAGGCGATGAGCAATGCGGCCGCCGCAGGCATCGATCGGGCGGTAGCGCTCTCGATGCCCGACCTCGAGCTGCGCGGCAGCGCAGGCATCGACACCGGCTCCGGCTACACCGAAGGCTCTTCTGCGGGCTCCTACTCCTATGCCGTGGGGGTCAACGTCCCACTCTACCGCGGCGGCAGGGATGCAGCTGTGGCCACAGCCCGAGCCGAGCACCAGGTCTCGCTGGAGGCCGTCGCCGACCGGCGGGTGGCCGTCGCCTACGAGATCGTCATTTCGCTCACCCAGGCGCGGCAGCTGCGCGAGACGTTGGGCATTCTTGATCGCCAGCAACGGTTGCTGAACCAGTTGCGTATCGACATCAGCCAGGAGGTCGCAGCCGGCGCGACGAGCCGTGTCGACCTCGACGAAACCGAGCGCCAGCTAGCGCGAATTGCCGTGCTGCGAGAGACAGCGACGCTGGAACTGACGCGCGCAACCACCGGGCTTCGCCGCCTCGGTGTCGCCGACCAGACGGCGCCCCCCGACGTTTCGAAGGTGGCGCTTGGCGAAAGCGAGCAGGCGCTCATCGAGCTGGCGCTGCGCAACAATCCTCGCATCCGGCAAAGCATGGCACTGGTCGAGGTGGCGAATTCCCGGGTCGCCGAGACCAGAGGCACGTTGGAGCCGTCGGTGGACGCCCAGTTCGAGCTCTATGGCCAGGAGGCGCAGTCCGCCGGAAACTTCGGCTCGCCCGGTGGCCGCGCCACGCTGCAGTTCTCGCTGCCCTTCGACCTGAACGGCGCCGGCAAGGCGACCATCGAGCAGCGAGCGGACGAGGTGGAGGCGTCACGCTTCACGCTTCAGGCGGCGCGCGACGGCGTGACCGCCGCGGTCAGCGCCGCCTTTGATCGCCGCCAGCAGGCCCGGAAACTCCACAAACTGGCGCAGCGCGAAGTCGATGGCGCGACCGCGCTGCTCAGCAGCATGCAGGCCGAACGCAAGGTCGGCGAGCGCACCGCGCGAGACGAACTCGGCGCACTCGAAAGCCTGCGATCGGCGCAGCTTGGCCTTGCGGCAGCACGCTTCGAACTGCGCGCCGCCGAATACGCCCTGGCGGCGGAGACCGGGCTGATCATCGAGCTGTTCGAGACCTCGGTTCACATCGCGGCGCTGTGATGGCTACTCGGCCGCGATCCGCAACGGTTCTGCCCGCCTGTCGGCCTCGGCCAGGGCGCTGCTGAGCCGACTGGCCAGGACGCGGACGAAGGGTTCGAGCACCATGCTGTCATGGTCCCCGGCAACTTCCTGAACCTGCAAGTCGGCGACGTAGGGCGTCCAGCCATTGTCTTCCTCGGCCGGGTTGCGCCCGTATTGCAGGCGGCGCCCGTCGCTCAGGTGGTAGAGTACATTGAGCCGGGGTCGCATGAGCAGCACCTGTGCCGAAAGCGGCCGGGGCTGATAGCGCGACAGGGACCTGCGGAAGGCCGCCTCGATCGTCAGGTCATGGAACTGGGTTGCACCCTGCTCCGCACCCAGCGCTGCGACCTTCTCCTGCTGGCTGGCCGACCACTCCCGCCGGTTGCGCAGCCACTCGCCAACGAAACCGATGCCCGACCGACGAAGGTCCTGCAGCTTCATGTCCAGTCGATCGCGCAGACTGAGCACGTATTCACGCGGAAAGGGCGTGTCGAGCATGACAACGATCGAGACGTCCTCGCCGGCCTGCCGCAGCTGCTGCGCCATCTCATAGGCGATCAGGCCACCGCCGGAATACCCCGCGAGCAGATAGGGCCCATGGGGCTGCACGGTGCGGATTTCGGCAATGTAGTCGCGGGCCGCGTCCTCGAAAGTCTCATGGGGCTCCTGCCCACCATACAGCCCGCGCGCCTGCAGTGCGTAGACGGGCCGGGTCTGTCCGAGATGCAAGGCCAGCTGGCGGAGGTTGAGCACGTTGCCGAACATGCCGGCACAGATGAACAAGGGAGTTCCGCCGCTCGTGGCGCCAACGCTCATCGGCACCAGATGGATCGGCTTGTCTCCGCCCGCCGGGGCCGACACAGGCAATTGGGCCGGTTCGGGCGCCGCGCTGCCAGTACCGATGAGGGCGGCGCAGGTGGCGATCGTCGGCGCTTCGAACAGCGCGGAGATCGGCAGATCGACGGCGAACTCCTTCTTGATCATCCGGAACAGCCGGACGGCAGTGAGCGAGTGACCGCCGAGGTCGAAGAAACTGTCGTCGACACCGATCCTGGCCACACCGAGCAACTCGCTCCAGAATTCGGCCAGCTTGCGCTCCACCGGATCACGTGGAGCGACGAAGGCGCTGTCGAGTTCCGGGCGATCAAAGCCCCCATCGGCGGCCGCGACCGGCTCGGGAACCGATGCCGAGCGCTGGCGCAGCATTTCGAGGTCCATCGAACTGACGATTGGCTGGCTTGCTCTCGTGGCCAAGGCACGCAGCATGGCGTCGAAGCCCTCGGCCGGGAGGATGCCGTGCCGGACCTGGGCGGCGAGTTTCGCAGTTGCGGTGGAGTTGGACCGCGCGGCCGGCGGCGCGCGCTCGGCGGTCGTCGCGGCGGGCACGAAGCCGGCGTCGAGACGCTTCATGACGAAGCGCTCGGCCTCGAACACGACCCGACCATCGAGGGTGGTGATGGTCACATTGAAACTCGCAAAGCCCGTGGCGTCGCCGCGAACGAGCCGCACATGGCTCCTGACGTCATCCGGCAAAGGGCCATGCACCGTGATGCTGCCATATGACATCGGCACCCATAAAGCCGACGAAGCGGCGAAACCGGGCGCAAGGCCCATGGCGAAGCCGGTCGCGATATCGAGCAGCGCCGGGTGCAACAGCGTGCCCGTCTGGGCGTCCGAGCGATACCGCTCGGCGAGGCTGATCTCGGCGACGGCTTCATCCGCCCCGAAAGCGGTCATTCGCAGCACCTGCCAACGCGGCCCGAACTTGATGCGGCCATCCTGAACGGACCGCAACGGTGTGTCTGACGCCACGGCGCGCTGACCGAGGCGTGCCAGTACACCTTCCAGGTCCAGATGGTCTGGGCCGGCATCGCGCCGGGGCCGCAGCACGGCCTCGGCATGAGTGACGAACCCCTCGGCGTCGGTGCCGGCCGAAATGACCGCGCGCCAGCCGCCCTGGGCTGGCTGCAGCGCCGCGCGCAGCGTCGTGCGGGCTCCGGTTTTCACGAGCAATGGCGAGAGGAACACGAGGTCCTCGAGCACGAAGGCGTCGCCCAGTTCGCACTCGGCGGCAAGTTGCGCGAGGACCTCTATGTAGCCCGTGCCCGGCAATACCGGCTCGCCGGCAGTGGTCCGGTGCTCGTCGAGCATCCAGTGGCTATCGGGTCCGATCTCTGCTTCGAGCGCTGGCGGATTCTCGCCGTCGTCCACCCAGCGGCTGAAGAACGGACCACGGGCCGGAGAGGTCGTCCGTTGCGCCGCACCAGGTTCGGCCGTGGCGCGGGCAGCTAGCCCGACTTCGTTCCACACGCCCCAATGAATCGCTACTGTCCGCCGGTCGCTGCGCCACGCCTCGGCGTCGGCATAGGCATTGAGGTAGGCGTTGGCGGCGACGTAGTCGACCTGGCCGGCCGGAGCGATGTCGGTGCTGGTCGAGGAGAACAGCACGAATAGGTCGAGCGGCTTGTCGTCGAACAACTGGTGCAGCACCGCGGTGCCGTGCAGCTTGGGTGAGAGCACCGCCTCGATGCGGTCGATCGTCTTCAGCGCAATCAGATCGTCGTCGACGAGGCCCGCGGCATGCAGGATGCCGTTGATCGGGCCGAACTGTGCCTCCGCCGCTGACACGACGCGCGCCATGTCTTCGGGGTTGGCCACGTCGCCTGACAGGTACAGCACCGCGTGACCGGCCTGTTCCAGCGCCTCGATCTGCTCGAGGGCACGCCGCAGCCGGTCGTTGCGGGCGCGGGTCCGGATCTGCAGCGGCCAGTCGGCGCGCGACGGCAGGGTCGTGCGACCGGCAAGGACGATACGGGCGTTGAAGCGTTCGGCCAGTTGCCGAGCCATCACCAGGGCCAGGTCGCCCAGGCCGCCGGTGATGAGGTAGACGCCGCTGTCGCGGAAGCCGGCATCGCGGCTGTCGACCAAAGGCAGTGACCGATAGCTGCGCGACCAGCGGCGGCCGCTCCGGTACGCCACGATCTCCGACGACGGGGCGGCGAACAGATCGTCCAGTAGTTGCGTCAGCACGGGCTGCAGCGGGTCTGCTGCAGCCTCGGGCCGGCGACCGAGCCAGTTGCGCCCGGCCTTGCCGCGGGTAGGCAGTTGCAGGTCGATCACCCGGACGTCGAGACTGCCGATCTCCTTGGGGATGGTCATCGCCGGCCCCAGGATCGTTGCCTTTGCCGGGTAAGGAAGCGCCTCCTCGCCGACGCGCTGCATGCCGTTGGTGACGACCGTCGCCTGTCGCTGCTCGCTGCTGCCGGCTTCGTCGATTGCCTGCGCGAGACCCAGCAGGCTGTAGAACCCCTGCTCGAGCAGGCGATTGGCGAAGGTCGAGCCCGGCCGGTGCGACTCCCCCTCGGTTACCAACCACAGGTGAACGATGTTGGCCGGTACCCCGCCACGCTCCATGAGGGCAGACAGCAAGGCGGAATAGCCCGCCCGTCCATCTTCGGGGCAGAGTGTGTAGGACGCGTCCGAGTGGCGGGCGAACGTGTCGCCCACCTGCACAGTCACGACAGAATGACCGCCCGCCCGCAGCGCCGCGACCACCGAGGCACCCAGGCCGGTATCATCAACAAAGACAAGAAACGACGTGGGGTCGCTGCCGGCATCCACGTCGACATCGGGGACCGACTGACGCCAGCTCGGCCGATAGCCCCAGTCGACCATCTCAGGCAGCTTCGTCAATTCGAGCTCGGCTTCGGGGGCGGTCGTCGGAGACGTGCCCGGCTCGATGAAATAGTGCTGGTGCTGGAAGGCATAGGTGGGGAGTGGCACGCGCCGCGCGCCGGTGCCGGCCCAGATCTGCTCCAGCGGCACACTCAATCCCGTCGCCCAGGCCCGGCCGAGCGCCGACACCAGATGCACATGGTCATCGGTGGTGTCATCGGCATGCGGCAGGCTGTTGATCACCTGGTTCGCGGTAATACCGGGTTGCAGCTTGCTGAGCGACGACAGTCCCCGTCCGGGTCCGACCTCGATGTAGATGCGATCGGCCTCGGCGGCGAGCAAGGCAAGCCCGCGGCCGAATTGCACGGTGGAGCGGAGGTGCCGCACCCAGTAGCCGGGGTCGCGTGCCTCGGCGTCCGACAACCAGTTTCCGGTGAGGTTCGAGGCGATCGGAATGGTCGGCGCGCGCAGCACGATACTGCGGAGGAAGGCCTCGAAGCGCGGCAGGATCGCGTCGAGCATGCGCGAATGGGCGGCAATGTCGATCGGGACCCGCGAAGCATCGACACCCCGCTCGGCAAGCGACAGGCGAAAGCGCTCGAGATCCTCGTTGCGGCCGGAGACCACGCAGAGTTCGGGCGCATTGACGGAGGCCAGGTCGAGGTCCAGAGGCAGGATGTCCTGCAGCTCCGCCGCAGACAACGGCACGCTCAGCATGCCGCCCGGCTCGACCGTATCGAAGAGTTCGCCGCGCAGCCGCACGAGCCGCACCGCATCGCCCAGACTCAGCACGCCCGCGACGCAGGCCGCCGCGTTCTCGCCCATGGAATGGCCGATCAGGGCACGCGGCGTCACGCCGTGCCGCAGCCAGAACCGGGCTACTGCCACCTCGACGATGAGGATGGCGGGCAGTTGCACCGATGGACGCAGGAAGTGCGTCGCGGCCGCCGCACCGTCGGGGCCAAGCCACACGCGGCGGATTTCCGCGGCGGCATCGGGCGGCAGGGCCGCCAGTCCTTCCTCGATGTCGGCGCGAAACTGCGTGTCGCCATCGTAGAGGCCGCGGGCCATTCCCGGGTGTTGCGCGCCACCGCCGGGGAACAGGAACACCGCTCCGGCCGGCGCCTCGACGGCGGTATGGGTGAAAGCGCGCCTGGTCGCGGGTTCGGCCAGCAGCTCGATGGCCTCCGCGCGGTCGCGAACCGCCAGCACCCGGCGGTGCTCGAAGTGCTTGCGCCCCTTGTACAGGGTGAAGCTCGCATCGGCCAGCGACAGGTCGGGGTTCGTGGCAAGGCTTTCGCCCAGCCTGACCATCGCCGTATCGAGCGCCTTCTTCGATTTCGCTGCGAAGGTGAGGAGGGTCGGGGCGGTCGCGTGGCCCCTGCCCGCAACAGTTGCGGGCGGCTGCTCGATGATGACGTGAGCATTGGTGCCCCCGACGCCGAGGGAGTTCACGGCGGCGCGGCGCGGCGCGCTCCCATTCGGCCAGGGGGTGAGCCGGTCGTTGACGATGAAGGGGCTGCGGGCGAAATCGATCGCCGGGTTGGGCTTGTCGTAGCCAAGGGTCGGGGGCAGTTCACCATGCTTGACCGCCAGCGTCGCCTTGATGAGGCCCACCACGCCGGCGGCGGTGTCCAGGTGGCCGATATTGGTCTTGACCGAGCCGACGCGACAGAAGCCGGTGCGGTCGGTGCTCTGGCGGAACGCCTGCGTCAGTGCCTCGATCTCGATCGGATCGCCCAGATAGGTGCCGGTGCCGTGGCATTCGACATAGCCGATGCTGTCGGCGTCGACGCCGGCGAGACCCTGTGCCTCGATGATGGCTTCGGCCTGTCCGGTCACGCTTGGCGCCAGGTAGGTCGCCTTGGTCGCGCCGTCGTTGTTGACCGCACTGCCCTTGATGATGCCGTGGATGTGGTCGCCGTCGGCCAGTGCGTCGGAAAGGCGTCGCAGCATGACAACGCCCACGCCACTGCCGAACACCGTGCCGGCGGCCCGGTGGTCGAAGGCGTGACAATGGCCGTCGGGCGAGAGGATCTCACCCTCCTGGAACAGATAGCCGCGACGATGCGGAAACTCGATCGTCACGCCTCCGGCGATCGCCGTCTCGCATTCGCCCGACAGCAGGCTCTGGCAGGCGAGGTGGACGGCGACGAGCGAGGACGAGCAGGCCGTCTGCACGCTGACGCTCGGGCCACGCAGGTTGAACGTGAATGATGCCCGGGTGGACAAGAAGTCCTTGTCGTTGCCGGTGTGCCGCAGCAGGAACATGCCGACCTGGTCGACCAGTTGCCGGTTGCTGCAGACATTGAAGTAGAAATAGCTGCCCATGCCGGCCCCCGCGAACACGCCGACCGGCCCATCGCTGCTGTCGGGCGTGCGGCCGGCGTCCTCCATGGCCTCCCAGGCGCATTCGAGGAACTGCCGATGCTGGGGATCCATGATGGCCGCGTCGCGCGGGCCAAGCCCGAAGAAATCGGCATCGAACATTTCCATGGCCGGCAGGTCGGCGGCCCGGCGCACGTAGTTGGGTTGGCGGATGCGCGAAAGTGGCTCACCGGCGGCCAGCAGCTCTTCCTCGCTGAGGTCGCGGATGGACTCGACGCCGTTGCGCAGGTTCGACCAGAACTCCCCGACATTCCTCGCCCCGGGTACCCGCAGGGCCATGCCGACGATGGCAATATCACTGGCTGAGTACTGGTCCGTCATGTTGGCCTCTGCCCTGTACACGTGGGCATGCGATAGCATTGATCGATTCAAATCCGATCGACTAAGCAACAACGTCGTTAAGACCACGGTCCCGGCGCAACTAAACTGCATACACTTTTATATAAAATCGCCGAAACCACTCGGTCGCCTTAACCAACGGTGACGATCCAGCATGCAAAATTGCACAAATCGCTCAGTATGTCGCTCATACATAGCCTCTACGAGGCATGGCGGACTGACAGGCAATCCGGAGTTACAATGGCGATCGAAGCGTTGAGCTGCGTACTGGTGGGCGATGAGTCCCTGCTGGCGCAATGTGCCGAGGTCCTGCGCGAACGTGGCCACACCATTGCGGCCATCGTCACCGAAACACCTGCAATAGCCACCTACGCGGCCACGCACGGGATCCGCGTCATCGGCTGGAGCGACACTCTGGCTGCCGACCTCGGCAGTCTGGCGTTCGACTGGCTGTTCAGCGCCGCTAACCTGCGGATCATCCCGGATGCCGTCTGGAAACAGGCGAAGCGGGGTGCCGTCAACTTTCACGACGGCCCGTTGCCGCGCTACGCGGGCCTCAATGCCCCGGCCTGGGCGATCATCGAGGGCCAGACCCGGCATGGCGTGGCCTGGCACTCCATCGCGGCCGAGATCGACGCTGGCCTGATCTATGCCAGCCAGCAGTTCGATATCGCCGAGGATGAGACTGCGCTGACGCTCAACAGCAAGTGCTTCGAGGCCGGCATTGCCACCTTCACCGGCATGCTGCAGCACATCGAGGCCGGCACCCTGCGCGGCGAGGAACAGGACTTCAGCCAGCGCAGCTACTACGCCCGCACCCGGCGGCCGGCGGATGCGGCGACCCTGCGGTTCGACCAGCCGGCAGTGAGTTTGTCCCGCCTTGTGCGCGGCCTCGACTTCGGTGCCGGATATGCCAACCCGCTGGTGACGCCAAAGCTGCGCACGGCCTCGGATGTCTACGTGGTGACGGGGCTGACGGTCCTCCCCGACACCTCGTCCTCGCCTCCGGGCACCGTGCTTGCCGTGTCGGCGGAAGGTGTGCTGGTCGCAACGCTCGACCATCCAGTGCTGCTGACCGGGCGTCGCATCGGCGACGGCGCGAGCCTCGCGGCAAACCTCTCGCCGGGCGAGTCGTTGCCCGGTCTCGATGCCGAAGCCGGCAGCGCGCTTTCGGCTGCCGTGACACGGGCAGCGAAGGCCGAAGCATCGCACCGTCGCCAACTCGCCGGGGCCGTCGATCTGGACCTGGTGGACGTCGCTGGACTGATGCCCGGGCGCCCGCGGGAAGTTGCCAGCGTGGCACTGACTCTTCCGGCCGATCTGGATGGCGCAGGCAAGGTAGCACTGTTCGCCGCCTTCATGGCCCGGCTGAGTGGACAACAGCAGTTCTCGCTCGCCTATGGGAATGAGGCGCACTCGGCCACCGGGGCGCAGTTTCCCGGCTACTTCGCCGAGACGGTGCCGCTCAACCTGAGCCTCGGCGATGACACTTCGCTCGCGGACTTCGTCGCGGCCTGCAAGACGCAGCTCGAGCGGCTCCGCCGGCAGGGTCCCAGCCTCCTGGACCTGCCGTCACGGTTTCCGGGCCTTACGGCTCCCTCGCTGACGGTCGGTGTCATCGAGGACGCCCCGCTGCCGGCCACCTGCGCGCTGGCGCTCGTCACCGGCAGGGACGGTGATGCCATCGCCTTCGATCGCAGTCGCGTCGATGCCGGCCAGATGGATATCCTGGCGCGTCGGCTCGAACTGATGGCGGGAGCTTTCTCCAGCCACTCGGGACCGCTCGCCGACCTGCCGCTGATGTCCGCGGCCGAGGAGCAGCACATCCTCTATGGCCTCAATGACACCGCCCTGCCCTACGATCCCACTCCGATCCACCAGCAGTTCGAGCGCCAGTCCGACCTGACCCCAGATGCGGTCGCCGTGGCGAGCGGCGCCACGTCGCTGACCTACCGGCAACTGGACCAGCGCGCCAACCAGCTGGCAAATGCCCTCGTCGCCGCAGGCGTGGGGCCGGAGTCGCTGGTCGGGCTGCACGTTTCGCGCTCGGTCGACCTGGTTGCGGGGGCACTGGCCATTCTCAAGGCAGGTGGTGCCTATGTGCCGCGCGACCCGATGTTCCCCGCCGATCGTCTCGAACTGATGGTGGAGGACAGCGCCGCCCGGGTGGTGCTGACCGAGCGGGCGCTGCACGGCCGGCTGAGGTCACCGCAGGCCACGACCCTCGTCATCGAGGACCTGCTCGAGGCAGGGCACGGCGCGGAGCGCGCGACGGCCCCGGTGGTTCCGGGCAACCTCGCCTACGTGATCTATACTTCGGGCTCCACCGGCCGCCCCAAGGGCGTCATGATCGAGCACCGCAACGTCGCCAACTTCTTTGCTGGCATGGACGAGCGGATTCCGGTGCCGCGGGATCGCCAGCCCGTCTGGCTGGCCGTCACCAGCCTGTCGTTCGACATCTCGGTGCTCGAACTGTTCTGGACCTTGGCGCGCGGCTTCAAGGTCGTCATCCATTCGAGCGAAGTGAAGGCCGGCGCCGGCGACGCCCGGCAGCGCTCGAAGGTGGATTTCGGCCTCTTCTACTGGGGCAACGATGACGGTCCGGGCGCGCAGAAATACCGCCTGCTGCTGGAGGGGGCCAAGTTTGCCGACACCCACGGCTTCACCGCCGTGTGGACCCCGGAACGGCATTTCCACGCGTTTGGCGGCCCCTATCCCAACCCCGCCGTGACGGGTGCAGCAGTCGCCGCCGTCACCCGCAACCTGTCGATCCGTGCCGGCAGCTGCGTACTGCCGCTGCATCACCCGGCCCGCGTGGTCGAGGAGTGGGCGGTGCTCGACAATATCAGCGATGGCAGGGTCGGACTTGCCTTCGCGTCAGGCTGGATGCCAGAAGACTTCGTGCTCCGCCCCGAGAATGCGCCGCCCGACAACAAGGCCGCCATGTTGCGCGACATCGAGACGGTGCGCCGGCTGTGGCGCGGCGAGAAGGTCGAGTTCGAGCTCAACGGCAAGCAGGTCGGCGTGGTGACGCAGCCGCGCCCGGTGCAGAGGGAACTGCCGATCTGGGTGACGTCGGCCGGCAACCCGGAGACCTACCGCGACGCCGCCCGGCAAGGCGCAAACGTACTGACCCATCTGCTGGGCCAATCGGTGGAGGAACTGGCGGAGAAGATCCGCATCTATCGCCAGACGCTTACCGAGACCGGACGCAATCCGGCCGACTTCAAGGTGACGCTGATGCTGCACACGCTGCTCGGCGAGGATCGCGACGAGGTGCGTGAACTCGCCCGGCAGCCTATGAAGGACTACCTGCGCAGCGCCACGGCGCTGATCAAGCAGTACGCCTGGGCCTTCCCCGCGTTCAAGAAGCCGCAGGGCATGGTCAATCCGATGGATATTGACCTGCGGGGTCTCGCACCCGACGAACTCGACGCCATCCTGGACTTCGCCTTCCAGCGCTACTTCGACGAGAGCGGGCTGTTCGGAACGGTCGACGACGCCATGCGGCGGGTAGAGCAGGTTGCGGCGATCGGCGTCGACGAAATCGCCTGCCTGATCGATTTCGGCGTCTCCGCCGACATCGCCCTCGAGCGTCTGGAGTTCCTTGGCACAGTCGTGCAGCGGCCTGTCGCGCTTCCCCAGACGGATGCCCCGGAAGATCGCGGGCTTGCTGCGGAGGTCGATGCGCATGGTGTGACGCACCTGCAGTGCACGCCGTCGATGGCGCGCATGTTCCTGTCGGACGATGCGAGCCGCAAGGCCATCGGCACCATCGACCACCTGTTCATCGGAGGCGAGCCCCTCGCCTCCTCGCTGGTCGCGCAGCTTCGGGAAGTCACTCCCGCCAGCATTGAGAACATGTATGGACCGACCGAGACCACCATCTGGTCATCGACGCTGTCCGTTGGCACCGTCGATGGCATCGTCCCGCTTGGCCGGCCGATCGCCAATACGCAGCTCTACGTGCTCGATCCTCGCGGTCGCCCGGTGCCGACGAACACGCCGGGCGAGCTGTTCATCGGCGGCGACGGCGTGGCGCGCGGCTACCACAACCGCCCCGACCTGACCGCGGAACGGTTCCTGCACAACCCGCACACCGGGGGAAGGTTCTATCGTACCGGAGACCTCGCCAGGTTCCTCACGGACGGGACACTGCAGTTCCTCGGCCGCGCCGACCACCAGGTCAAGGTCCGCGGCTATCGCATCGAACTGGGCGAGATCGAATCGCGGATCGCCGAGTTCCCGGGCGTGGCCGAAACGGTCGTGATGGCGCGCGAGGATCGTGTCGATGATGTCCGGCTGGTCGCGTACCTCCGGCTGTCATCCACCGACCTGGACGAAGATGCGCTGCGAAAGGCACTCGCGAAGAGCCTGCCCTACTACATGGTGCCGTCGCACTTCGTGACGCTCGAAACCTTCCCGCTGACCCCCAACGCCAAGGTGGATCGCAAGGCGCTGCCGGCTCCCCTGGCGATGGCCGCGCCAAAGCCCGAGGTGCTGTTTGTCGAGCCGGCCGACAGCCTGCAGCGTGGCATCGCCGAAACCTTCAAGCGCATTCTCGGCGTCGAGCGGGTTGGCCAGTCGGACAGCTTCTTTGCCCTCGGTGGACACTCCCTGCTCGCCGTGCAGGCGCATCGTGAACTGAAGGCGAGCATCGCCCCAGAAATGGCGATCACCGACCTCTTCCGCTTTCCGACAGTGGCGGCGCTGGCCGCCCACCTGTCCGACAGCAAAGGCGCGGACGAACAGTTGAGCCGGGTCGCCAACCGCGCGGCATCCCGACGCGCGGCCATGGGTGCCAGAATGGTGCTGAATACGAGATGAGGCTGCTCGACGGTCTGTTTGACGCACGGATCAGCCTGGCGCATGCCGACCCGCGCGCCGATTGGCCTGCTGTGATGCCCGTCGAGGAGGCATCGCTGCAGCGGGCGGTCGAAGCGCGTCGGCGGGAGTTTCGAGCGGGTCGGACACTGGCTCGGCAGGCGATGCTGACGCTCGGCTCGCCACCGGCACCGGTCGCCGTCCAGGCGGACCGATCCCCGGCCTGGCCGGACGGACTCGTCGGCAACATCTCGCACTGCGACGATCTCTGCATCGCAGCGGTCGGACGCATCGATCACGGATGGCTCGCCATCGGCGTCGACGTCGAGGCCCGAGCCGAGCTGCCCCCGGAACTGGTGGCAGAAGTTTGTGGCCGCGAGGAGCAGAACTGGCTCGCCGGCCTGCCGGCGAGGGACCGTGGAGTGTTCGCGAGGCTGATCTTCAGCGCCAAGGAATGCGCCTACAAGTGCCAGCATACCCTGTCCCGCCGCCTGCTCGATTTCGATGCGCTGACCATCCGGGTCGACCTCGCCACCGGGCAGTTCGTCGCCCGCTTCAGGCAAGGCGTGACGCCCTTCGCTGCGGGCGATGAGCTGGTCGGCCGCTATCGGATGGACACGGATCACATCGTGACGGCCATGGCGCTGCGGCGCGAGCAGATGGCCGCAAACGCCGCCGGGCAGCAGGAGTCTCTCCGTGACCATGGATAGCGACGTCCTGCCGGGCCACCATCAGGTGGAGCCGCCCACGGCCGGGCGTTCGGAACCCGTTTCGAACTCGGTCATCATGCCGACGGATGGCGCCAGCAGGGTCCGCGAAGCGTTGGGAATGTCGCCGGATGCTCCCCTCCGCGTCGCTTTCGTCGCCGGCCCTGGCGATGCTGTCGGAACGTTCGATCATTGGTCGCAGGGCATTCATGATCCGCGCATGCCGGTGATCAACTACACGACAATGCTCTACAGCCTCGTCGAGGCGCTCGATGCAGAGGCGCTGATCCTGGTCGAGCAGGACAGGCAACCCGCCCAGCCGCGCGGGCGCTTTCGCTTCGAATACACACCGCGACGGCGCGGCCGGGGCGGTATCGGCTATCACCTCGACGAACGTGCCTTCGCGCTGAAAGTCCTGCGTCACCTGCGGGCATATCGCCCGGACGTCATCATCGTGGGGACCGATGCTCCCGATGCGCTGATCGCGCGGCTGCCGCGGACGCGGCGCGTGGTCCTGACAGCGCACAACACCTACTGGCCGATGGGTCGGCGCCCGAACTCGCTAAAGGCCCGCGCGCGGTCCTGGATCTGGAAGCAGGGCATGCGCCGGATCGATGTGGCCGTGTGCACGTCCGACGAGTGCGCCGCACAGATCGCGGAACTGGGCGGGCCGTCCGGCGCGCGCAGTTTCACGGAAATCCCGCAGATCCTGACCGAGTTCTATCCTCCACAACTGGCTCCCGCCGCTGCAGTGGAGACCCTTCTGTACGTGGGGCGGATCGAGGCGAGCAAGGGCGTGTTCGACCTGTTGCAGGCGTTTGAGTCCGTCGCCGCGGAGCACGCCACGCTGAGGCTGGAGATTGCCGGGACAGGCACTGCCGCTGCGCCGCTGATGGATGCCATCGCCGCCTCTCCCCATGCAGATCGCATCGTCTTTCACGGCCAACTGCTGGCAAAGGCGGTGCATCAGCGACTCGAATCCGCCGACCTGCTGCTCTGCCCCACCCGCTCCAGCTTCAGCGAAGGGTTGGCGCTCGTGGTCGTCGAGGCGGCCGTGCATGGCGTCCCGACGCTGCTCAGTTCGATTGTTCCCGCCAAGGCACTGTTTCCAGGCGCAAGCGAGGAGTTTCCGGCGGATGACACCGCAGCGCTGACAGCCACACTGCGACGCCTGGTGAGTTCGCCGGCCGACTATGCCACCCTGTGCACGGCACTAGCCGAACAGCGCGCCCAGTTCCGCGACCGGTCGAAGTCCTGGGGATCAATGCTCTACCGCGCGCTCGTCGCCTGACGGGTCGGGAGCCGGTTATCAGGCCCCGTCGCCACTCCGCTTCCGGTCAGTCCTGATCCAGCCCCCGCTCCGCTTGCCACCAGCGAAGGCCCGATAGAACCCGAGCTTCCCGAGGATGTAGGGCAGCACCCCCAAAATGGCTCGCGCCGGGAGCGCCCTGCGACCGAAAGCATGCCAAGCGAAGAAACTGGCGCCTGCGACCAGCAGGCAATTGGCGAAGGCAAGCCAGAGCGCCAGGCTCGGCAGTCCGAGCGCCAGCGTCAGGATCGCGGTAACCACAAAGGCGCTCGCGCAGAGCAGAAACAGCAAGGTCAGCGGCGGCACCATCACGTCGAGGATCAGCACCAGTGCACCCGGGTTGCGCAGGGCCCGCGGCAACAGTCGCAACATGCCGCCGATCATGCCGAGATGCCCCTCTTCCCAACGGCTCCGCTGGGTCGCGATGGCGGACGCGGTTTGCGGAAAGTCGCTGTCGACCCTTGCCTCCGGGCAGAACCGGGCCGGCGTGCCTGCCAGCGCAAGGTCCACTCCCAGTTGCATGTCTTCGACGATACTCGCATGGCCAAGGTTCGCGGCACTGATGATCGACCAGGGAAACGCCATGCCGGATCCGGTCAACTGACATCCGAACCCCAACCGCTGCAATCCGGCGGCGCGAACCTGGTTCTTCACGAGGAATGCCAGCTCGGCGACGCGAAGGCGAATATCGGCACCATCGGGTGCGGACATCAGGTAGAGGGCCTGGGCCGGTCGCCCCGACGATGCCGCGGCAGCCAGATGGTCGAGCGCGCCGGGTGCCAGCCGGCAATCGGCATCGACGATGACGACCACGTCGGGCGGCGCGGCCGAGAGATGCCGGACGCCATAGTCCAGCGCAAAGCCTTTTCCGCGTCTCTCGGGGTCGACCCTGACCACCACTTCCGCTCCAGCGCGTGCCGCGAGCCGGGCGGTATCGTCCGAGCAGTTGTCGGCCACGACCAGCAGGCGATCCCCGGTGCTCAGTTGCGTGCGCAGCGCGCTCACGGTCGCCTCGATGTCGGCTGCTTCATCATGCGCGGGCACCAGCAGCGCCACGGTCGGCCTCGCGGACAGAGCCGCACTCCGTCGGCGCGCTGGCAGGAGGCTGGCCGCAACCTCGACCGCAAACACGCCGACCGGGACCAGCACAGCGAGGTTGCCGAGGATCAAGAGGACATTGGCGACGAGCATTGGCAGTTCCCGACCGATCGCCCTCAGGCCTTGCGGCAATCAGGCCGAAAAAGCAACAGCGTCCCCATCTCAGTATGAATCAGGGGGCGAAATTAACACTGAATAGAACTACTTCGACGCGTCCGGTGCATTTCCTTGACCTTCCGTCGTCTGAACTGATGAAACATCCTGCACAGTTCTCGCGGGGCGCACGGCCGTATGACCGATATACTTAGAAGCTCGTCGAATATTGATTCAAATTTTACGGGTTTTTCGGCCGAACGACTGTTCATGTTCGGGGTGACCTTTGACCTCCTCGACACGTCGGACGTACTCGCCCGCATCGACGCCGCGCGAGAGAACGGGCGATTCAGCTACATCGTTACCCCGAACGTCGACCATGTCGTGCGCAACCAGTCGCCGCATGGCATCGCCGCTCCCTATGACGCAGCGTGGCTGACGCTGTGCGACAGCATGCCCCTGACCATTCTGGCGAAGCTGCTGGGGCACGAATTGCCGCGGGTGACCGGCTCCGATCTGACCGCGGAGGTTTTCGACAAGGTCCTTCGCGCTGGTGATCGACTGGCAGTCATCGCTTCGCACGAGGAGGTCGTTGACCGCCTGCGCCTTCAGTATCCCAAGCTGCGCATCCGGGTGCACGTCCCACCCATCGGGGTCAGGCACAACGCGGAGGAGCTTCTCAAATGCGTCGACTTCGTCCGCGCCGAACCGAACGACTTCGTGTTCCTCGCGATCGGTTCGCCGCAGTCGGAGGCGATCGCCTACGCGCTCAGCAAGTCTGATAGCGCCAGTGGCATCGGGTTGTGCATCGGTGCCTCGCTGGAGTTCCTGACCGGCATGAAACGGCGGGCGCCGCGCTGGATGAGCGCAACCGGCCTCGAATGGCTGCACCGGCTGGCGACCGACCCGAGGCGGCTTTGGCGCCGCTATCTCTACGCGATTGTTCCGCTGATGCGGCTGGTCGCGCATGAGCTGCGATTGAAGCGGAAGCGCCTACTGCGCGTCTATATAGAGCGCTAGGGCCGCCATTGTTCCGATGGACTGGTGCACGGTGTATTCCTGCTGCATGACCAGGGCCGGGTGCTGCACAAGATACTCGGCATAAGGCAGCGAGAACCTCGGTGGCTCGATCCGTCGCTGCGCCGCGTGTTCGTCCTCTCCCACCTCGGGCAGGGGAGACCAGGGTGGGCCGAATATCCAGCCATACGCGGTCTGCGCCTGCGATGCCCAGCCATAGATGGTGATGCCGGCCGGCGCCACGACTCCCATGGCGATGCGGTCCTCATGCAGCGGGTTGCCGACCGCGCGAACACCCATGCCGGTCGTCAGGCTCAGGCCGAGCTGGTTGGCACCAGTCATGGCGTGATGCCCCTGTTCCATCGCCCGCAGGATTGCCGGGTTGCCGGTGAGCTGGTGCGCCCGCATCAGCACCTGCAACTCGAAGTACCCTGGTGCGCCGCCCTGCCCCCATCCGGCCGGTGCCCCAGGATGCTTGAGGCTGGGATAGGCGAAGCCCGACTGCGCTTCGACGATCAGCAGCGCCTCCTGCTCGAAGCGGGCCTCGATGTCCGCCACGATCGCGGGGTCTCGATCTGCCGAATGCAGATAGTCCCAGGCGGCGTCGGCCGTCGGACCGTTGAACGGCAGGCCACTCCGCCATTGATCAACGAAGACGCGAGCGTACTCGGCTCTCGGGTTCAGCCGTGTCAGCGCGGCCGCGGCGGCAGTTCGATAGTCCGCGGCGCGCCTCTGGAGCTGGTCGCGACGGGACGCCCAGGGCACCTCGGCGAACAGCCCGGCCAGCGTCCCTGCGCGCACTGCATCGGCGTAGAAGGCATCGGGGTCGTCGAAGCCCCGCTCGGCGGCATGCCAGGCTGCCGTGGCGCTTTGCGCGTAGAGCGCCGCCAGGTCCCCGGCGTTCAGATCCTGCAGTAGCCTGGCCAAGCCGGCGGCAGCGGCCGCGTAGCGGTAGCTCGATACATGGTCGGGCGCGTAGGCGAAGACGGTCTGGTGCTCGAGGTAGCTCGGGACGCCCTTCACCGGGTGCTCTGCGCTTTCGATCCCGCCGCGAATGCTCCCGTCCGCCGCTTGCAGGCGGCGGTAGAAATCGAGCGTCCAGATTGCCTCATGCACGAGATCGGGAAGTGCATCTTTGTCGCCGTAGAGCGTCGGATCGAGCACCTCCGCCGATTTCGGCAGCCCCGACTGGCTGACCCAGCGCCGGCGGGGCGTGAACTCATGCACCTGGAGCAGCAGGTTGGCGACCTGCAGATGCTGAATGCGCCGATCCCAGTCGCCGGCATCCATGTAGCCGCCCCAGAAGCTATTGGGCGCGACTTCATCCGTGATCCAGTCGGAACCGGCACCCTGCGCAAAGTGGACGAAGCCGTCGAACTCCGACGACCAGGCCAGCGGCAGCTGCGACAGCCTGATCTCGAAGTCGGGACCGGGCCGGAAGGTCGCGGGACGGGAGAAGCCGAAGCGGCCGTCGAGCGCCACTCCGCTGCGGTGGTGGTAGAGACCGGCGAGGTGGGCGAGGCCGGCCGTGCGCCAGACGTCGGCGCTGATGACCAGCGGGTCCGACACGCCCAGTCCCGCGATCCAAAGTCGGTATTCGCCAGCAGCCGCTGGCTCCCAGGCTGAATAGTCCAGCTCGAACACATAGGTCGCTGCGCGATTGGCACGCAGTGCCGGCGTGGCCCGCGCGCCAGGAGAGACGGCCTGAGGCAGGTCGCCGGTCTGGTCGGAAACGGCAAAGCTCGACGCGGTGACGCTGGCGATGGTGGCAAAGATGGCCCCTGCATCCATCTCACCTGCCAGGCGCTCGAGCATGACCCGCTGCCCCTCGACAAACCCATGGGGTTTGTCGCTCACGAAAACGCCGTCAGCCTCGCGCCGCAGGAAGACCGGCACTCCGGAACTGTCGGCGTACTCCAGCAACGGCTCCGCCAGACCATTGCCGGGCTCGGGCGTGTCGGGAGAAGACCGCAGGCGGATCGGAGCGCTGAACACGACGGTATTGGTCGCATCGACAATGCCGAAAGCGTCAATGCCGTACTCGCGGAAGTCCACCGCTCCCCGGCCCGGCAGCCACAGTGACAGGAACGCCGACTTGCCGACGTCGGTGGCGCGGTGACCGTTCTGGGTCGCGTGCAACGACGAGAGCCGCGTGCTGGCGGGATCAAAGGTGAAACCGGTATCGGCGAGCGCCGCGTCGGGCCAGGCAATGCGATGGTCGCCGGCGGCCAGAGGACCATCCAGCTCGAGGTAGATATCGTGCTGGAAGCTGGCGCCCGACCGGTTGTCGCCGTTGCCGGCGCGGTAGAGGCCGGAATCGTAGGGCATGGACTTGCGGTGGACCGCAACCACGGCGCGTCCGCCGATCGCAGCATAGCGCCCCGGTTCGTCGACAGCGCTCCGATCGAGGTACGACGTGGGCGGTACGTCGGCGACCCGGAGGTGGTCGTGCCGTGGCCCGACGACGATGCCCCAGTCTCCGTCATGGTTCACCCAGGTCCCCACCGCTTCGGACCGCGGCACATCGAGTGCAACTACCCCTCCGCGCATGAACGGCGGATCGCGCACCACGACGTGAATGACGTCCGGCGCCGCCATCGCGACCTCCGCCACCATTACGGTCTGGGCAGCGGTTCCGGTGCTCCCGCCCGCCGTCAGGACGAGCAGCAGGACGGCAAGGGCCAGCTTGGTCAGGATCACCTGGTCATTAACCTTCGATAGCTTTTGCGAGGCGCATTAACCAGCGTCCCCGCCGGGTCGTGCTAGCAGTCAAACTATCAGGGTTGAAAGGCCACCGTCTTGAAATTCGTAGTCTTGGCAATCGCGGTTTCTGCGGCTTTTCCATTAAGCCTGATGCTGCGAAGCTCCCAGGGCTTTGCCCGACTCTTCTGGGTCGCGTTTGGCATGCTGCCTTTTCTGTCAACGGCGCTGCCCCTGTTTGACATCGGCATCGTCACGCTGGCCGGCGAATGGATCGGCTTCGTCTACAGCCTCGAAGTCACCCTCATCGATATCATGGCCCTTGCAGCGCTGCTGAGCTTCTCGGCGCAGGGCGGATCGATACCCGCCTGGTGCAAGCTGCCGCTGCTGCTCTATGTCGGCGCGACCGCGCTTTCGGCACTGCACGCCAGCAACCCCCTCGCGGCGTCGTTCGGGGTGTGGCAGTTCGCTCGCATGGTCCTGATCATGGTCGTGGTGACCCGGCTATGCCTCGAGCCGCGCCGGGCGATCGAACTGCTCTTCGGTATGGCGCTCGGCATGGGCTGCCATCTGGTGGCGGTGATCCACCAGCGGTTCGGGCTCGGCATGACGCAGGCCAACGGGCTGTTCATCCATCAGAATACACTGGGCATGGTGGCCCACATGGTGCTGATCCCGCATCTTGCGCTGCTGCTGCATGGGTACCAGGGGCTGCGGACGCAGGTGTTCGCCGTATTCGGCACGCTGCTGGTAGTGGTATTCACCGCGTCGCGCGCCGCGGTCGGCCTCAGCGCCGCCGGAATTGCCCTCACCTACGCGGTGCTGGCGCTCGCCGGGTTGACCGGACGCAAGATGCTGTTCGCGGCACTGGCCGTCATGGGCCTGGCACTCGTCACCCCGGTGGCGATTTCGGCCTTCGAGAGCCGCTTTGCGGCAGTGCCGCTGAATGAAAGCCAGTACGACGAACGCGCAGCCTTCAACCGTGCCGCAAGCTTCATCCTCGATGACCATCCGTGGGGCGTCGGCGTCAATCACTATGTCCACGTTGCCCGCGATTTCGGCTATTCCGACCGCGCCGGTGTCGCGCCTGTCGAGGGCAACCGGAACAACATCGTCCACAACGCCTATCTCCTGGCAGGAGCCGAAACCGGCTATCTCGGCCTCGTCGCCTTCTGCCTGATGCTTGCCGTACCCCTCGTCACCGCGCTGGTGACCGGCTGGCGCTTCCGCGCCATGGCCGAGGGTGCCCTGCTGCTGGGGCTCGGTACGGCCCTGTCGGTGGTCTACCTGCACTCCTTCTTCGAGTGGGTGATCTTCATCAAGGAAGTGCAGTACCTGCTGTTCATGACCATGGGCATGATCTTCGGGATCGCACTGCGCCTGAATGCAATGGCGCGCACCCCGGCCAAGGGGACGCCCGCCCCGCAAGTCCTTCTGTCGAGGGCAGGCGCATGACGGGCACCCGCATAAACTCAGTTACCGCAGACCTGGCGCCGGCCAGTCGCGCATCGGCAAGGAGCCCGACCTTGAACCCATCCAGGATCATCGCAACTGCGGCCATGCTGGCATTCCTGTCACCGGTGACGGTGCAGGCCACCGAGCAGTACCTCATGGGCGTGCAGGACAGCCTGCGCATCTACGTCGCCGAATGGCCGGCCCTTTCGACCAATGTCGTGGTCGGCGCTGGCGGCGAGATCTCCTTGCCGGTGATCGGCCAGGTGCAGGCGGCGAACCTCGATACGGCCCAGCTGGGCAAGCTGATCGCCGAACGGCTGATGGAGGTGGAGAACCTCCCTGACCTGCCGAGCACGTCGGTCGAAGTGGTGGCCTATCGCCCCTTCTACATCCTCGGCAACGTCACCAATCCGGGCGAATACAACTACCGGCCGGGAATGCTGATCCTCAATGCGTTGAGCATTGCCGGCGGCGCCTACCGCGCGCCGGATCGTTCGCAATGGGACATCGAGCGCGTCACCATCAGCAGCAGCGGCGAACTCTCGGTGCTGAACCTGCGCTACAGCGACCTGCTCGCCCAGCAGTTGCGGCTGGGAGCCGAGCGCGACGGTCTCGATGCCTTTCCGGAGCCTCCCGCCGATGCCGGACCTGACCTGCTGCGCGCACTCGAAGAGCAGCAACGCATCTTCGACGGCAACCTCCGGCGTCGCGCGTCCGCCATCGCGTCGCTGCAGGCGTCGATCGGCACGACCGAGAAAGAGATCGACGCACTCGACCGACAGTCGGTCGACTTGAACACCCGTCTGCAATCGCTTGAAGCCGAACTGGAGCAGGTGCGCGAGTTGGCCAAGAAGGATCTGGCCGTGCAGCGGCTCGCCCCACTCGAAAGCACGGTGGCCGAGGCGCAGCGCCAGCAGCAGGAGGGCGAAATCGCTCGACTGCGCGCCGAACAGGCACTGGCCGACCTCCGCCGGCAACTCGATGAGCTCGACCAGGTGCGGCAGGCCGAGCTGCTTGCCGAAATCCAGCGCGTCAACGCCGAACTGCGCGAAGTCCAGCAGCAGCGCGGCGCGCTGTCGCGACTGCTGAGCGGTGCGGCGTTCTATTCGGCCGATATCGCCGGGTCCGACACCGCCGCCGCCGACCAGCCCCTGCGCTATCTCATTGTGCGCGCCGATGGCGAAACAACGAGCGAAACCGAAGTCACCGAAACCACGCGCGTCCTGCCCGGAGACATCGTGAAGGTCCTGCGGGCGGCCGATCCAGCCCTCGCAGCCCGGCAGTAAGGAGGTTCCCGTGCTTGAAATGAACCGAGTCCCATCGCCGGCGAGCGAGTTCGTCCTGCCGCCCACGATCTACGACTGGAAGTGGATGGCGAAGTCGTTGCTGCGCGGCGCCGTGCCTGCGCTGGCGATCACGCTGGTCTTCGCGGTTCTCGCCTTCGCCTATGTGCAGTTGCGGCCCTCGCACTACACGGCGCAGACGATCCTCAACATCACCAACCTCCGCCTGTCTTCCACGGACCAGGACACCTTCTACGCCGAAGCGCTGTTCGACCCGACATTCCTCGAGACACAGATCCAGATCATCGGCTCGGAGCCGATCGTCCGTGCCGTGGTCGGCGAGGGCATCGCGGCCGGCATGCCCGGGCAGGAGGCCATCGATGCGTTTCGCCGGGGCCTGACCGTGGAACGGGTCGGGCAGAGCAACCTCGTCCGGATCGCCTACACCCATGCCGAGGCAGACCGTTCGGCGGAGCTCGCCAATGCGGTGGCTGCAGCCTACATCGAAAAACTCGGATCGGATCGTGACCGGGCGGTTCAGTCGGCCAGCAGCTGGCTCCGCGACAGGCTGCGCGGCGTCGGAGCACAGGCCCAGATCGTCTCCGAAGCGACGCCGCCCGTCGAAAAGAGCGACACGCGGGGCATTCTGATCATTGCCGGCGCAATCGCCGCTGGCGGCGTCGCGGGCATCGCGCTGGCTTTGGTCGTTGGCTTCTTCGATCGTCGCATCCGCGACCCGAGACAGCTTGTCGCCGCGGTTGGCGCGGAGTGCCTCGGCATCGTGCCATCGCTTCCGCCTGGCCACCAGATGGCGGCAGGTTCCTCGCCGGCAGGCGAGTTTTCCTTCGCTGCGGCGGCCTCGCCGCTGCACGACGTCGATCGCGGCCCGGCCTCGCCGGTCTGGCAGGCGATGAGAAGCGCGGGAGTGTCGGGCTCGGGATCGCCGGTCCGTACGCGCCGCGTCGCCATCACCTCCACCGTGCCCGGCGAGGGCGCGACGACGATTGCCGCCAACTACGCCCAGCTCGCCGCCCAGGCCGGCAGGCGTGTGCTGCTTGTCGACGCGCAGACCTACGATCCCGCGCTCACGCAGGCGCTCGCTCCCGGGGCGAGTGCCGGGCTAGTGGAGTTCCTCGCGGCTCCCGAGCCGGAGCTGCGGAGCTTCGTGCTGGTCGACCCGAAGGCGAGCGTGCACTTCCTGCCGCTCGGCGGCGCCGGCGAGAGCCCGCGACTGCTGTGGACGGACCGGATGGAGCGGCTGTTCGAGCAGGCCCGCGAGTACGACCTGATCGTCTTCGACATGCCCCCGCTCGTTGCGACAGGCGACATGCGGGCGGCCGCTCCGTTCATCGACAACGTGCTGCTCGTCCTGCAGTGGAACGCCGTGACTCACGACGACGTCAGCGCCGCACTCGATCTGGCACAACCGATCCGCGACAAGCTTGTCGGTGCCATCCTCAACAAGGTCTCGCTGAGCCGGAGGCAGCGCTGGCTGTCGCCGGAGATCGCCATCGTCGCCCGGCAGGCGGAACTGGCTACGAAGCGGAGCTAGCCGCCTTGGATCGCGCTGCCGACGGTCTGGCCTACCTGCTCAATACCTACCCCGCGCCGAGTGGTACGTTCATCCGCAACGAGATCCGGGCGCTGGAACAACTGGGGCAGCCGGTTCGACGGCTCGCGGTGCGGCACTTCGCCGGCACGCTCGTCGATCCTGCCGATATCGATGAGCGGGACCGGACGCAGTATCTGCTCGACGGCAACACAGGCGGCCTGCTTGCCGCCGGGCTGCGGGCGCTCGTCACCAATCCCGGCGGCGTGGCCCGGGCACTTCCGGCGTGGCGCGCGCTGCTCAGGAACTCGGGTGGCGGCTGGATCCGCCATGCGGCCTATCTGATGCAGGCGGCCTTCCTGCGGGAGCAGGCCCGGCAGCACGGCATCAGCCACGTCCACTCGCACTTCGGCAACAACGCTCCGGCGGTGGCCATGCTGTCGTTTCTGATGGGCGGCCCGACCTACAGCTTCACGTCGCACGGACCCGACGAGTTCTCCGACGCGCACCGCCTGAGCTTCGACCTCAAGATCACCCACGCCAGCTTCGTCGTTGCCATCTCCGAGTTCTGCCGAACTACCCTGCTGAGCCTTGCCCGCAGCGATGCCGACGCCCACAAGATCCATATCGTCCGCTGCGGGCTCGAACTCGACCAGTTCACCGCCGCCCCGCCGGTCCCGCCCGACAACCAGACCCTCGTCTGCGTCGGCCGCCTCTGTCCGCAGAAGGGCCAGGTCCACATCCCGGCCGCCGTTGCCGCGTTGCGACAGCGCTTCCCCGCGCTCAGGGTCATCCTGGTCGGCGACGGGGAAAGCCGCGCCGCGATCGAGGCAGAAATTGCGCTGCACGGGGTCGCCGATCACGTCATCCTGCACGGTTGGGGGACCAACGAGCAGGTGCGCCGGCTGATCGGCGACAGCCGGGCGCTGCTGCTGCCAAGCTACGCCGAAGGGCTCCCCGTGGTCATCATGGAGGCCTTCGCCATGGGCAGGCCGGTCATATCGACCACCATCGCCGGCATTCCGGAACTGGTCGACGACAGTTGCGGCTGGCTCGTTCCACCCGGCGAGCACGACCCGCTGGTCGCCGCCATGGCCGACGCTCTCTCCGCCAGCCCCGACCGGCTGACACGCATGGGGCAGGTAGGCAGGGACCGGGTGACGCGGCTGCACGACCGGCGCGTGCTGGCCGGGGAACTCGAGGAGCTGTTCAGCGCGGCGAAGCAGACGTCCCACGGGGCAGCATAGGCGCCCTACTTGTATTCCATGAGCCCGCCGGCCCGACGCAGCAGGCGGTTGCGATAGTATCGTGCAGCGCCCAGAGCCTCGGGGAACTTGCCGAGGACCATGAAGAAAGCAGCCTGCCAGCCGCCGCCACGGGCCAGCCGCATCACCTGCAACGGGTAGATCAGCAGCAGCAGCAGGCAGGCCGGATGGAGCAGCGCCGCCGCCATCACGATGCCGCCGGGGAGCAGCGCACCCCACAGCACGGCACGCCAGGTCTGGCGCTTCCAGATTCGCAGAGGCGAGCCGGCATGCCTGGCAGACACCTCGGCGAAGGCGTGCCCCGCACGCATCGAACGCCGCCACCACTGGCCGAACCGCAGCAGGTTGGCATCGTGGAGCGTCATCTCGGCGTCGATACGCCAGATGCGCCACCCCGCTTCCCGCAAGCGCAGGCACATTTCCGGCTCCTCGCCGGCAATCAGGTCGTCGGCATACCCTCCAACGGCATGCAGCGCATCGCGGCGCGCCATCATGTCGCCGCCGCATTCGAGCGCTTCGCCGATCCTGGTGTCCCACTCGCGATCGCAGAGCCGGTTGTAGATCGAGCGTTCGGGGAAGCGTTCGCGCCGACGCCCGCAGACCACGGCGACATCGGGATGCGCATCGAGGAAGCGCTGGGCCTCGAGCAGCCACTGCCCATCCAGCATGCAGTCGCCGTCGACGAACTGGACGTAGGCGACTTCCGGAAAGCGCTCGACCAGGGCGGCAAGCCCCTGGTTACGAGCCCTCGCGGCCGTGAAGGGCAGTGTGGGATCGAGCACGATGACCGACGCGCCGAGGTCCCGGGCGGCCGCAACGCTGTCATCGCTCGAGCCGGAGTCGACATAGAGCGTGCGATGCACCAGTTCGCCGAGCGAGCGCAGGCAGGCGATCAGCCTCTCGCCTTCGTTGCGACCAATGACCACGATGCCGACGGTCATGACAGGCTCACCGAATCGAACGCCGTGCCGAACCCCAGTTGCCAGCGCAGCAGGGTGAAACCGGCAAGCAGCAGCACTAGTACGCCAGTCAGGAGTAGGTCCTGCCCCCGGAACGACAGGCGCTCGCGGCGTTGGCCGAAGAGGATGGGAACGTACCGACAGATGTCGCCTAGCGCGACCGCAAGAATGGCACCCAGCAGTCCGTAGACGTGCAGGCCCACCGGGATACCGATCACAAGGCAAAGGAGTTTGGCGAGGTTGCCCGACGCACCATAAAGCGGCTTGCCGAGCCCCAGCAGGGCATATTCGTTCATGCTGCACAGGATGCCGAACCAGACTCCGAGCAGCATCACCGGCAGCATCCAAGCCGCCTCGTGATACCGCGCGTCGTAGATGATCATGATGGCGAAGTCGGCTACGCTCGCCCCGAGGGCGATGCACACGGCACAGCAGAGCAGCAGCTTGAAGCGGAGCGGCGCAATGCGCGCCCGCAACTGGTCGCGCGGGGCCTCCTGGCTCGACGCGATGACGGGGAAGACCAGCGAGTGACCCAGGCGGGTGAACAGCACCGCCGGCAGGTCGGCGACATTGCGCGCAATCCCGTAGATGCCCAGCAGCGCCAGCGGAATGCTCTGCCCGAGGAAAAGCCGATCGAAACTGGCGCACAGGTAGGTCAGCAGTGACGACAGGTAGATCCACTTGCCGAAATGGATGATTTCCCGCGCGTGGTCGCGCTGCCATGCGAACCAGTTCCGGGCATCGGGCAGCAGATAGGATGCACCGGTGCGGATCGCGATCGTCAGGATGTTGGCGACAATGAGTGACCAGAAGGTCGGACTGATCCACGCCAGCGCTACCACCAGCACGGCGCCGATGGCGTCGATGCCGAGATCGAACAGGCTCGACTGGGCAAACCGGAGCCGACGCTGCAGCAGATAGATCGACACCGAAGAGGCGCCGACCAGTGCGAGCGACACCGCGGACAGCTGGATGGCGGCGCCCGGAAGCTGGTACAACTGCCCCAGCGGCGCCGCGAGAACGAACAACAGGCTGAACAGCAGCACGCCGCGCAGCATCTGGATCGTCCAGGCGACGTCGATGAAGTCGCGCTGATCGCCCTTGGGATTCTGCACGATGTTCTGGCCGATGCCGACATCGGACAGCAGTTCGATACCGTTGCGCAGCGTGCCGATGATCAGCATCACGCCGAAGACTTCGGGGACAACGAGGCGAGATAGGATGACGTTGGAGCCGAAACGCAGGCCGACCGACGCGCCATAGGTGCCGATGGTCCAGAGTGCGCCGCGGACAATCTGCTTGGAACTGAAAGCCATCTGAACGCTGCTACTCGAGACCCGGACGATGCGCGGACCGGCGTCTGCCGTCGCCGGACCGCCCGCGCGGCATTCAGATGCGACTTTGCTCCGCCCTGGCCCGCGCTTTGACAGTACAGTCCCTCAATATCATGCAGGGCACCGACCTCACGGCCTCGATGCGTTAATCATGAACGTGACCGCGTTCCGCCCGCTTGGCAGCGCGAAAGGGAAGGGCTTCCGAGCCGACTAGCCTGGACCATGCAGCAGTTTCAGGTGCGCCAGGATGACCTCCCGATCCTGCTCGAAGTTGGTCTTGGCCCCGTTGGCGTCGAACCACTTCTGCAGGTCCAGCAGCCGGTCATTGAGGACCAGCATGGGCTCTATGCCCGCTCGCAGGACTTCAAGGTTTTCGGGATCGACACGATCCTTGGGGGCAAAGCCCTTGCGCGTGAACTTCTGGATCGCCTCGGTGAGGAGCTTGACCACCTCCCGCGTGCCAGGCTCGGCTGGAGCCGAACCGTCGACGGCGGCAGCCAGTGCGGCGATGGCGTCGGTGAAGCCGTGCCTTGGGAATAGTGGAACGACGTTGCCGCCCTCGGCGTCAATGTCCCGCAGCCGTTCCTTTGTTCGGGCGCCGCCCGCCGCCTCCTGCAACCCCGCCAGCCAGGCCGCGACAGCGGGCGAGGGGTCGCCGGCCAGGAGCTGCAGCGCCCCCAGATCGCGGGCGCGCAGCAGGATGACGGCCGCCGCCCGGATGACCCGGGTCGCCTCGTCGGTCACTTCGCGGTATCGTTCGATAACCGACCGGTAGCCGGTGTTGTCGAGGACCGTGGCGTCCTCCCACTCGTTCTCGGCATAGGGGCCGGATCGGGTTCCGTTGACGAGACGGTTCTGCAGGTCGCCGAAGATGTTGCACCGCAGCAGGGTGGTCCCGAACTTCAAGTCGAAGGCATCCGGACCGAACAGCGCCCCCTTTTCAGCATCCTCCCCGGCCGATGGCCCCAGGAAATCGAAAAGCAGCTTGGGGTCCTTGTCCTTATCCTTGAACCACTTCACCTCGTTGATCGGCGGCGTGGTGAGCGGCACCAGCGGCGAAGACCAGTCGTTGGTTTCGACCGCGCGGACAACGGTTCGCTCGACGTCCAGCGCCCCCGCCTCCCCTGCGCCACCCAGCGGAGCCGCCCGACCGACCTGCCGCTCGCTTTCGGCGATCCGCAGCGATTGGCGATACCGGATGACGGAACGAGCAGCTGACCGCAGCAGGATGAAGCCGTCCAGCTTGCCCAGCGAAAGCGCCTGCCACGCGGTCAGCACAAAAGCGTTGTCGATGGCCGAGGACCGGTACTTGTCGGCGTCCTCCAGCAAGCCGCGGATATGATCGGCCTTGGCGGAATAGTGGGCGCTTTTCACCCTGCCCTTGAGCCACGCGTTCCAACCGCTGGACAATGCACGGGCGGCACCAACCGGATCGTCTGCTCGGGCTTCCGTCACCTCCAGAAGGGCGGTTCGGACCGGCTCGAATCCCAGAGCCGCATGCAGGATGTCCAGCAGGGCCGCAAGCCTCGGCATCTGCACGAATTCCAGGTCGAACGATTTGTCCTCTGTGGCCATCGCCGGCTCGAGGAACGTCAGGCCATGCTGGGAAACCTCGATGGTACCCTTCAGTCTCCGCTGAACCACCGGATCGTTGAAGGCCGCGCGGAAGAGCGAGGTGCGCAGTACCTCGAAGCGCAGGTACAGGAAGCCGACATAGTCGCCCTCGGCCAGTTGCATGGCGCGAACCAGCCTGACCACCTGGTAGAGCGCGAGGTTGAAATCCTCCGAGTGACCGCCGGTCCAGTTCCTCAGCACGTCGCGATCGTCCTGCGGGCACCAATACCGACCATCAGCCGCTTGGCGGTCGAGTGTATCGTCGATCTCATGCAGAAATTCGCGTGCCATTGCTCTCGCCGGATACGAGCCGATCGGAAAACTTGCTAAACCCTACGTGTACAGAGACTTGCATGGCGCGAATAGTCGCGCGACTGCCCGGCACGGAGAACTGGATTGGCCAGAAAGCCTGAGAACGACGCGCTCGCGGCACGCACCGAGGAGATATTCGTCGCCCGCAGCCTGTTGACCGACGAGGACCGGCCGCACCGGGATGCGCCGATCTTTGGAGTGGCCGAGATCGTTCGCTTCCTCGCAGATCGCAGCTTGTCGCTTACCCCCGATCAGACGCGCGCCCTGTTTGCCGACCGGACGCTCAACGCCTCGTTCCGCGCCCTGCTGCAGCGACAGAGTCGTTTCGAGCTGCCGGCGATGGCCGCGGCGAGCGCCGGCGCGGTCGTAGAGCGGACGTTTCCGGGCGGCTCGGTTCGCGTCGCCGCCGCACGGTTTCCCGGCCACTTCAACGTGACCGTGACCTTTGCCGAGGGCACCGCATCCCCGTTTCCGGGGCAACTCCTGCTGATCCTCGATGGTGAGGGGGTCAGCCGCATCGAGATCGTCGAGGCCGTCGGCCAGCGCACGGCGACAGCGGTGCTCGACACCAGGGTCGAGGCCGATCGCCTGGCGCTCGAACTGCTGCGCAATCCCCTTGCCGAAGGGACCTTCCTCCCGTGAGCGCCGAGGCCAGCATTAGCACCGTCCGGCTCATCATCCCCACCACCAATGGCCCTGTGGAGGTGCTCTACCTGGCCGACGATCCCGAGCTCAGCGTTTCGATCGTCTGCATCAACGGGACCAGCACCCAGGCCGGGATGAGTGGAGACTATGGCAGCTTCGTCCGCCGCGGGACGGGGGTGATCGAGAAGTATTTCGGCCCGGCCAACTTCCGGCTCGACCTGTCTGAACGCGTCGACGTCGGGGACAGCTGGAAGCTGAGCGCCTTCATCGCCCATGCGCTTGAGGCCCAGCAACGGCTGCATCAGTCGCTGAACCCCGACGCGGCCATTGCGGCGCCGAGCGTGCTGGTCTGGGCAACCGGCGCCGTCCGCAGCGTCGACCTTGCCGTGGGCGAGGTGGCTCATGTTGCCGAGAAGCTCCGCCATTCGCTTTCACTGTTCGCAACAGCGCGGCGCGATGGCTTGCGCTGCATCGTGTTCCTGCCGCACGGCAACGCCGGAGACGGCGATCCCGCGACGATGGCGCGACTCGCGGCGCTCGGCGTCGAGGTCGTGCCGCTGCGACAGGTCGATGGCGCGCTGGAGCTGCTTGGCTTGCCCAAGCCTGCCCGAGCGTCGTCGTTCGATGAGTCCGGGGCCGGAGCGGAGTGGTCGGGCAATCCGTTCCGCGGCCTCGAACCCTTCGGCATCGAGCATCGCCGGGTGTTCTTCGGCCGCTCCCGCGCCCGGGAGGAAGTAGTAGAGCGCCTGCGCACGGCAGCCGAGATGGGGCGCGCGTTCGTTCTCGTCCACGGTCGCAGCGGTGCCGGCAAATCGTCGCTGGCCATGGCTGGCGTGGCAGGCGACATCGCCGCGCGGACCAGTGGCGAAACCCGATGGCAGATCGCCAGCCTGCGCCCCGGAAGCGACCCCCTGGCGGCGCTGGCGGTGGCACTGGCGCCGTGGGCCGGAGCCACGCCGGTGGCCGACGCCCCAGGCTGGATTGCTGCCCTCAAGTCGGCGCTGGCAGCGGCGCAGGCCAGGGTCGTGCTGGTGGTCGACCAGCTCGAGGAACTGTTCGCGGCGGGTCTGGACGACGCCGGAGCGGTCGCGGTCCGGTTCGGCAACCTGATCGAGCTGCTGGCCGAAAGCGGCAGCGTCTGGGTCATCGCCACGATCCGCAGCGACCAGATGGCGGGTCTCGACACGGTGCCGGCGCTGGCCCGGCTGGCCAGCAGCGATCGCACCTTCAGGCTTGACCGACCGACACCGTTTGAGCTCTCGGAAATGGTGACGCAGCCGGCCGCGCTGGCCGGCCTCAGTTTCAAGCCGACCACCGGCGAGAGCCTGCCCGATCGGCTCGCGGGCCTCGCCGCAACGTCGCCGGACAGCCTGCCATTGCTGCAGGCGGTGTTGTCGCGACTTGCCGAGCGGGCCGAGGCCGGTGGCGTCCTGACGCTCGAGGCTTATCGCCAGATCGGCGGCTTCGAGGGGGCGATTTCGCGCTGGGCCGACGAGTCCCTCTTCAGCCTCGCAAAGAACGGCATCAGCGACGCGCTCGTTGATCGGGTTCTTGCCGACTTGGTTCGCATCGATGTGGCGAACGGCACGGTGCTGGCGCGCGAGGCGGAGGTTGAAGGAGACGATACGCGCCGCGCTGTGTTCGAGGCGCTAATCGCCTCCCGTGTGGTATCGGTCGGCGTGCGCGCCGACGGGAGGCGCGCGGTCCGGGTGGCGCACGAGGCCTTGATCACCCACTGGGACCGACTGCGCGTGCTCAGCGAGCGTCTGCGGGCGAGTCTGATTACCCGCGACTGGCTGGAGCAGGCGGCCTCGGCCTGGCATCGTGGCGGACGCAACACCGGCGACGTGCTCGGCAATTCGCTGCGCGTTGCGGAGGCACAGGGCTTCATGGATGAGGCACTTGTCGATCCTCCCGCCCACGCCAAGGAGTTTGTCGCAGCCTCCGTGCGGCGTCTCGAGGACGAGCAGCAGCGCCAGACCCGGCTGGCCGAAGCGGAAGCCGACCGCGCCAGGGCAGAGCTCGAACGCCAGACCACGGCGCGAAAGCTTGCCGAGACGACGACGCGGCAGCAGCGCTACCTGCTGATCGCCGCCGCCGTGGCGGTGGTGCTGGCGGGGGCCTCCGCATGGACCTTCTCGTATCTCGCCGGCGAGGCTGACCAACAACGTCAGCTTGCCGACGCGGCAGCGGCCGAAGCGGCCGTGCAGAAGAATGTGGCCCTCACGCAAGGCTCGAAGCTGCTGGCGATGCTCTCCAGCCAGTCACTCGACAATAGCGAACACGTAGCCGCGCTCCAGGCTGCGATCGACGCCGTTCCAGACTCCACGAACGGCAATGAACGCCCACTGGTGAGCGAGGCCGCCGTGGCGCTCAATCGCGCCCTCCGCGAAGCCCGGGAAGGCCTAAGTCTCACCTCCGACACCAGTTGGTCGCGTGCCAGCTTCACACCGGACGGCAGCATCATCGCCACTCGATACATGGAACGCGATGTCTATCGCTTCGCCCCCGACGGCACGCAGACGACCCTATTCCGGATGGGCTCGGTGGGAGACAACGACTACGCACTGAGCATCCCGGGCACCTCTGCATTGCTGGTCTGCGGCAACGAGCTGGCCATCCGTGACAGCGACACGGGGCTGTCGACAGTGCTCGCCAGCGATCCCGACGCGTTCGAGTGCATGGAGGAAATCACCTTCTCCCCCGATGGCCGGCTGGCCTGGATGGGTGGGCTCGCGCCCCTGGATACGCTGCCGCGCCTCATCGACATCGTGGGGAGCAAGATTCTGCCGGTCGATTTTGTGTCCGCATCCGAAGGGAAAATGCTGGACCTGGGTTTTGTGGGACCCGACCCTGCCATTCTCGCGAACTCCACTGATGGCCTGACCCTGTATATCGGCGGAGTCACGCCGCGGAAGCAGGTTTACGCCGCCGAGTTCGTCACCCCGGCAGGGGAGGAGGGCGACTGGCCACCGCCGCTCAATGGCGCCTTGTCGCCGGACGGGTCAAGGGTTGCCATATCCTGGCCGACACGGAAGCTCATCGAGATATACCGCACGGACACCGCAGAAAGCGTCGCGACCATCAGCGGCCTTGGGACGAACATGACCTTGTCTCCGGATAACGAGCTGATCATCCTCGAATCCCTCGACGGCACGTACCTGCTCGATGCGACCAGCAGCCAGTCGCTGGACGATATCTCACCGGTGCAGACGGGCTGCGGGGACTATTGCCTATTCGCTTTTTCGCCGGACTCGAGCTTGGTTGCCTCTACCGACGCCAGCGGACTGCTTTCGGTCAACTCCACGCGCTTCTACGACGCGTGGTCGCTTCGCGTCGACCCAGGCAACAGCTACGCATCAACCCTCGAGTTCTCTCCAGACGGCAAGAGCATCCTGGTCGGATTTCCCGAAACGCTGAGCCGCTGGCAGGTCGATCCGGCGGCGCTGATCCAGGAATATGGCCCGGCGGGTTCGTTCATCCTCTCAGCCGACGGCACCCGAATGGCGATGCGGAAGGTTGTCACAGATGCGACCTACGAAGACGTCTCGGTGGTTGACGTCGCGAGTGGCACTGAGCTGTCCAGCATGCCGATCGATACGTCGTTGGCAGGCTACTTCGACGGCCGCTACCTGATCGCCATCGGTCAGGACGACGAGATTTCCGTGTGGGACACCGACACCGGCAAGTCGATATTCCGCCGCCCCTTCGGCAACCACAACCTTAGTTCGCGCCTTTCGGTCTCTCCTGATGGCCGGACAGTAACCCTAGTCGACCCGGTAGCCGGTGAGATCGAGATCCACGACACCAAGACCGGCGAGCTTCTGCCGAGCCCGGCGCTCGAGGGCCTGGTGCCTGGCGCTCCGGCGCTCGAGAGCAGCAATGGCCGCATACTCGTTGCCCGCAGCGGCGGCGACGGACGAACGGCAATCATCGACGGGGTCGGTACCATCAGCATGGTCGACGATACCGGGTCCATCATCTGGTCGGTGGCGACCGACATGTTCAGTATAGCCGCGCATTCGACAGACGTCACCCGTGGAGACTTCGATCTAGCGTTCACGCCGGATGGAGCGAACCTGCTGCTGTCGGCGCCCGGCTATGGAACGCTGTACGACGCCCGTTCCGGCGAAGTGGTCCGGAGTTATGTCGAGCCGGGCACCAGCGCGGAGTTCTACGCCATGGAGCCGAAGCTCACTCCTGACGGCCGCCACATCGTGGCGACCGGTGTGGGTGACACCGCGATCATCCTCGACCTGATGTCCGGCATGGTCCTCGACGGGTTCGAGGCCGGGGGCGAGGCTCCGCACATGTTGCCCGATGGTACTCTGCTGACGCTTTCGGGCGATCGGGTCATGCGCTGGCACTACTTCCTCGATCCGGCCGAGGGCGTCGCCTTCGCCCGGTCGATCCATATTGACAGTCGCGAAATGCCAAAGCTCTCCGTCCCGGAAGCATTTTCTGCCACCGATCAGGGGGATTGCCCTGCCCCGTGCTGACCGGCAGCACAGTTTTTTGGTCTGTCGGCGGCCGCCCCGGCGAAAATACCGGCTGATCCTTCGCTGTCTCCTGCATCACCGGCAATCACGCCGGACCTCAGGAGCCAGAAATGCACAAGATCGTCACCGCCGCCGCCTTCGCCCTAATCGCCTCGACCGCCGTCGCCACCGCGCAGGACGGACTGAACGTCATCAATCACGGCGACAACTCCAATGTCATCGTGTTGTCGGGCGACGCTGTGTCGCGCATCGCCGAGGTGCTGGAGCAGGTCTACCCGCGTCAGGACGAGCCGTGGTCGGATCGTCACCAGACCAGCTTCGATCCCCGCTACGCCCAGGACTACGACTGGTACCAGCCGCTCTATGGCAACCGCTGCTACACCCGGTTCGGCTGGTACTGGCTGCCCGGATACTACGAGGTGAACACGTCCTGCCCGATCGTCGACAACTGGGGCTTCATCGTCACGCCCACCGGTGGCGTGGTCGGCCAGTAATCCCGAGCGAAAGGAAGCACAAAATGATCCGCACCTTCACCTTCGTCGCCCTCGCCCTGGCCGCTGCGTCCCAGGCGCTGGCCGATGCCGACCTCCGCCAGGTCGGCGACGGGTCGCTGCTGACCTTCGAGCAGCCCGTCGGCGGCACCGCCGAGATCGTCGCTATCGGCGATGACAGCCGAACCACCGTCAAGCAGCTGGGCCGAGGCTATGGCCTCGAGATCATCGCTGCCGGCGACCACCGGGACAACCTGTTCGTCGCCGGCGGGTGCAAGTCTCCCCTCGGCTACGAGCCAGTGCTCATCGCCGAATCCGGCACCGACAACGTCATCTTCACCCGCTGCGACATCCGCTGACCCTCAACCGGAGACAGAAAATGAACGACGCTCTCCTGCAGTTCCTCTTCACGCTTCTCGCCAGCTTCGGCGGCGCGGCGGATATCCCGCCGCCAGCCAACACCGAGACGGTCGTCACCGTGTCCAGCACGGCGGTCACCTGCCACCTCGAATACACTGACGAGCGCACCCTCGTCGCTTTGGCCGAAACCGACCGCTCACGCAATGTCAACTTCGTGCTCGTGACGTCGAGCGCCACAAATGGCGGCAAGCCGGACTCCCAGGACGGCGAACTCGAAATCGAGCCCGGCGGGAGGACGCCACTCGTCGGTGCACGCTTCCGACCCGGTGAACAGGTTACCGCCTCCCTTAAGCTGACCTGGGAGGGCGGCAACACAGACTGCAGGCTCTAGCTCCTGACGCCTGCTGCAGCGGAAGGGCCGCCCAACCACGGGCGGCCCGGCACGATGGCCCCACCCC